>JBOHEP010000154.1:0-9966 GCA_050701075.1 Pseudonocardia sp. | reverse complement strand
GCCGTGGTCGCCGCGCGGAGGGCGGCGCGCACCGCGGTCCGCTGCTCGTCGAGCTGGCACTGGCCCCGGTCCGCCGGCGCCGTCGGCGTCGCGGGTGCGACTGTGAGGCTCGTCAGCTCGCTCGCGCACACGTCGGTGAGGCGGTGGAGCTCGTCCGCTCGACCCGCCGCGTCGGTGGCCTTGGCCAGGGTCTCGGTGAGGCGGCCCAGCTGCTCTGCGGTCCGGTTACGAGCCGCCCGCTGGACGTTGACGCGATCCTGGATTTCGGCGAGGAGCCGGTCGTAGTGGGACCGGATGGCATGTGCGGCCCGCGGCAGCGCGACGTAGCGGCTGTCGTCCACTGCCGTGCGGTCGACCTGGTGTTCCAGGTCGTCGATCAGCGCGGCGATCGCGGGCCCGAACACCGTGCGCTCCCGTTCGGTGGCGTGCTCGGCCCAGGTCTTGCCGTACTCGATCGGGTACAGGATGTTCTCGATGCGCTCTCGGAGGCCCGGCTCGTCGAGCCGACCCGGCGGCAGGTACGTCTCCAGCTGTGTAACCGCGACTGCGCGGAACTCGTCGGGCGTGATCGGCCCGGTCCGGTCCCGGAAGGCCCGGTCGTCGCCGTAAGCCCTGGTCACGCTATGGGTCAGCACGAGGCGGAAGCGCCCCGGCCAGGCCAGCCAGTCCAGCTCGGGACGGTGCAACGCCTCCGCCAGCGTGGTCATCTTGCCCCCTTCGACGACCAGCACGACCAGGTCGGCCAGCGGGACGTGGCGCTGTACCATCCGCCGCGTCGCCGTGCGCTCGGCCGCTTCCTCGCCGTCGATTCCGGGTAGGTCGAGCACGTGCGGCACTGTGGCCGACCGTGTCCCGCGACAGCGGCCCGGCAGCCCGATCGTGATCGGCCGGGCTCCGTCGCCCGGACCGGCGTCCAACGCTCGGCGCTGCTCGGCGAGGCGGTCGCGCAGCTCGTCTGCGGTGCAGCGCCGCGATCGTCCGTCCGCTGTGTACTCCCAGCTGTCGGGGAGCGACGCCCAGCGGTACCGCATCGGTGCCGCGGTCGCCGACCGGCCGCTGCCGCGTGCTCCCAGGACCTGAGCCACCTCCTGCCGGTGCTCGTCGGCCACGCCGAGCAACGTCAGCAGCAGCGTGGTCTTGCCGACGTGGGTGGGCCCGTACAGGACCACCGACACCTCGGCCGACCCGGCGCCCACCAGATGGCGCAGCTCGGGAGCGAGCAGGCCGCGCACGTTCTCGACCGCGTCGGCCGCCCAGGTCCACCGGTCGGCCCAGATGTCAGACGGCGTCGTCGAAGGCATCGATCATCCGCTCACGGGCCTCCTTCAGGTTGGCTAAGGCGTGTTCGACCTTGATGATGTGCGCCGTGTCCCGGCCGACCGCGAAGTAGCGGCCCAGCGAGAACTCGACCTGATAGCGCAGCTGGCGGAGCAGCCGCCCGAACTCGGCTTCGATCTTCGTCTGGTGCGCTTCGTGCAGCGCGTCGAGGATGTTGCGCGCCATGTTCGCTTTTCCTCGTGTGCGGCCGTTCTCGTAGTTGACCGCCGCCAACCCGAGCGCGGCCGCGCCGACGATCACGCCCAGCGTGCTCATCGCCGCGGTGCCTGCCCGCGACAGCTGCGCCGTGCCGAACAGGGATGCCTTCAACGCGTCGGCCACCTCCCGCGGGCTGCCCGACGTGCCTTTAGGCCCGAGATCGGCACCGAGCACGGAGCCGAAGCCTGCGAGCATCGCCAGCCGCTCCTCCCCGATGCCGTTCAGCGCGGCCGCCGGGTCGGGAGCGTGTTCGGACGGCGAGGCGGGCTTCTGGCTTAGCAGCTGCGAGGCCGCCGCAGCCGTCCGGACGGCCTCCAGCGCCATCAGCGGGAGCAGCGCTACGTTGCGTTCGAGACGGTCGCTGTACTCGTAGCTCGAGTCGCCTCGCCCGCCCAGCGCCTGGAGGTCGCGCAGCACCGTGACGTAGCTGTCCACGCTCCAGCCGAGGTCGGCCACCAACGGCTTCGACGACTCGATGGCGTCGGTGACGGCTGTGGCGTGGCTGCCCGCGAACCCGCGACCCGGTCGGCCCGCTTCCTGCCAGCATTCGCCGAACTCGCGCTCCAGCTCCCGCCGGTAGAGGTAGGCCCTTCCCGTCATGAACGACACGAACTCCTGCTTGCTCTGCTTGGTCTCCGTCCGCCGGGCGAGGACGCGATCGGCGTGGTCGTAGGCCCGGTGGCGGTGCCGGTCCAGCTCCGCCAGCACGAAGCGGCCGTACTCGGCGGCCACCTGGCGAGCCGCGTTGTCGAAGGCGTCGAGACCGATCCGGTAGCCGACGCCTTCCTCCCTGAGAGGGTGCAGCACGACGGCGTTGCTCACGCGGGTGTGGACGTCCCGCACCTGCTGTCGGACGATGGTTCGCAGATGCTCCAACTGCAGGATTCGCATCTGGCGGGCGCTGGGCAGCGTCCGGTCCAGCGCGTCCCGGAGCCGGGGCAGCCAGACCTTGCGGTAGTTGGCGTCGCCGCGTCCGGACAACACGACGTCGTCACCGGGGAGGAGTTGGAACAGCTGGGCCGCCCGGTTGCGGAGTTGAACCCGCTCAGGGTCGTCGGCGGGCAGTCGTTCGGTCTTGCTGACGACGACGATCGGTCTGGCGTCAGCCCCGAGGCTCTGTCGGAGATCGGCGATCAACTTCTCCTGGGAGTTGCTCGCGAGCAGGCTCTGGTCGACGACGACGACCGCGTCGGGCGCCGTGACCAGCGCCTGCCGCATCAACGTCTGCCATTCCCTGGTTGCGTTGCTGACGAATTCGTAGCCCGGCAGCAACAGGAATCCTCGGCCGGTCACGCCGAACACCGCTGGCGGCACGGTGAGGCCGAGGATCAGCTGGCCGCCGGAAAGGCCGCGCAGGGCCGTATGGAATTTGGCGGGGTTGAGCGGCGTCACGACCTGGTCGGCTCCGTCGAGCACCACGGCCCAGCCCTGTACATGCGGGTTCTCCTTGCTCTCGACGACCATCACGGGTACGCGCTCGCCCCGGCCCGCGTTGGATCCGAGCCACGTGTCGTCGAGGCCGTAGCATTCGCAGACCATCGTCGTCTTGCCCGCGCCTTGGGCACCGGCGACCGCGACCAGCAGCCGCTCGTCGAGGAACTCGGCGATCGCGGTTCTTCGCAGGACCTCGACGATCCGCTCGTCCAGCGTATCGTCGGCCAGGTGTGCCGCCGCACCGCGAAGGCGCAGGAGAGCCCGGTGTAGCGTTCCCATCAACGATTCCGGACGCACGGTGAGACTCCGGGGAGCATCAACACTCATGTGATCTCCTTCGTTTGCCGATCTGGCACGAGTACATCACTCGGGGTGGCCCCCGTCACACGTTGAAACACGGGTAGTGCGCGCGACCGCGGCGCGCGATCGTGTCCGGGTGACGAACGCCGAGGGCGCCCCAATCTATATTACCCGCGTGGGCGATCGGGTCGTCGCCAGCGGGCCGCGGCGAGGCCGTTCCGTGCGGCAGTACCTGCCGGTTGTGGTCGGGGCGGCGCTGCTGGTCGGCATCACGATCCTGGTGGCGCGGGACCTCATGCACTACCAGGAGCCGCTGTGGGTGGCGGTACCCGTGCACCTCGTCGGCGTCACGTTCGTGGTCGGTGGAACCGCGCTGTGGGTGCAGCGGCCCGGAATCCGTCTGGGGCCGATGTGCGTGCTCCTCGGGAGCACGTGGTACGCGGGTGCCTTGCAGGGGTTCTCGGAGCCCGAGGTGGTCTACGCGCTCGGCTTCGTGTTCTACCACCTCAACGTGGCGGTCTTCGCCCACCTGGTGCTGAGCGTCCCGACCGGACGGTTGGGCGGCCAATGGGAGCGGCTCGTCGTCGGTGTGCTGTACGTGACTACACCCGCCATCCAGCTGATCCGCTACCTCGGCATCCGCTCCGTGCTGGACCGAAGCGGGTTCGGCGACGTGACCAACCACTACACCGTATGGGCCGCGGTGGGGACGGCGGTCGGCGCCCCGCTGGCGCTGGCGACCGCGGTGCTAGCGGTCCGGCACTATCGCGGCGCCGATCCCGTGGTGCGGCGCCCGTACGGGCTGTTCTGGACGGCCGCCGCCGCGACCGGCGTGACCGCCTTCGCGGCGGCCGTCGCCGAGGTGGGTGGCCACCAGGTGCAGCGGATCGCGCTGGTGGGGTACGCGCTGGCCCTGATGGGCACCGCAGTCGGGCTGGTGCTCGGGGCCAGCGCGATCAGGATCGAGTCGTCGAACGCGATCAGCGCACTCGCAGGCGAGGTCGACGACCTCGAACCGGCGATCCGCGTGGCCGTGGGGGATACGAAGCTGCATCTGTTCACCTGGGTCCCCGACCGTCACCAGCCCGAAGGCGGCAGCTGGGTACGCGACCAGCAACGGCTCCCGACACCCGGCCGCTCCGACCACGCCCGCACTGAGTTACGGCTCGGCGGCCAGCCCGTCGTGCTGCTGGTACACAACCGCGAGCTGGCCTACCAGCGACTGCTGATGGACGCGGTCACCGCGATGACGTTCGCTGCTATCACTCGTCGGCGGCTGCACGAGCGGCAGCGGCAAGCCGCCGAGCAGGGGCAGCAGGTCGAACGGATGCGGATCGGAGAGGCGATCCACAACCAAATCCAGACTCCGCTGCTGACCGTCGTCGAAAGGCTCCGGGCCGTGGCCGAGCGGACGGCGGACGACCCCGAGATTGACCCGGAAATCGACAAGGCGCTCGACGGTCTGGCGACCGTCCAGACCTGGGTGCGACGCATCGCGCGCAACTACTACCCCGAGGGATTGGAGGCGGGTGGGTTGAACAGATCCCTCAGGTCCTGGACGAGGGGCGCGTCGCTGTCGCGCGGCCTCGTCCGGCTCGACATCACCGACTGCCGGTGGCCACTGCCGATCGAGTTCGCGGCGCACCAGATAGCGTGCGAGGCCGTGCAGAACGCGATACGGCACAGTGGCGGATCACGGGTGCTGATCACGGCGGTGGACACCCACGCCGGTCTGGAGATCTGTGTGGACGACAACGGTTCCGGTTTCACCGTCGGCCCGGAGCGCCCGCGGTCGGGTCTGTGGCAGATGCGGTGGCGGGCCGAATCGGTCGGCGGCTACCTGTCGATCGGACCGCCACCAGACGGCCACGGCACCCGGGTGCGGGTGGTGCTGCCAGGGCCGATGACCGAGCGGAGGCTGCCGTCGTGACCCCCGAGGCGCCGGTACGTGTGCTGTTCCTCGAGGACAACCGAGAGTTCGCCGACGTGATGTCGGAGCGGTGGAACGCTCGTGGGATCGAGGTGGCCGGGGTCGCGCCGACGGTCACGGAGCTGCACCAGCTGATCTGCACGACGCTGTTCGACGTCGCCGTCCTCGATGTGACGATCCGCGGCGAGCCGGGCCTGCCGGGGTTGCAGGTCGCGCGGTGGCTGCTGCAGTACCGGCCCGATGCCGGGGTGCTGATCTACACCAACTACGACGACGAGGACTGCGCGGCGCAGTTTCTCGGAGCGATCCCGGCCGAACGGCTCCGGCCCGGTCAGAAGGGCGTGGGCTACCTGGTCAAGGATGTCGCGCTCGACCTGCCTGCCCGGATCATGGAAGTCAACGCGGGGGAGACGGTGCTCGACGAACAGCTCGCCGTGGCATTGGCGCGTCACGTCGGCAAGGAGTCGCCGCCGGGGCTGACTGATAAGGAGAAGGTGGTGTTGCGGCTGCTCGGCGATGGGTTGAAGAATTCGGAGATCGCCAGGGAGTGCTTCCTTGCCCCGGGCACCGTCACCGACCATCTCACCGACATTTTCCGGAAGCTCGACATCCCACCCGGGAAGAACAAGCGGGTTTCGGCAGCCCTGTATGTGGCCCGGCACCCCGGGCGGTTCCACTTGACGCCGGGGGAGCCGATGATCTGGCCCCCGCCGACCGACAGTCCGGCCGGGTGCGGGGGCGGCGAGCGATAACGGTAGCGGTCAGGCCCTGCCGGCGGCGGGCATCGCCCCGATCTGGCCGAGAACTCGATGTCGTCCAGGCGGTTCCAGCGCTTCACATCGCGGTCGTCGTGGAACGCCGCGCTGAGCTTGCCCCCGTTGCACGGTGTCCGTGCCACGGAGAACAAGCTCAGCACTCGATGATCTTCGCAGCACAACCGAACCGGTCATGCGAACCTAGATCGCCTGCTCAGGAGTCTGAGGCTTGACCGCCCCAACCGGCAGAGTCCCAAGTGGATGGCCTCTGAACTGCGGGTATGGCTCAGGCCTGCAAATCTGGTGCCCCCAACTTGGCATTGTGCGAACCTGAACCTGCAGGTGGACGGGTTGCCGTTCGCCGTCGACGCTGTTGACAGCAAGCGACGCCGGGATGGCTTCCGGACAAAATGGGCTCTGGGTGCAGGCTGGTCGTAGGGCGCTCGTCGTCGACTGGCCCCGACGTGCGCAGAGGTTTGAGCCGATCGACCAGTGGCAGCGGGGGCGGAGCGTCGCAAGACTGCGATCACGGTGTTCACGGCGAGCCGGGCGCCTTGACCCGCGGTAACGAATCGGTGTGCGGCGGGGATGTGGTCGGTACGTCCGGGGTATCGCGGGCGCCGGCAGGGGGTTGACGGTGCGGGATCCGCTCGGGGTGATGTGGGGGAAGTCGAACGCGGCCGGGCGTATGCATCTGCTGATCGCGCATCTGCTCGATACGGCCGCGGTGGGTGAGGTGATGTGGGACGGCTATCTCTCGCCCGTGCTCAAGCGTGCGATCGACGGATGCTGCGACGGTCGAGGGCGCGATCTGTTCGCTCTGCTCTGTGCCTTGCACGACGTCGGGAAGGCGACGCCGGCGTTCCAGTCGAAGGACGACGTGCTGGCCGCTGTCGTCCGATCGGCGGGCTTCGACATCGGGGTGACCAAGCACGAGTCCAGGTCGTGGCACCACACGCTGGCCGGCGCGAAGATCGTGAAGGTGGGCCTGAGCGCCGCGGGGTGGAGCGGCGACGCTCAGGAATGGATCTGGCCCGCTGATCGCGGGGCATCACGGCCGTGTACCCGAGGTCAGTGCCCTCCGGCCGAACCATCGCCAGCACGGCCGTGGGCCATGGCCGGCCGCTCAGCAGAGCTTCGTCGAGCGGGTGGCGACCGAGCTGGAGCTCGACCTTGCAGCGTTCGATACCGTTCGGCGGCCCCGGCGTGCGATGCAGCTCGTTGTTTCCGGCCTGATCGTGATGGCTGACTGGATCGCCAGCGACGACCAGAACTTCGACGGTATTCTCGATCTCCGCGCGGTGACGATGGATGCGGCGAGGACACGGGCTGCCGCCGCATGGGCCGAGCTCGGGTTGCGCGGTGGGTGGGCTCCCGAGTTGCTGGCCGATTGCCCTGGTGATCTCGATCTGGTTCAGCTGCGGTTCGACCGGGTGGCCCGCTCGTCGCAGCGCGACGTGATCGAACTCGCTGAGCAGATGGGCTCGCCTGGTCTGCTGATCCTCGAGGCGCCGATGGGGGAGGGAAAGACGGAGGCGGCGCTGGCAGCGGCGGAGGTGCTCGCTCGCCGGTTCGGTGCCGACGGCCTGTTCGTGGGCATGCCGACGCAGGCCACCAGTGACGGCCGTGAATGTCACCCCAGACGATCGCGGCATCGACGGTGGCGTTCACGATCACGACACTGTGGAAGAACGCGTGCAGGCCCGCGCGTCGGGCCTCGCCCCAGCGGCGGAGGTGGGTCCACTGCGTCAGCTCGCCGACGGTGACGAACGTGATCGCAAGGCGGCGCCCGGATATCAAGCGGTCGAGATGGTCCGGCAGTCGTCCCTTGAGGATCGCGGAGGCGACGTCGGTGTCGACGACGACAGCGGTCACGCCAAGCCGGCGCGGCGGGAGGCGTAGAGGTCCGCGAGGAACGCCTCGTACTCCTCGTCGGACTCGAACAGCCTGGGCTGGGCGAGCTCGGTGACCGAGGCAATGTGGGTGACTCCCTGGCGATGAGCGAGTTCCTCGATCGACAGCGACCCCTCGTCGCGTACGTGCTCATCCGACGTCGTCATGACCGATCACCTCCTCCCGACATGGTGCCACCCCGGCCGCCGTCGCGGTCGCAACCTGCCGTGTCTGCCAGCCAGTCGGGCGTGTCCTCCTCCCGCGGCTCGCTCGCGGCGCGCTCGGCCGCCCAGGCTTCGAGCGCGACGGCGACTGCCTCGAACTCCAGCAATGCGGCTTGGAGGTCATCCACGATCTCGCGCGCAATGACCTTCGGCGGCACGCCGTCGTCGGCGTCGGTGAGGCTCGGGTCCTTGAGCCAGGTGATGTCGAGGTTCACCTTGTCCCGGGCTACCAGGTCGTCGTGGCGGTATGGCTTCCACCGCTCTCCGTCGGTGCGCTCGGAGGGCGTCTCGGTCCAGACGTGTCCCTCGCGGTCGCTCGGGGCGGTCGAAGAACAGCACGTTGGCCTTCACCCCGCCGGCGTAGAAGATGCCGGTGGGTAGGCGGAGCAGGGTGTGGACGTCGAAGTCGCGCAGCAGCCGTCGGCGCACCAGGACGCCGGCCGCGGCCTCCACCAGCTGAACGCCCGCGCCGAATCGGCCGGTCGCATGGAGGGCATGCGCGACGGACCGAAACAGCGAGCCGAGCATGACCGGGTTGTCGCACTGCTGCGCCGCGGCGAGGCCGCGTTCGGAGGCGATCCACGCGAGTTCGGTCTCGCCGAGCTTGGTCAGAACCGACACCGCGGCCTGGTAGGCGAGTGCGAGCAAGGCATGCGCCCGCGTTGACTCGGACGTGTCAACGACCCGCGCGGCGTGCAGGGCGTCGGAAAGAACGAGCGGGACGCGGCCGGTGACGTACCCGTAGCGGCTGGCTTGGTAGGCGTCGAAGACCTCGGCAACGTCGCGCTCGATCGCGTCGAGGCTGGGCGGCTCGCTGCCGTTGCCGGAGGTGGCGAGCAGGGGTGTGAGCTGCCGATAGTCCATGAGGACGCTGCCGTAGGGCCGGGACGGTACGGACGCCGCTGTCGGCGGTCCAGTCCAACAGCGTCGGTTCGGCCACGAGGTCGCCGATCGTGACGTCGAGCGCGTCGGCGATGCGCCGGATGACCGACAGGCGATCGAGCTCGATCTTGTTGTCGCGGCCGCCTCCGTGGCGCTGGGCGGGTCGGGCTCGGCCTTGCTCGGCGCCGGCGCCTCGGCCATCGCGGCTGGGTTCACGCCGAGGTGTCGCCACCGCACGGCGCGGTCGAAGGCGCCTCGGAGGATGTAGTGCACCTTGCGTGTCGTGCTGGAACTCAGTGGCCGGCAGACGTGACCGGCGCGCGCCCGGCCGGTGCCAGAGCTCCCGGCAGCGCTGCAGGCGCGCGTAGAAGCGCTCCAGGAGCTCGGCGTCGAGCTTGCCCGCCTGCATGGACCCGAAGGTCGGCAGGACGTAGAGCCGGATCAGGTCGTCGTACCGCTCGCGGGTGGTCGGCTCCAGGGCGGCGACGTCGAGCCACTGCTCGATGGCCTGTCCGACGGTGATCTTCGACTTGGGCTGCTTGTTCTCGTCGACCTGCCGTTGCATCTTCGTCTGTGCCTGCTGGGCCTCGGCCTCGGTCTTGCAGGTCTCGACGAGGTAGCGCTTCTTGTCGGTGATCGGGTCGGTACCGGCGTAGACCTTCGCCCGGAAGCTGCCCGACGGCAGCTACTCGAGGTGGCCGCGTGGCCGGCGTCGACGGGGTGGCATGGAACCGCGCTAGCGCCGATTGATTCCACGAGAGATTCCACGAGGGCGATCCTGTGGATAACTCAGCGGAAGTTCGTGCTGGTCAGACGGTGGTGCCCCCGGCAGGATTCGCAAAGGATGGGACCGGGGATGACCAGCGGTTCAGCGTGGGCGCATTGGTCGAAGCCCAAGTTGGCGTCTAAATGTGCTGCACGAGCTCAACCGGCGTGTCCGGACTTGCAAGTTCGGGGCAGCTGGTGGTGGCCAATGGTGAGTTGCCAGGTACCAGCTCGTCGACGTCGGACC
>JBOHEP010000153.1:0-6406 GCA_050701075.1 Pseudonocardia sp. | reverse complement strand
AACTGTCGGTGCGGGCGCCTACCCTGGCCAGGCCGGAGTCAGCGAGAGCAGATGAGGAGCCACCGCGAATGACTGATCTTGCAGCCACCAGAGGTTCAGCCGGAACCGAGATCAAGGAGCTCGAGTTCCAGTTGGAACAGCACCGGCGGGAGCTCACCGCCTACAGCTATCGCATGTTGGGTTCGACGTTCGAGGCCGAGGACGCCGTACAGGAGGCGTTCGTGCGGGCATGGCGGAGCTACGACCGTTTCGAGGGCCGGTCGTCGTTACGCTCCTGGCTCTACCGCATCACGACGAACGTGTGCCTTGACATGCTGGGGAGCGCGGAGCGGCGCGCGCGGCCCATGAGTCTCGGGTCAGCACAGACGGCGAACGAGGCAGACATCGGTCCCGCGCTGCCGGAGGCGACGTGGGTCCAGCCGATCCCCGACCGCGACGTCCTACCTGCCGACGCCGATCCGGCCGAGTTGACCGTCCAGCGTGAGACGATCCGGCTGGCTTTCGTGGCGGCGCTCCAGCATCTCCCACCCCGGCAGCGCGCAGTACTGATCCTGCGCGACGTCCTGCGGTGGAAGGCCGGCGAGGTCGCCGAACTCCTCGGCGGCACGGTCGCGTCCGCGAACAGCGCGCTCCAGAGGGCGCGAGCCACGATGTCGGCCGTCAGTCCTACCTCGGCCGATCCCGCTCAGCCGATGGACGCCGAGCAGCGCGCGCTCGTGGCGCGCTATGTCGATGCCTTCGAGCGGTACGACATCGCCTCGCTCACCAAACTGCTCCACGAGGACGCCACACTCTCGATGCCGCCCTATGCACTGTGGCTCCAGGGCCCGGTCGAGATCGCCCAATGGCACCTCGGATGTGGGTCGGCCTGCCGTGGGTCCCGGCTGATTCCCACCGAGGCGAACGGATCACCCGCGTTCGGGCAGTACCGGCCAGCGGCCGGTGGCGGTCACGAGCCGTGGGCACTGCAGGTCATCGAGATCTCGGGGGCGCGGATCACCGGGCTCAACTCTTTCCTCGACACCGCGATCCTGTTCCCGCACTTCGGCCTGCCCCCACGGCTCGAGCCATGACCTGCCGGCGACGTCGAGCCGTGTCGAGGTCAGGCGGCGGCGGTCTCCCAGCGCCACTGCTCGGCCATGACGCCGGCGCAGTCGGGGCAGGCCACCCGGAAGGTGGTGGTGTCATTGCCGGGGAGCTCGGCGTCAGTGCCGCAGTCCGAGCAGGTCCACCAGCCGGTCGTGTCAGTCGTCTCCATGAGTCGATACTAAATCACACCCATGTCATTTCCTCGCAGGGACACGTCGTAATCAGCCACCGCTCCGCCGGTGTCACCATCAGGGCTGGTAGGGCGGGGCCTCTCCCCAACCCCACCGCGGGACCGGCGCCGCCGCCGGCGGTGTCGCACCCGCCTGCGAGTTCTCCACGGCGAGCCGGCTGCCCCACTCCACATACGCCATGAAGGCCGAGCGGAACTCCGGATCGGCGGGCAGGCCGGCCTCGTCGGCCGCCTCGGCGATCAGTTGCGCCCACCGCGCTCGCTGGGAGGGTGTGATCGACAGGCCGAGGTGGTGGCTCAGCATCGCGGGGTAGCCGCCGTGCTCGTCGGTGAAGGACGGCGGGCCGCCGAACACCTCGCCGAGCCACAACGCGACGTGCTGGGCGTGGTCGTCTCCGGCGCGAGCGAAGACCGGGGCCAGCACGGGATCACGATTCACCTCGCGGTAGAACACCTCGGTGAGCCGGGCGAGAGCCTCGGCACCACCGGCCCACTGGAACAAAGTCGGATGCACGGCCTGAGCTCCTCTGCAACGATGTAATTGCTGGCAAGTCTAGCCGCCCAGGAGGTCCAACCAGACATCCCGAGGCCCCGATCCTTGCGATCGTCCTGACCGCCGGGGCCGATGCCACCGCACATGGGCCGGAATCGAAACTTGGACCCGGAGCGCGCGAGAGCGACCATTGAGATGACGGTGAGAGCGGTCCTGGCGGAGGATCGAGTCGGAGCCGGATGACGCGAGCAGCCAGCGCGCGAGTGGATGGCGGACGAGGGAGAACGTATGTGGGTGCGCTTCGGCATGCTACTGACCCTGGTACTCCTCATGGTCGGCTGCGCGATCCCCGTGACCGGGTCGCCGTCCCCGGCCGGCGAACCTCAGCTGTTCCCGACCGACAGCAACGCTCCCCGCACCGCCCCGGTGGTACCGCCCGGGGTGAACTCCGCCGACCTCGCCACGGACATCACCACGGCGCAGCGGGTCGTCGACCTGTTCTGGACCCGGCACTGGAGCGACACGTTCACCGGCGCGTACGAGCGGCCCAACATCGTCGGCCTCTACGATGGCGCGAATCCGGATCCGAACGTGCCCACCTGCGCCGGTGTGGTGCTACCCCCGGACAACGCGCTGTACTGCCCGTCCGGCAGGTTCGTCGCCTGGGACGTCGGGTTGATGACCGCGGGCTCGCAGATCGGCGACGCATGGGTCTACCTGATCATCGCCCACGAGTGGGGACATGCGATCCAGGACCAGATCAGCGCAACGCTCAACGCCCAGCAGAGCGAGCTGCAGGCCGACTGCTTCGCGGGAGCGGCGCTCTTCGGTGCGGTCGCGGACGGGACGCTGAATTTCGAGCAGGGCGACGCCGAAGAGATCACGAGAACGCTCCAGGCCGTCGCCGACGACACGCCATGGACATCCAGCGAGGACCATGGCAACCCGGCCGAGCGCATCACCGCCTTCGCCCTGGGCCGGAACGGAGGTGTGCGCGCGTGCCTGCCGATCAACCGATAAGGCGAACAGCGGCGGTTGACGAAGGTCGCCACCTTGTTCCCGTCGTCCGACGAACTGCGGAGAACGGCCTCGATGATCGACGGGTGTCGGGTCCCGCAGTCGGTCATGGTGACGGTCGTCTGGACGACTCTTCCGGGGGCGCAGCGGGAACGTTCCATCCATCGTGTCCGTTGTGATCGGTGAGCGGACCGGCATGGGCACAAGGGGTAGGGAGTGGTTCGAGTGGGCACGATCGTGACCCTGCTGGTAGTGGTCGCCATCATCGCCGGCGTGGTCTGGCTGGTGCGCCAACAGCAGGCCTCGAAGGTCCACGAGCTGGAGGACGCGAAGTCCGAGGCCCGCCGATGGGTGGAGCGGCTGGGCGGCCAGGTACTGAACCTGATCGGTACCGACGAGGCGTCCAAGCAGGCACTCGCCGACGCCTCCGAGCGGTACAATGCGGCCGGATCGCAGATGGAACAGGCCCGCACCACCCAGCAGACCCGGCAGGTCACCGAGACCGCCTATGAAGGTCTTTATTACGTTCGCGCCGCCCGTACGGCGATGGGCCTGGACCCCGGCCCGGAGCTGCCGCCGCTGCCCGGCCAGCGGCGTGCCGGCGCGGTCAGCGAGGACCGCGACGTCGAGGTAGAAGGCCATTCCTACAGCGCGTCACCGGTGCCGTCCGGGCGTAACCGGCACTACTACCCCGGTGGCGAGGTCGCCGGACGTCCCGTTCCCCAGGGTTGGTACTCCGAGCCGTGGTGGAAGCCGGCGCTGGTCGCCGGCGCGTGGGGATTGGGTTCGGTGCTGCTGTTCAGCGCGATGTTTAGCGGAATGTCCGGGGTGGCCTACGCCGACGGGTTCGCCGACGGCGCCGCTGCCGACGACGCTGGTGACGTGGACGCAGACATGGGCGGCAGCGACGTCGGAGGCGGCGGCGACGTCGGCAGCGATTTCGGCGGCTTCGACTTCTGACCCACGGATCCTGGCGGGCCACCTGGCCCGCCTCCACGACCGGCCCGGAGCGCACGTTCCCGGGCCGGTCGATCCGTTCCCGGCCGGCTCCTGCGCAGGACACCGGACCTGACAGCACGTCCGACACCCCGCAGACAGCGGGTCAGCCGGCGGCCACCGTAGATCAGGGCAGCACCCTCCACTGTGCAACTCGAATCCGTCCAACAGAGCCAAGAGTTCACGCTGCACGCCGGAGGGAACATGCCTCGATCCGCTCGGATGCCCTGACCTGGGTATGGTCGGCGGGCGTGACCGCGGAATCGACAGCGCCCCCCTCGCCGTTCACCGAGACCACTACCCCGGCCCGGCATGCTGCGTTCGCCGAGCTGGCGGCGAACGGGCCCGTTCAACGGGTGATGTTGTTCACCGGCGTTCCCGTCTGGATGGTCACCGGGTACGCCGAGGCCCGCGAGGTGCTGGCACACCCCGACGTCATCAAAGGCGGCACAGGCGGCGGTCCGCACCGCGATGTCCTTTCCGACGATATCTCCACCGCGATGGACATGCATTTGCTGAGCGCCGATCCGCCCGACCACACCCGGCTGCGGCGCCTGGTTTCGGCGGCGTTCACCCGGCGTCGGATCGACGCGCTGGAGCCGCGCATCCGGCAGATCACCGACCGGTTGCTCGACGACATGGCAGTCGCCGGTGCCGGCGGCGCGACCGTCGACCTGGTCAGCGCATTTGGCTACCCGCTGCCGATCACCGTGATCAGCGAGCTCCTGGGGGTGCCGACACGGCGCCAGGACGACTTCCGGGAATGGTCGGCGGTGGTCGTGAACGGCTCGATGTTCCCCGCCGAGACCTTCGGCTTGGCCGCGACCGAGATGGTCGGCTACGTCCGCGAACTGATCACCGAGAAGCGCGCTGCCCCGGCCGACGACCTGCTGTCAGCTCTCATCGCAGTGCGCGAAGGAGGCGACCGGCTGTCCGAGGACGAGCTCAGCTCGATGGTCTTTCTGCTGCTCGTGGCCGGTCACGAGACCACAGTCAACCTGATCTGCGGCGGTATGCACGCGCTGCTCACCCACCCCGAGCAGCTCCAGCTGCTGCGCTCCGCACCCGACCGGCTGCCCGCGGCCATCGAGGAACTGCTTCGGTTCGACGGACCGTTGCAGGCAGCCATCCCATCGGTGACCGCCGCGCCCGTGCAGGTCGGCGATGTCACGATCCCAGCCGGCGAGGTGGTGCTGCCGGCGCTGCTCGCCGCCAACCGCGACCCGAAGCAGTTCTCGGATCCGGGGCGGCTCGACCTCACTCGGCCACCGGCGCAACACCTCGCCTTCGGCCACGGCATCCACCACTGCCTCGGCGCGCCACTGGCCCGGCTGGAAGGCCGTGTCGCGCTCGGGTCACTGATCGACCGGTTCCCCCAACTCCGGCTCGCCGTGGCCGGCGAGGTTGCCCGGACTCCCGGCCTGATCATCAACGGGCTCGCGGCACTGCCCGTCACCCTGGAGTGACCGGTGGCGCACCGACGGACGTCTCCAGGACGGCTACCTGCCGGCCGGCTCCAGTCCGCGCAACGCCCGAACACCGTCATGCCCCGATGGCGGGCTGACAGGTGGGACACCAGAACAGGTTGCGAGCGGCGTGCTCGGCATGTGCGATCGGCGTGCCGCACACCAGACAGGGCCGGCCGGTCCGGCGGTAGGCGTAGACCTCGCCACCGTGCCGATCCCGACGCCCGGCGCCACCGTTGCGCTGGGGGTCGTGCTCAGGGGCGACGGTGTCGATCCGTCCGCGCCGCACGCCGTTGCGCATCAATGCGACCAGATCCGCCCAGAGCGCGTCCCACTGGTCACGGCGCAGTGCCCGGCCCGCCATCCGTGGGTCCAGGCCGTGCCGGAAGAGCACCTCGGCGCGGTACACGTTGCCGACGCCGGCGATCACCGACTGGTCCATCAACAGTGTGGCCAGCGGCGCGCGCGACCGGGAGATGCGGGTCCAGGCCCGGTCCGGGTCGGCGTTGCGGCGAAGCGGGTCCGGACCGAGTCGGGCTCGCACAGCCGCGGCCTCCGCGTCGGTGATCAGCTCACAGGCCGTGGGACCACGGAGATCCGCATGGTGCGTGCACCCGATCATCCGCATCCGCACCAGCCCGCGTGGTAGCGCGGCCGGCAACGGCTCGTCGCTGAACGCGCCATAGAGCCCCAGGTGCACGTGTACCACGAGGTCGGGGCCGTAACGGTGGAAGAGATGCTTGCCGTACGCCTCGGCGGACACCAGCACCCGACCGTCGACCAGGTTTGCACCGCCGGTGAACCGACCCTGCGGGCTGGACACCGCGACGGGGGCTCCGGCGAAGCGGCGACGGTGCAGGCGCGCCAGCCGGTGCAGGGCGTGGCCCTCGGGCATCGCTCAGTCGGATCCGGGCAGCGCGGGGACCGCACCGGTGCGCTCGTAGTCGGCGAGCATCGCGATCCGGCGGGAGTGCCGCTCGTCGTCGGAGAACGGGGTGGCCAGGAACGCCTCCACGATGCCGAACGCCGCCGCGACCGTGTGCATCCGGGCGCCGATGCCGATCACCTGGGCGTCGTTGTGCTCCCGCGCGAGCCGGGCGGTCTCCTCGCTCCACGCGAGCGCGGCCCGGCAGCCGGGCACCTTGTTGGCGGCGA
>JBOHEP010000152.1:0-7777 GCA_050701075.1 Pseudonocardia sp. | reverse complement strand
GGGGTTGGCCGGGTTGGTTGAGGGGCAGGTGGAACGTCTGGTGGCAGAGCCAGCGGTTGCAGCGGAGGATGAGGCAGCTGGGGTGGTCTGGGCAGGGCCCCGGGGCTTGGGTCGGGGTGTAACGATATTCGCGCTGCTCGGTCATCGGGTGGTCCTGGCGGTGGTGCCGGTGCCGGCGCGGGCTTGTTTCATCCGGAACGAATCGCCGTCTGTGACCACGGTGTGGCAGTGATGCAAGAGCCGGTCGAGCAGGCTGACCGCGGTGGTGTGCTCGGGCAGGAACCGTCCCCAGGATTCGAAGGGCCAGTGCGAGCCGATGCCCAGGGAGCGGCGTTCGTAGGCGGCGGCGACGAACCGGAACAGCAGTTGCGCACCGGTGTCGTCCATCGGCGCGAACCCAAGCTCGTCAACGACGATAAGATCGTTGCGCAGCAGGGTGTCGATCACTCGTCCCACGCTGTTGTCGGCTAGGCCGCGGTAGAGGGTTTCGACTAGGTCTGCGGCGGTGAAGTAGCGGACCCGGTGTCCGGCGTGCACGGCGGCGACGCCTAGTGCCACCAGCAGGTGACTTTTCCCGGTGCCGGCCGGGCCGATCAGGCAGGTGTTCTCCGCGGCCCGGATCCATTCCAGCGAGGCCAGGTAGTCGAACGTCGCGGGCGGGATCGAGGAGGAGCCGACCTGGAACTGGTCGAGGGTCTTGATGACGGGGAACGCCGCGAGGCGCATGCGGGTGCGGGCGTTGGAGGCGTCGCGGGCGGTGATCTCGGCCTCGATCAGGGTGCGCAGGAACTCCTCGGGGTTCCAGCGTTGGGTCTTCGCGGTGAGCATCAGTTCCGGGGCCAGGCGGCGCATCGCGGCCATCTTCAGCCGTTTCAGCCCGTCGTTGAGGTCCGCAGCGAGGGCGGGTGGGGTGGTACTCATGAGCTCACCTCGCCGCTGGGCGCGCCGATGGCGTAGTCGCTCAGCGGGCGGGTCGGGACCGTGGGCAGGGTCAATACCAGTGCCTGCCCGGCCGGGCGCGGGGTCGGGGCGGCGCCGGCGGCGGCCAGGATCGAGCGGATGTCCGCGGCCCGCCACCGCCGGAACGCCACCGCCCGCTCCAGCGCGGTCAGCAGCGCAGAGGTGCCGTGCGCGGTCTGCAGGGTGAGGATGTCGCTCAACTCGGTGCCCAGCCGCGATACCCCGGCCGCCGCCGCGCCGGTGACGAAGGCTTCAGCGACCGGGCCCAGGGCCAGGAACGCTTTCTCCGTCGCGGTCTTGGCCCGGGGTGCCCGGCGGGGCCGGTCCGGGCGGGTGCTGCCGTAGTGCTCGTCACAGATGCTGGTCTCACCCGGGGCGACCAGCGGGTGCTCGGCGAGCACCTCGCCGGTGAACGGCGCCAGCACCCGCACCGTGTCTTGGATCACCGAGAGCATCACGCTGGTGCCGATCAGCGCCTTGGGCACTGAGTAGCGGGCCGACCCGAACCGCACACACGCCAGCTTGTCGACCTTGCGGGTCACCGTCGCCCCGGCCAGCTGTGGCCGCAGCGACGGCAACACCGACAGCAGGTCCCGCTCGGTGACCAGCCGCTCGGCGGGGACCGCGCAAATCTCGGAATGGGTAACGCTATTGACCTGGGCACACCACACCGCGGCCGCGGTGTTGGCCGCGCCCAGGTCGGCCAGCGAAGGCGCCTGGGGCACGATCAGGTCGCGTTTGGCATAGCCGACGAGATTTTCGACCATCCCCTTCGATTCGGGATCGGCTGCCTCACAGAAATCCGGGCGGAACCCATAAGCGGTGGCGAAGCGGACATAGTCAGCGGTCGGGACGACCACGTTGGCGACCACCCCGGCCTTCAAACACCCCATCCGGTCGGCCAACACCGTTCGAGGCACCCCACCCAGAGCCTCGAAACACTCCGCCAGCAACCCCAGCGTCGTGGCGGCCTTCTCATCAGCGGCGAAGCGCACGAACCGCACCCGCGACCAGGCCAACACCGCACAAAACACGTGCAGACCACCCTGGACACCCCAATCGATGATCAGCGTGTCACCCGGTGCCCAGACCCCCGGCCGGCGGCCGCGGTGATTGCCCCGCCGCCACGCCACCCGCACCTTCGCCACCAGCCGACGGAAGTTCCGCGCCGAGCCGGTATACCCCGCCGCCCGAGCCGCCGGCAGCAGCCGCTTCGCCGAGATCCGCCCCGACGTGACCCGGATCCGCTCCTCAACCAGCTCGGTCACCGGGTCGTAGTTGTGCCCGCGATCCTTGCGCACCGCCAACCCGGCACCACCGGCCTCGTGCCGGTCGATGATCCGCTTCACAGTCTTGTGGGTCGTGCCGCAGACAGCGGCCGCACCCCGATAGCTACCCACCTCACAGTAGGCGGAAATAACGTCCATCCGATCCCTCGCGTTCTTCAATGGTGCTCCCTGCGCGGTGTGGTGACTGGCTCGACACCGCCACCGTCACCGCGCAGGACCCACCCGCTCTCACGACACGACGAACGAAGGGTGGGGACTTCTCACTGGCCACCAACGGGGACTCAGATCTGGCCACCAGCGGGGACTTTTTCATGGCCACGGACAAAGGTCGTACCCAACGCGGCGCGCGCGCAGCGAGAAGGGCTGCGCCGCGACACCAGATCGCACAGGCTGTTGTGAGCCGGCACGTCGTCCGGACTTATGCCGTCGGGGCGGGAGCCACCCCGCCATGGCTGGCCGCTGAGCTGGTGCCCGGACGTGAGCTGCGCAAAGTCGCCCCCCCTCCGCCACACCGATTGCTACCTCGCAGCAGCCCAGGCGATCGCCGACGGGTTGGCCGATCTCCACCGGCAGGGTTACGCCCACTGCGACATCAAGCCCGAGAACCTCGTCGCCCACCGTTCGGGCGGGCTGGCGTTCGTCGACCTCAGCTGCGGCCGTCGCCAGGGCGACCCGGAGGTCATCGTGGTCACTGGAACGACCGGGTGGATGGTCCCGGAGCGGCACGCCGGCGGGCTCACCGTTGCCCAGGAGCAGCGGGCCGACGTCTTCTCTGCCGGTCTCACCCTCTGTTTCCTCCGGACCGGGCGACCTCTCTTGGATGACCAGCCCGATACCGCCCAACAAATGATCAATAATCATCTCGCGTGGGACCCGGCGGACCTCGACGTGCTCCCAGCGGCGATGCGTCCGGTCATCGCCCGTGCACTGGATTACAACCCCGGGCAGCGGCCCACTGCGGAGAAACTCCGGGCCGAGATCCGGCGGGCTATCGCAACGCAGGCAGCGCTGCGGCCGGTGTGGTGGCGGACTCGGTCGGCGACGGCCGCCGCCGCCATCATCGTGGTGCTGGCCGTCAGCGCGGGCATCGTCGCGGGTCTTCAGCCGGGGAATCTGCGTTGCCCGCTGGGCACCTATAGCCCTGATCATGGCGATACCGTCCTGCGTATCGGAGGGCTCATCGCCTACACCGGTCCCATCGCAGGCGACGGAGGATCCCAGTCCGCGGCGCTACGTCTCGCGGTCGGTGATATTCGGGCGGTCGGGACGAGTCCGAACTATCGGATCGAGGAGTATCAGCTGGACCGCGAAGAGAAGGACGAGGGCGACCCAGCGACGGACACGATCTGCGGGTCGGTGGATGCCCTGCTCCGCAACCAGACCGACGTGATCATCGGACCGTCGACGTCGGCGAACACACTGAAGGTGCTGGACACCGTCACAGCAGCCGGCTCGTTGCTCGTCGCCGTCAGCACTGCTCCTGAATTGAGCACCCATCCTGACGGGGGCCGCTTCCTACGCACCGTGGCGTCCGATGAGCTGCAAGCGCGGGTGCTGAGCCGGCAGATCCTCGACGACGCTGGGGGATCGGTGACCCATGCCCGGACCCGGTCCAGACGGGGCTGCGCCTCGCGGAGTTCGCTGATTGGGTTGTCGGCGGTCAGGTCCCGCAGGACCCGGTGCATTTGTTGTTGGTTGCCAGCGGTGATGTCCGCGATGGACGCCAGGGTCCGGAACGACAGCGGCCGGGGGTGACGGGCAGGGTGACACTGACTATCGTGGCGGCGCGGGCATGGGTCGCCGCGTCCACGGGGTTGCCTGATCGGTGGCGACCCTGCGGGAAGGCGTCCCACTCGTCGTAGGTTCGGCTCACCTCGTGAGCGAACGCCAAGGTGATGGCCTGGGGCGTGCGGGTGACGGCGTTCGGGTGCCAGTTCAGACGCCGGAGCGTTACCTGCAGTGACATCGTCGCAAACTTGCGGTGGGCGCCCGATCGTGCCGGGTAGTCGGCGGCGGTTGAGTCCGGGTAGGTAGGCTGGTTTCAGTCGTCAGATGGATGGCGATCCGTCCGCTGGCGAGCTGTCCCGAACGCCGCTCTAGTGGCCGCTAGGCGCCGTCTGGTTCAAGAGGGTGTGTGTTGATGTCGACGGAGGAATCGGGGAGGACGGGGCCTCGGTCCGGCTACCGCGTGGACGCAGTTGCCGCCAGCGCCCAGCGTGCACCCGAGGGCACGGCTGTCCGTCTTGCCGGCCGGGTCGTTCTCTGGCGCCGGATGGGCGGGCTGATCTTCGGGCACTTGCAGGACCGCAGCGGTCGTGTGCAGATCTCGTTGTCCAGAAACGAACTGGGCGCGGACGTCTTCACGGCGTGGACTCGGGCCGTCAAGATCGGTGACTTTGTCGGGGTCGCCGGCAGCCTCTACACCACCCGCCGCGGCGAAAGCACAGTAGCGGTGTCTGAGCTTACCGTGTTGAATCGGACCGTTCGTGCGTTGCCGGACAAGTGGCAGGGCCTGTCTAACGTTGAGGCCCGTTACCGTCGCCGCTACCTCGACCTGCTCGTGAACGCCGACTCCCGGGAACGGTTCCAGACCAGGGCGAAGATTATCCAGCGTATCCGCCAGTTCCTCGACGACAACGATTTTCTCGAAGTCGAGACACCGGTCTTGCAGGAAGCGGCATCCGGGGCCGCCGCGCGACCGTTCGTGACCCGGCACAACGCGCTGGGCGAGGACTTCTACCTGCGGATCTCGCCGGAAACATTTCTCAAGCGCGTCGTCGTCGGCTCCCTTGACCGCATCTATGAGTTGGGCCGCAACTTCCGCAACGAAGGCATGGACTCCTCCCATCTCCAGGAGTTTACGATGCTGGAGTGGTACGCCGCCTACTGGGATTACCGCGACAACATGACTTTCATCCGCGAGTTGATCCTCGCGGTGCTCGACGACGTTCTCGGCACCCGTACCGTCACCTATGACGGCGTGAAGCTGGACTTCGGCGCTGAGTGGCCGGAGGTGGATTACCGGACCGAGATCGCCCGGCGAACCGGGATAGACCTCACCGTCGTCCGCGACCTGCCGACACTGCGAGAGCACGTCACCAGGTTCGGTCTAGACGTCGAGGACACGGTGTCCTACGCGGGACTCGTCGACTTGCTGTACAAGAAGACGGTCCGGCCCGCGCTCATCCAGCCGTGTTTCCTGGTGCATCACCCGGTGGAGCTGGTCCCTCTCGCTCGGCGCAGCGATGAGGACCCGACCAGGCTCGACATGTTCCAAGTCGTCGTGAACGGCTGGGAGATCGTCAAGGCGTACTCAGAGCTGATCGACCCGGTCGAGCAGCGGCTACGCCTGGAGGAGCAAGCCGAGCTGCGCGCGGCCGGTGACGACGAGACGATGATGATGGAGGAGGACTTCCTCGAGGCGATGGAGTACGGGATGCCGCCGATGTGCGGTCTCGGCCTCGGAATCGACCGGTTCGTCGCCCTGCTGACCGACGCACCCACGCTCCGCGAAGTCGTCCTCTTCCCGGCCATGCGCGGCATCAGAAAAGGCCAGACCGACCCGAACGAGGACACCTGACCGGCCGGGCATCAAGTCTGCCGGGCGTAGGCCGCCGTCCGGACCTGTTACCCCGACCGACCGGATTGCCCTGGGGCACCAGAAGCGCGCCATCGTCGTCCCGCCCTGACTGACGACGACGAAGCGGTGGGTGAGCTCAGGGACGCACTTGGGCTGATCGCCTGCGGCTGGTCGCTCTGTCTGCCGTGATGCAAGTGGTGCAGAACCAAGGCGGCATGGTCGGGTCGACGACATGACGACATGTCGTCGGTAGCCCTCGCAGTAGGAGGCGACGCCAGCAGCGCCCAGGCTGCCACCGAGAGCATGCTGCGATCTCTCACGGACCGCGCACCGGCCTGGATCGTCTCCGCGAGCGGCTCAATCGCCGTCGGCGTGGGTGCGAACAACGCGGCGGTGGCCCGCGAGCAGATCCTGCCGCTGCCGGGGCGGGCCGGCGTCTGGGTGTTGACATGCCGCGGTGGGCGAAGTTGCGCCTCATGAGCGACATCGAGCTGCGGTTCCGCCACGACGTCGCGGTGAAGCAATCCGATGTGGAGGAACTCTTCGCCGCTGTGACAGCCGATTGCCATGCTGTCGCTGTGTTCCCACCGCACGGTTGCGCGGCCTATCGCGGGGCAATGTCAAACCGTCCACTGTTTTACTCGATCGGAGACGACGCCTCGATGGTGGTGGCCTCACAGATCCGCGGCATCCGGAGCGCTGCGCCGACCGGGCTCGACGTCGCTGGTCTTGCTCCCTTCCTCGTGCCGCAACTGTGTGATCCCACCGGTACCTGCTGGCAGGGCATCCACCGGCTCCCCCCTGGCTACCTGCTGACCTGGTGGGACGGTCAGGTAGACGTGCGGCCGGTGTCTCAGATCGACGCGCTCGACCACGACGGCGCCTCCACCCATGAGTTGGTGACGGAGTTCCGAAATCGGTTCATGCGCGCCGTTGCACGCTGCAGCGAACCGACCGATGCGCTGCTGTTGAGCGGCGGAATCGACTCCTCCGCGCTGACCTGCGCCTACACCTCGATCCTCGGTACTGCATCCGGCCGCGGGTACTCGCTGACCTACGACCACCAACTCGGTCCCTGCGACGAGCGACGCTTCGTCGACGACGTCGAACACGCCACGGGGATCTCCGTGCACCGGCTGGCCGGGAATCGCCTACTTCCGTTGATCGCGAGCTTCCCTGAAGGCGACGAGCCCGAGCCGTGGCCCTACGCCTCCCGCAACTGGGCCTTACTCCACAGCATCGCCGCCGACGCGGGTCGGACGCCGACCACCGTGTTCACGGGAGAGGGCGGCGATGAACTTCTGCTCGGGCAGGTCTTCTCCGTCGCCGCGCGCATGGCTCGTGGCGACACCGCCGGTGGCACGAGAAGCCCTCGCCGATCTGCTCCCCTCCTCGGTGTACGAGCGGACGGACAAGGCCGAGGCGCTTGCACTGCTGCACGGCGGTCTATCCGAGGCGATCCAGTCCGTCCGTATGGTCGCCTGCGGCGGACCGCTGGCGGACCTCGGAATCATTCACCCAGGCCGCCTGCTTGCCGCCATCGACCGGTACCTCGCATGGAACCCACTCATGCCAGGAGATCGCTCAGCGGCTCGCCACCGAAACACACACCGACGTCAACCGCGTCCTCACCGATGTCGTCGCCTTCGTCACGCAGCTCACAGCAGCAGGACTTCTCCACGGAACAGCCCGCGGCAGTAGACGTCGCGATGGACGATAGGGCCGGACGAGATCGGATCGCCCGCTCGTCGGCGCCAGTCGGCGGAGCTACCCGGTCTCCACGCTTCTGATTCACGTGTGGATGGTGGATTCAGGGACCGTTCGGTAGCGTCGTCAAGCGTTGAACTTTTGCAGGCTGAATGGGATGGTGCTGGGCCGGTGGGTGGCCCGTTTGATCTCCTTCCAGGTCGGGTGGTGCAGCAGTCGTGCGGTGTGCACGGTGAGTAGG
>JBOHEP010000151.1:0-5267 GCA_050701075.1 Pseudonocardia sp. | reverse complement strand
GATGACGACGGTTCACCCTTGATCGACGGTCCGGCGCCCCGCTGCCAGCCACCGGGTCAGATCACCACGTTGACCAGGCGGCCGGGCACCACGATCACCTTGCGTGGCTCCGCACCCGCCAACGCCGCGACGATCTTCTCCTCGGCCAGGGCCGCGGCCCGCACCGCATCCTGATCGGCGTCGGCCGGCACCGTGATCCGGGATCGGACCTTGCCGTTGACCTGGATCGGGTACTCGACCGTGTCGGCCGCCAGCCACTGCTCGTCGACCACCGGGAACGGGCCGTGCGCCAGCAGCCGCTCGTGGCCCAGGATCGTCCAGAGCTCCTCGGCGATGTGCGGGGTCAGCGGCGCCATCATCAGCACCAGTGGCTCGGCGACCGCGCGCGGCATCCCCGTGGCGCCGTACACCTTCGTCAGGTGGTTGTTCAGCTCGATCAGCTTGGCGGCGGCGGTGTTGTAGTGCAGCGCGACGTAGTCCGCGTGGACGCCGGCGATCGTGCGGTGCAGCAGCCGCAGGGTGTCGGGCCGGACGGCGTCGTCCTCGGTGACGCGCGCCGCGCCGGTGCGCTCGTCGACCAGGTTGCGCCACACCCGCTGCAGGAACCGCTGGGAGCCGATCACGTCGCGGGTGGACCAGGGCCGCGAGACATCCATCGGACCGGTCGACATCTCGTAGAGCCGGAACGTGTCGGCGCCGTACCGGTCGCACATCTCGTCGGGAGTGACCACGTTGCGCAGCGACTTGCCCATCTTCCCGTACTCGCGGCGCACCGGGGCGTTGTTCCAGGTGAAACCGACCGTGCCGTCCACCGAGACCGTCTCGACCACCTCCTCCGCCGGTACGTAGGTGCCACGGGCGTCGGTGTAGGCGTAGGCCTGAATGTAGCCCTGGTTGAACAGCCGGCGGAACGGCTCCTCGGAGCTCACGTGTCCCAGGTCGAACAGCACCTTGTGCCAGAACCGGGCGTACAGCAGATGCAGCACGGCGTGCTCCACCCCGCCGACGTACAGGTCGACGCCCCCCGGGTCGTCCGGTCGGGAGGGGTCCTTGCCCAGCCAGTACCGCTCGACGTCCGCGTCGACGAACCGCTCG
Organism: Pseudonocardia sp.; assembly: GCA_050701075.1. GTDB lineage: Bacteria > Actinomycetota > Actinomycetes > Mycobacteriales > Pseudonocardiaceae > Pseudonocardia. The sequence continues at coordinate 4,172 of JBOHEP010000151.1, read as the reverse complement.
TTGTTCTCCGGGTCCAGGTAGCGCAGGTAGTACCAGCACGAGCCGGCCCACTGCGGCATCGTGTTGGTCTCGCGGCGGTAGCGCTGCGGGCCCCTGTTCCCGTCGGCGGAGCCCAGATCGAGCTCGACGCCCACCCAGTCCTCGGCACGCGACAGCGGCGGCTCGGGCTCGGTGTCGGCGTTGTCGGCGTCATAGGTCTTCGGGGAGTAGTCGTCGATCTCGGGCAGCTCGACGGGCAGCTGGTCGTCGGGCAGGGGCACCGGCATTGCCGTGTCGCCGCTGACATCCCAGACCACCGGGAACGGCTCGCCCCAGTACCGCTGCCGGGAGAACAGCCAGTCGCGCAGCTTGTACTGCACCACGGCCTCGCCGTCGCCCCGACCGGCCAGCCAGCCGGTGATGACCCGCTTGGCCTCGGCGATACCCAGGCCGTTCAGGCTGATCCCGGCGTTCGCGGAGTTGATCGCGACGCCCTCGCCGATGAACGCCCCGCCGGTGAAATCGGCGGGGGGTTCGACCGTCCGCACGATCGGCAGACCGAACACGGTGGCGAAATCCCAGTCGCGCTGGTCCTGGCCGGGCACGGCCATGATCGCACCGGTGCCGTAACCCATCAGGACGTAGTCGGCGGCGAAGACGGGGATCTGCTCACCGTTGACCGGGTTCGTCGCGTGAGCGCCGGTGAAGATGCCGGTCTTCTCCTTGTTCTCCTGACGGTCCAGGTCGGACTTGCGGGCGGTAACACCTCGATAGGCCGCGACAGCCGCGCGGGGGGTGTCGGCACCGCCGGTCCACCGGTCGTCGGTGCCCGGTGGCCATCGCGCCGGGGTGATGGCGTCGACCAGCGGGTGTTCCGGGGCCAGCACCATGTAGGTGGCGCCGAACAGGGTGTCGGGTCGGGTGGTGAAGACCTCGATATACGACTGAGACGACCCAGCGGCGGCGTTCACCGAGAAACGGACCTGCGCGCCCTCGGACCGGCCGATCCAGTTGCGCTGCATGGCCTTGACCGAGTCCGGCCAGTCCAACCGGTCCAGGTCGGTGAGCAGCCGGTCGGCGTACGCGGTGATCCGCATCATCCACTGCTTCAGGCTGCGCCGGAACACCGGAAAGTTGCCCCGCTCGCTGCGGCCGTCGGCGCTGACCTCCTCGTTGGCCAGCACAGTGCCCAGCCCCGGGCACCAGTTCACCGGCGCTTCGGAGATGTAGGCCAGACGGTGCGAGTCGATGATGACGCGCTGCTCGACCGACGTCAGCTCACACCAGCCGCGCCCGTCCGGGACGGCCCGCTCTCCCTGCGCGTACTCGACCTCCAGCTCGGCGACGGGCCGGGCCGTCTGCGCCTTCTCGTCGTACCAGGAGTCGTAGATCTGCAAGAAGATCCATTGTGTCCAACGGTAGAACTCGACGTCGGTGGTGGCCACCGAACGGCGGTCGTCGTGGGCCAGACCCAACCGGCGCAGCTGCGCCCGGTACCGCGTGACGTTGTCCTCGGTGGTCTTGCGCGGGTGCGTGCCGGTCTGCACCGCGTACTGCTCGGCAGGCAGGCCGAACGCGTCGAAACCCATGGCATGCAGCACGGTGTGCCCGGTCATCCGCAGGTAACGGCCCAGCACGTCGGTGCCGATGAAGCCCAGCGGGTGCCCGACGTGCAACCCCGACCCGGACGGGTAGGGGAACATGTCGAGCAGGTAGACCTTGCGCGCCGGATCGGCGATGTGCTCTGGGGCCGCAGCGGCGGGGTCGGGGTCGGCGGGGACAGACCAAGGCCCCGACGGGTTCGGCACCTGGAACGTGCCCTCCGCCTCCCAGCGGTCCTGCCACTTGTGTTCGATCGCCGTGGCCAGTGCGGCGCCGTAACGGAACGGCAGGCAGTCCTGATCCGCCCGCTCAGCGGTCGCCGTGGTGTCCGTGCTCATGTCCCGCTCACCTCAGGGATAGCTCGTGGAGAAGTTCGTGAAGGCCCGGAAAGCAGACGACCCCTCCGCCCGGAGGCATGAGGGGTCACCGCGCCGGAATGTCGCTCAGTCCGGCGCGGCCACGAGAAGAAGCCAGCGGGCCACGCTCCCAGGGTAACGTCGCTGGCCGGGTGGCCGCGAACGGGTTGTTCTACGCTCGGGAGGTGCCCCTGCCGCTCCGCCTGGTCGCCGGCTCGCTGCTCGTCACGATGGGCCTCGCGCTGCTCGTCGTGGCCCTGCTTGGCGCGCGCTCCCGGCTTCGCCGCAATCGGTTCGCCGGTGTCCGCACGTCCGCCACCCTCCGTTCGGATGCGGCGTTCACGCTGGCCAACCGCGCAGCCGCGATGCCGATCGGCGCGGCCGGGGTGGTCGCCGCGGCCGGCGGTAGTGTTCTACTGGTCAGGGGCGTGGCGACCAACGGGCCGGAACCGGTGGGCTGGGTGGTGCTCACGATCGCCGTCGTCGGCTGCCTGGTGTTGACCGGGCTCGGCGGCGTGGTGGGTGACCGGGTCGCCGCACACCTCGCCGAACGAGCACCCGAACCTCCGACCTGTGGCGGGGCCTGCGCCGGGTGCGACCTGGCCGCCGGGTGCCGCCCGCGACGATCATCCTCAGTTGCGGGTGACGTCGGTCGGGAAGGTGGCCAGCAGCGCGATCGGCATCCCCTGACGCCGCAGCACTCGCCCCCACAGGTTGGGATTGTGGCCGGTGAGGACGTCGTCGGGCAGAGCGGGCACCACGATCCAGTCACCGCGCGCGATCTCCGCTGCCAACTGTCCGCCCTCCCAGCCGGAGTAGCCGGCGAACAGCCGCAGGCCGCGCAGCCAGGGCGCGAGCGCGGCCGGGTCGCTGTCGAGGTCCACCAGCGCCACCGGTCCGCGGACCATCACGAGCCCTCCGACCCCGGCTGGGTCGTGCCCGAGGCGTAGCGCAGCCAGGCACAGTGCCGTCTCGCTGCCGACCGGGCCACCCACGAACATCGCGTGCGGGCGCGACGCCAGCGGCGCCCAGGACGGCAGTACGTCCTGTACCTGAACCTCGCTCGGCCGATTCACGATCACCCCGAGACTGCCCCGGTCGTGGTGCTCTATGACATAGATCACGGTTCGACAGAAGGTCGGTTCGAGCAGGCCGGGGGCGGCCACCAGGAGCGTCCCCGGGAGCACCGGGGAGGAGGAGCGGTCGACCACCACGGGGCCCATCGTCGCACCCGGCCGACCGCGTAGCCTTCGGGCCGTGCCGATACCGCCCGGGATACCCGCGCTGGACGTGCGACAGCCCCCGCCGGCCCTCCCGGATGTGCCGGGCGATACGGCCGTGGCACCCCGCCTCGGGCTCGCTCGCCTGCTGCGGACCAGGGGTTTCCGGCGGCTGCTGATGGTGCGGTTCGCAGCGCAATGGGGCGACGGGGTGTTCCAGGCCGCTCTGGGTGGCGCGATGCTGTTCAATCCCGAACGGGAGGCTGATCCGCTGGCCGTGGCGGCCGGACTCGCCGTCATGCTGCTGCCGTATTCGGTGATCGGGCCGTTCGCGGGTGCGCTGCTTGACCGCTGGGATCGACGGCGGGTGCTGCTGGTGGCCAACCTCGTCCGGGCTGTGCTCGTCATCGCCGTCGCGGGCGCGGTGTTCGCCGGGGTAGCCGGTATCCCGCTCTACCTAGGTGCGCTCGCGGTCGCCGGGGTCAGCCGGTTCGTCCTGTCCGGGCTGTCCGCGTCGCTGCCACAGGTGGTGACGCGCCGGCACCTGGTGGAGGCCAACGTGCTGGCGGCCACCGCAGGAGCGGCCGTCGCGGCATTCGGCGGAGCCTGCGCGATCGGGCTGCGCGGCGTTCTGGGCACCGGCGACACCGGATCGGCGCTGGTCACCTTGGTCGCCGTCGTCGGCTCGGTGGCGGCCGCTGTGCTGGCTGCCGGGTTCCGGCGCGGGTTGCTCGGACCGGACATCACCGACGAACCGGACCGTGCGCTGGTCGCTGTCGCGCGCGGTCTCGTCGACGGCGCACGCGCCACCGCGGCCACCCCGAGCGTGGCCGCGTCGTTCCTCGCGCTGGCGGCGCACCGGCTCGCGTTGGGTGTCACCTCCCTGATCGTTCTCATGCTGTTCCGCTACACGTTCACCGACTCCGGGCTGTTCCGGGCCGGGCTCGCCGGAGTCGGTGAGGCGGTGGTCCTCGCCGCGGCGGGCCTGGGCGCGGCCGCGCTGCTGGCCCCGTGG
>JBOHEP010000150.1:0-3554 GCA_050701075.1 Pseudonocardia sp. | reverse complement strand
GAGGTCTGGGAGGGCGAGTACCACGTGTCGCCGATGGCACACTCCCGGCATGGCGACGTCTCTGCGCAGGTTACGGAGTTCCTCGGTCCACGGGCCCGTTATACGGGTCTGCGGCCAGTGGGTGAGGCCAACGTCGGCCTGTCGAAGCACGACTTCCGAGTGCCCGACGCCGCCTTCATCCGCGGTCGCGATCATGCGGTCTACCTGCCGACCGCTGCTATCGTCGTCGAGGTCGTCTCGCCGGGTGACGAGTCCTATGCGAAGTTCGACTTCTACTTCGCTCGGGGCGTCGACGAGGTGTTGATCGTCGACCCGCAGCGCAAGGCCGTCGAGTGGTACGGCCGCGGTGCCGAGGGCTTCGAACACACGGGCCGCAGCAAGCTGCTCGACCTCGACGAGACCACCCTGCACGGAGAGATCGACTGGCCGCCTGCGTGAGCGAGCTTGCGAGCTCGCCGGTCGACACCGCTGTCGCGTGAGCGTCGACGCCCCGATCGGGATCTTCGACTCCGGCGTCGGCGGGCTCACCGTGGCGCGCGCGGTGATCGACCAGCTACCCACCGAGCAGGTCGTCTACGTCGGCGACACCGCCAACGGACCGTACGGCCCGCTGGCGATCGCCGACATCCGCCGCCACGCCCTCGCGATCGGCGACGCACTGGTCGACCGCGGGGTGAAGGCACTGGTGATCGCCTGCAACACCGCGTCCGCCGCATGCCTCGCCGACGCTCGCGAGCGCTACCCCGTGCCGGTCATCGAGGTCGTGCTGCCCGCGGTACGCCGGGCCGTCGCAGTCACCCGCACCGGACGGATCGGGGTCATCGGCACCCGCGCCACCATCGCGTCGGGGGCCTACGACGACGCCTTCGCCGCGGCCCGCGACATCGAGATCACCGCCGTGGCGTGCCCCCGTTTCGTCGACTTCGTCGAGCGTGGCATGACCAGCGGCCGGCAGGTGCTGGGGCTTGCGCAGGGCTACCTGGAGCCGCTGCAGCGCGCCGACGTCGACACCGTGGTCCTCGGTTGCACGCACTACCCGCTGCTTGCCGGGGTGCTGCAGATCGTCCTCGGCCCGGATGTCACGCTGGTGTCGAGCGCCGAGGAGACCGCCAAGGACGTGGTGCGTGTGCTCATGGCCCGGGACCTGGTGCGCGAACCCGGCAGCCGCGATCCGCGATCCGCCGACATCGGGCGCGGAGACGCCGCACCGACTGCGCCGCACCAGTTCCTTGCCACGGGCGACCCGGAGCCGTTCCGACGGCTCGGTCGGAGGTTCCTCGGGCCCGAGATCGGGACGGTGGTGGCGTTGCGGGGGGTGCGGGCTCGCTGCTCCGGTAGTTTCTCTCCGTGATCGACGCTCTGGTGGTCGCGGTGCTGGTTGCGGCCGGTGCCCTGGCGGTCTTCGGGGTGGTCATCACGGTGCTGGGCCGTCCACCGGACGCTGCGACACGGCTGGCCGTTTCGGCGGTGGTGGCGTTGCTGGCGGTGCAGGCGGTGATCGCGGCGGGCCGGGTCGTCGTCGGTGGGGTGGCTCTCCCCGAGAGCAGCACCTTCCTCATCTACCTGGTCGTCTCGGTGTGCGTGCTGCCTATCGCCACCCAGTTCGCGACGGCCGAACCCACCCGCTGGGGCGGCACCGTGATCGCGGTGGGCGCGATCGCCACGGGCGTCGTCGTGCTGCGCCTGCAGAATCTGTGGCTGGCCGGTGCCTGACTCGGCCAGTCCCACCGCATCCGGACCCGGACGGGTGCTCATCGCGGTATACGGGATCTTCGCGCTGTCCGCGACGGCCCGCGCGGTGGTGCAGATCGCGGCCCGGTTCAGCGAGGCGCCGGTACCGTACCTGCTCTCGGCGCTGGCCGGGGTGGTCTACATCCTGGCCACGGTCGGGCTGGCCGGCAGTGGGCAGGGTGCGCGCCGGCTCGCGTGGGCGGCGGTGGGGTTCGAGCTCGCCGGCGTACTCGTGGTCGGCACGCTCACAGTGCTCCCGAGCGGCGACTCCCCCTTCCCCGATGACACGGTCTGGTCGTACTACGGCAGGGGCTACGGCTTCATTCCGCTCGTGCTGCCGCTCGTCGGGCTGTGGTGGCTGCGCCACACCCGAGCGCGCTAGCTTCGCAGCCATGCGGCTGACAGTGCTCGGTTGCTCGGGCAGCGGTCCCGGTCCGGCATCCCCGGCCTCCGGGTACCTGGTCGAGGCCGGCGGCAGAGGATTGATCATGGATTTCGGCAACGGCACGATGGGCGCGCTGCAACGGCACATCGACCCCTGGCTGCTCGACGGGGTGCTGCTGTCGCACCTGCACGCCGACCACTGCGCGGACATGTCGGCGCTGGTCGTGCACCGGATGTACCACCCCTTCCCACCGTTCGACGCGCGCGAGCGCCGGCTGCCGGTGTTCGCGCCGGTCGAAGCGCCTGACCGGCTGGCAGGGCAGTGGGCGACGTCGGTGGCCGAGCGGGCCGAGACCGACCTGAGCTCGATCCTCGACTTCCACCCGCTGCCTGACGGCGGCGTCGCCGAACTCGGCGGTGTCACGCTGCGCGCCTGCCGGGTGGACCACCCGTGCGACGCCTACGCCCTGCGTGTCGAGCACGCCGGTGCCAGCCTGGCCTACAGCGGCGACACCGGCCCCTGCGACGGGCTCGTGGAGCTGGCCAGGGGGGCCGACGTGCTGCTGTGCGAGGCGAGCTGGCCCCACGTCACCCCGGTGTGGCAGGAGCCACCGCCCGGGGTGCACCTGTCCGGGCGGCAGGCCGGGGAACATGCGGCCGCGGCCGGAGTGGGTCGGTTGCTGCTCACCCACGTCCCCCCCTGGTTCGACGGCGAGCAGATCCTGGCCGAGGCACGGGCGGCGTTCGCCGGGGCCGTCGAGCTGGTGGTGCCGGACGGTGCCTATCAGGTCTGACGTTCATGCGGCTCGCGCCCACCGCGTCGCAACAGGAATCCGACCGCCGGCAGTCAGAACTCCTGCGCGACCGCGGAGGGTGAGCCGCCGGACACCGGATCGGCCGGACACGGCGCCCGTCCTAAGCTGTCGCGGTGACACGAGCAGATGGCAGGTCCGACCACGAACTGCGCCCGGTGACGATCACTCGGGGCTTCCAGAAGCATCCCGCCGGCTCGGTGCTGGTCGCGTTCGGCGACACGTTGGTGCTGTGCGCGGCGAGCGTGGCCGAAGGCGTCCCCCGGTGGCGGTCGGGGTCCGGGCTGGGCTGGGTGACCGCAGAGTACGCGATGCTGCCCTCGGCCACCCACAGCCGCAACGACCGCGAGTCGGTGAAGGGTCGCCTCGGCGGGCGCACCCATGAGATCAGCCGGTTGATCGGACGGTCGCTGCGCGCGTGCATCGACCTGAAGGCGCTCGGCGAGAACACGATCGCGCTGGACTGCGACGTTCTGCAGGCCGACGGCGGCACCCGCACCGCGGCGATCACCGGTGCGTACGTGGCGCTCGCCGACGCCGTCACCTGGCTCGGGTCGCGCGGCCGGCTCGCCGACCTCAAGCCGCTGTCCTGCCAGGTCGCCGCCGTGAGCGTGGGGGTCGTCGACG
>JBOHEP010000149.1:0-2640 GCA_050701075.1 Pseudonocardia sp. | reverse complement strand
ACGGACTCGCGTCGCAGACCGCGGCCACACCGACCCGGCCGGAGTGGACGTCGGCAAGCAACGCCCGGCGCTGCAACGCGTAGTCGACCACCTGTCGCTGGGTACGCACCCGGTCAGGGTACGCGCGGCCCTTTCCGGACCGATCCGCAGCGCCTCAGGAGCACCCATCCCACGGGGTGACGCCGATCTCCCCGTGCTGCCGGATGTATCGCGTCGATATAATGGGGTAAAGGTTGGCGGTGAACCGACGACAGGACGTGACCGGAGGGAGGAACCCCGGTGTTGGAGCTGGCGATCCTCGGTCTGCTCCACGAGGCACCGGTGCACGGCTACGAGCTGCGCAAACAGCTCGGCCTGCGCCTCGGTGGCTTGGGTGTGTTCTCCTACGGCTCCCTGTACCCGGCGTTGCGCAGGCTCACGCGGGCCGGGCTGATCATGGAGGACCCCGAGCAACCGGCGCCGGAGCCGGGCAGCTGGTCCCGGCGGGCCCGGCGGGTCTACCGGATCACGGCCGAGGGCAAGGAACGGTTCGCCGAGCTGTTGTCCGGGTGTGGTTCCCGGCGCTGGGACGACGAGACGTTCGGCGTGCACCTCGCCTTCTTCTCCCGGACTCCGGCCGAGGCGAGGATGCGCATCCTGGAGGGGCGTCGGCGATGCGTCGAGGAACGCCGTGAGGGGCTTCGTTCAACTCTGTCCCGCGCCGGTGAGCAGATCGACCGCTACACCCGCGAGCTGCACCAGCTCGGGTTGGACACCACCGAACGCGAGGTGCGGTGGCTCAATGAGCTGATCGCGAACGAACGGGCCGAACAGCAGAACCCCCCCGGCGACCAGGCCGGAACGTAGAACCCCATCGCCAGATCGAACAAGAAGAAGGAGCCGGCCATGAGTCAGGTCCGAGTCGCCGTTGTCGGCGTCGGGAACTGCGCGGCGTCGCTGGTACAGGGCGTCCACTACTACGCGGACGCCGACCCGACGGCGCGCGTCCCCGGTCTGATGCACGTGGACTTCGGGGGCTACCACGTCAGCGACATCACGTTCGTCGCCGCGTTCGACGTGGACGCCAAGAAGGTGGGCCGGGACCTCTCCGAAGCCATCAGTGCGAGTGAGAACAACACCATCAAGATCGCTGATGTTCCCCCGTTGAACGTCCCGGTGCAGCGTGGCCACACTCTCGACGGGCTCGGCCGCTTCTACCGGGAGACGATCACCGAGTCCGATGAGCAACCGGTCGACGTCGTCGCCGTGCTGCGCGAGACCCGCGCCGACGTGCTCGTGTCCTACCTTCCCGTGGGCAGTGAGGCGGCCGACCGCTTCTACGCGCAGTGCGCCCTGGACGCCCGCGTGGCGTTCGTCAACGCGCTGCCGGTGTTCATCGCCTCCGACCCGGTGTGGGCGGAGAAGTTCCGGGCCGCGGGCGTGCCGATCGTCGGCGACGACATCAAGAGCCAGGTCGGTGCCACGATCACCCACCGGGTGCTGGCCCGGCTGTTCGAGGATCGCGGCGTGCAGCTCGACCGCACGATGCAGCTCAACGTCGGCGGGAACATGGACTTCCTGAACATGAAGGAGCTCGAGCGGCTGGAGTCGAAGAAGGTCTCCAAGACCCAGTCGGTCACCTCGCAGGTCGACCGGGACCTGGGCAAGGACAACGTGCACATCGGTCCGTCGGACTACGTGGCCTGGCTCGACGACCGCAAGTGGGCCTACGTCCGGCTGGAGGGCCGCGCGTTCGGTGACGTGCCGCTGAGTCTGGAGTACAAACTCGAGGTATGGGACTCGCCGAACTCGGCGGGCATCATCATCGACGCGGTGCGCGCGGCCAAGCTCGCGAAGGACCGCGGGATCGGCGGGCCGCTCCTGTCGGTGTCGAGCTATTTCATGAAGTCCCCGCCCGAGCAGTACAGCGACGACGAGGCCCGGCTCGCGGTCGAGCAGTTCATCCGTGGGGAACGGGACGACTGAGGACGGCGCGTTTCGTCGGGTTCGGCAGCCAGTTCCGTAGAATCCGCACGTGTCCGATCCATCGCGCCCCCTCGCCCTCGTCACCGGGGCCACCCGCGGCATCGGCGCTGCGGTGGCCCGGGCCCTCGCACCCGGTCACGACCTGCTGCTCGGCGGGCGGGATCCTGCTGCGCTGGAACGCCTGAGCACCGAACTGCCCGGCGCGCGGCCGTGGCCGGTGGAGTTGACCGACGCCGACGCGCTCGCCGCGGCCACGGCGGGCATCCATCGGCTCGACGTGCTGGTGCACTGCGCCGGGGTCGGCCTGCTCGGCACCGTTGCCGACACCCCGGCGGAGGTCTGGCGGCGCCAGTTCGAGGTCAACGTCGTCGCCGTCGCCGAGCTGACCCGGCTGCTGCTATCCGCACTCCGTGCGGTCCGCGGTCGCGTCATCCTGATCAACTCCGGCTCCGGGTTGATCGCCGAGCCCGGATGGGCGTCCTACGCGGCCAGCAAGTTCGCGCTGCGCGCCTTCGCCGACTCGCTGCGGGCGGAGGAAGCTCGATACGGTGTTCGGGTCACCTCGGTGCACCCCGGCCGCGTCGACACCGACATGCAGCGCGCCGTAGTGCGGCACGAGGGCGGCGAGTACCGGCCCGAGACCTACCTGCGGACCGACTCGGTGGCAGCCGCCGT
>JBOHEP010000148.1:0-10240 GCA_050701075.1 Pseudonocardia sp. | reverse complement strand
GCAGCGATCAACCTCATCCGCTACGACGCCTGGCTCACCGAAAAGCCCATGGACAGGACCCGAACCACACACCTGCAACGGATCTTCACTGCCGCAGCATGACGCCCAGAATTTGCCAACAGGGTCTGGCTGCGGCGGGGCTTGGGCGTGCTCGATGGGGTTGGTCGAGAGCCAGCGCCAGCGCACGGCCCGCTTCAAGGCACCGCTGAGGATGATGTGGATCTGCCGGATCGTCGACCGGGACAGGCCGCGGCAGCGGTGCGGGCCGCAGCGGTGGTCGCAGTTGTAGGGGGCGGGACGTCCGGTGTTCGACGAAGGGCCGGCGGTGGCAGTGCGCGCGGCAGCGGCGCAGCTCCGCGTAGAAGGATTCGAACACCGCGGCCCGCAGCGCGCCGACCTTCTGCTTGCCGATCAGCGGCACGATGTGGGTCCGCGCGAGCGTCCGGTAGGTCGACAGCGTGCTGGGCTCGACCTCCAGCAGCTCGAAGTGCTCGGTCAGCAGCTGCTCGACGGTCGCCGTGGTGCGCGGGTGGCGCTGCTCGTCGACCTCGACGAGCAGCGCCTTGTCCGCCTCGACGGCCGCGCGAGGCCCGGCCGGGATGATCTCGCGCAGGTAGTGCCGGCGCTTGGTGAGCGGGTCCTGGCCAGCGTAGACGACGCGCAGGGACCCGCTGGGGAGCTGCTCGATCCGGCCCTTGGAGCGGGCCCGGCGCCGCGGCGCCGACGTTGCGATGGTGCAAGGCTAGAGAGGATTCGCACCACGAACCGCACCACGAGTGTCGGTGTGGATAACTCAAGCGGAGTGTTTCCGCAGGTGAGGAAGGGTGGAGCTGAGGGGATTCGAACCCCTGACCCCTTGACTGCCAGTCAAGTGCGCTACCAGCTGCGCCACAGCCCCATACCCGGAGAAAACTACACGTCCTCCCGACCCGGATGCGCACCGGGTCGGGAGGCCGCGCGGCTCAGCCGGCAGCGATCGCGTTCGTCAGCCACTCACCGTCGGTCACGTCGATCTTGCGCCCGTCGACGACGATGGTAGGTGTCCCGAAGCCATTGGCGCCGCGCAGGACGGGGTCGGTCTCGGCGGCCTGGGTCGCAGCCGCGACCTCCTGGGCGTTCGACCCGGACCGCACGCATTCGGCGAAGTCATCGCCGGCGCCTAGCTCGGTGCCGAACGCGATCAGCTGGTCGTCGCTCAGCCCCGCGCTGCCCATACCCGGCTGTTCGGCGAAGAGCTTGTCGTTGTAGGCGGGGAAGATCCCGGCGGGCGCCGAGCAGAGGGCGGCGTTCGCCGCGCGGGTCGAGTAGCCGGGTGGGTCGCTGCGACCGTCCAGGATCGTCACGGGGCGGAAGCGCACGGAGATCTGGCGGTTGTTGAGCGCGGCGGTGAGCTCGTCGCCGTAGCGCTGCTCGAAGCGCTCGCAGTGCGAGCACAGATAGTCAACGTACACGTCGACGGTGACCGGTGCGGACGGCTGACCGGCGGTGATCACGGCACCGGACGCGCTGACGGGGTAGCTCGCCGACACCGTATTGGCCGATCCCCGGGTGAACAGCACCACCACCACGACCACAACGGCCACCACGACCAGAATGCCGACCACGATCAGGGTGGTCGATGGGGTCCACCGCTCCGGTGGCGTCATGCCCGCCGCACCCAGGCGTTGGGCCGCCTCCTCCTGCTGGCGCTTCCGGTCGTTGCGCGACGCTCCGCCCATGTCAGATCCTCTCCTTCAGGCCGGCTGACCGGCTGCGTCCATCAAGCCACACGTCCAGCGCGAACAGCGTCCGCGGTCGCACCAGCAACCAGCCGGCAAGCAGGCCGAACCCGCCGTCGCGGAGCAGCTCCGGGACGTACGCGGTCTCTCCAGGTTCGACCGGACCACCGCCGCCGAAGCAGCCGCAGTCGATCGAGAGCCCACGCGCCCAGGCCTGAACGACCCCGGCGATGAACACCAGCAGCAACGCGGCGGAGATCGCGGCGACCGCACGGGTGCCGAACCCGACCAGGAGCAGCAGTCCGAGCGTGATCTCCAGCCACGGCAGAACCGCGGCCACCACCTCGACGCCGGCAGCGGGCAACACCTCGTAGGCGCGCACCGCCACGTACGTCTGGTCCGGATCGAGGGCCTTGAGCCCGCCGGAGACCAGCCACACGGCCGCAAGGCCGACGCGCGCCAGCGTCCCGACGACATCGAGGAACCGGTCCGAACTCACGCACGGAGCGTAGCGACGGAGCCGGTCGAGCCGTGATCAGGCCCGGGCAGGCGCGCCTGCGACGATCAGAGGGCAGGCTCACTTCAGTCCAACGTAGACGGATTGCCTGGGTTACCGTTGGAGCTATGACGCAGGTCCCGGGCCCGGCGGAGTATGCCGCGCACGACAGCACCCACCACGGTCACTCCGACGTCTCCGGAGGCTGGCTGCGCGCCGCGGTGTTCGGCGCGATGGACGGTCTGGTCACCAACATCGCCATCGTGGCCGGCGTCGGCGGGGCCGGCGCGGGTCGGCAGCTGATCATCCTGACCGGGATGGCCGGCCTCGTTGCCGGCGCGTTCTCGATGGCGCTGGGTGAGTTCGCCTCGGTGGACACCCAGAACGACGCCGTGGCCAACGAGGTGGCCGCCGAGCGCGAGGAGATCCGCCTGCATCCGGGCGTCGAGCAGGCGGAGCTGGCGCAGATGTACCAGGGGATGGGTCTCACGGCCGGCACCGCGCAGGCCGTGGCCGCCGAGGTGCACAACGATCCCAACCTTGCCGTCAAGATCCACATCTTCCAGGAGCTCGGCGTCGACCCCGACGACCAACCCTCGCCGTGGACCGCGGCGATCTCGTCGTTCCTGTGCTTCGCGGTGGGCGGCATACTCCCGCTCATCCCGTTCCTGCTGGGCTCCTCCGCCCTCGCGCTTGGCCTGCTCGTCGGTGCCGTCGGGCTGTTCGTCGTGGGCGCGTTGACGTCGCGGTTCACCACCCGGACGTGGTGGTTCGCGGGTCTGCGCCAGCTGGTCTTCGGCGCCATCGCGGCAGGTGCGACGTACGGGGTGGGTGCGCTGATCGGGGTCAGCGCGGGCGGATAGCGGCCGGGCCCTCGGCCACGGAGCACTCGGCGAGGCACTCCGCACCGCGGCGGGAGGGCCGAGGCAGGGTTCGGGTGCCCGAAGCCAGAAACCCAGCGCCACGAGGGCGATCGCCCCGGTCAAGGCGAACGACGGACCGAATCCGATCCATTCGGCCAGTGCGCCGGCCGCTACCGGGCCGATGATCGCACCGAGGTCGGCGGCCATCTGGAAGCCCGCGAGCACGGTGCCGCCGCGTGCCTTGTTGCCGATCACGTCGGCCACCGCGGCGTTCATCGGCGGGTTGACCAGCCCGCTACCCATCCCCGCGACCAGGCTGACCGCCAGGAACAGCGGGGGCCAGGGAATGAACCCGAGCACGCCGGTGGCGACGCCGGAGACCGCGAGGCCGATGAGCACCGGCGGGCGCCGGCCACGGCGATCGGCGATCCGGCCGGCGATCACCAGCGTGGCCGCGTTGCCCGCGGCAAAGACCGCGAGCGCGATCCCCGCCCACGACTCGGGCTGGTCCAGCACCTCCACGACGAGCAGCGGCACCAGCGCGATGCGCACCCCGAACACCGCCCACCCGTTGGCGAAGCCGGCCACCAGCGCGGCCCGGTAAGCAGGGTGATCCAGCGCCTCGCGAAACCGGGCCGGCGGCACCGCGGTGGCGTCCGCGTCGCCGGGCACGCCGGTCCGGTTGCGCAGCAACGGCCAGGTGAGCCCGACCACGGCGATCAACAACGCGGAGTAGACGAGGAACGGCGCCCGCAGGCTGATCGCGATCAGGGCGCCGCCGACCAGCGGCCCGATGATGTTGCCGATCAGGAAACCCGTGGCCCACATGCCCGACGCCCGTCCGCGCATGGTCGGCGGCGCGAGCCGGACCAGCAACGAGAACGCGGAGACGGTGAACATCGTCGACCCGACGCCGCCGACGCCACGCAGCGCGATCAGGTGCCAGTACTCGGTGGCGAACGCGCACGCCCCGGTAGTCACCGCCACCACCGCCAGCCCCACCAGGTACGCGGGCGTCTCGCCGAAACGGGTGACCAGCCGCCCGCTCACCGGGGCGAACAGCAGCCGGGACAGGGCGAACACGCTGACCACGGCCGAGGCAGCGGTGATCCCGACGTCGAAGCTCCGGATGAACACCGGCAAGGTCGGCGCGACGATCCCGTACCCGATCGCGATCATGAAAGCGCCGCCGACCAGCACCCAGATCTCGCGCTGGAGCCGGTCGGGTGCGCGGACGCCCGGGCTGCCCCTTTCGGCCACCCGCGCTCCCTCCGCCGTGTTCCCCGTTCGAAGTTACGCGGCGTTTCCCGTTCGAAGCTACGCGGCTGAGACATCCCGTGGTGACGCCGTTGCTCCGGCGTCGCCGTCACGCCGCCTGATCGAACGAAGGGCGCGTTCGTCCGGTAGGTATGGACGAGAGTGCCGTTCGTTCGGCGAGAGGCCGGGGGGACGGGGGACGGGGGACGGGGGGACGGCGGACGGGGGGACGGCGGACCGGCGCGGAGGTCGTTGCCGGGGGCAGCGCGGTTGGCTCGGGGTGACCGTCGAACCCCCCGGATCTGACATTGTGGATTCCCACACCTGCCACGTCCACCCGAGGGAGGCGCCGTGACCGTTGAGCCGGCATCGGGTGGCGAGCTGGAGGCGACGAGCCTGGTGGAGCTCACCGTCCGTCGGCTGCGCAGCGAGATCCTCGGCGGGGCGCTCGTCCCGGGTGAGCGGTTGGTCGAGGAGCAGCTGACCCGCCGGTTCGGCACGAGTCGGGCGCCGCTGCGTGAGGCGCTGCGGCTGCTCAGCGAGCAGGGCCTGGTCGAGCACCTGCCCAGGCGCGGGGTTCGCGTCGCGGAGCTCTCGGCGCGCGACATCGCGGAGCTGTTCAGCCTGCGTGACGTCCTGGAGCAGTTCGCGCTGCGGTGCGCGCTCACCGGCGGGCCACCGTCGAGAGCCGCGCTGACCGGCCTGACCGTAGCGATGGAGCAGCTGGAACGGGCCGCCACCGGCGACGATGCGGTCGAGCGGGCCACGGCGCACCGCGCGTTCCACATCGCCCTCGTGTCACTGGCCGGGCACCAACAACTCCTTCGGGCCTACGAACCCGTGCTCGTCCAGCTACAGCTCTATATGGCCACGAACCTGCGCCGCGAGGCCAGCGAGCGCCCGGGGCCGGAGGCCGTCGCGCGGCACCGGCGCCTCTACGCCGCGATCTGCTCCGGCGACCTCGCCGCGGCGGTGGCCGAGCTCGAACACCACGGTTCGCGGACCTTCCTCGCCCCGGAGCTCGGCTGCGAATGAATCAGGCGTGACACGGCCGTAACGGGAGTGACGTCTCGTCGACACGAAACGGTCGACAATCGACATGTGCGAAGAGTGACGAATCGCTCGTTGTATCACCTCTTCGGGGTGAAAACCCGCCTGGAGATCGCATGAGTACGGACACCTCGACCGCATCCGCGGGCCTCCGCGCGCGCACGGCCCGCATCGGACCCGTGGATGCCGATCCCTACCCATGGCCCTACGACGGCTCGGTCGCGGCGGCCGACGCGGCGCTGATCTGCATCGACTGGCAGGTCGACTTCTGCGGGCCGGACGGCTACGTCGACCGTATGGGCTACGACATCGGACTCACCCGAGCCGGTCTGCCGGCGACGGCGGCGATGCTCGCACACGCCCGCACCACCGGTATGCTCGTCGTGCACACCCGGGAGGGGCACGCCCCGGACCTGTCGGACCTACCAGCCAACAAGCGCTGGCGGTCGGCCCGGATCGGCGCCGAGATCGGCACCCCCGGGCCTGCCGGACGCATCCTCGTGCGTGGCGAACCGGGCTGGGAGATCGTGCCCGAGGTCGCGCCGATCCCCGGCGAGGTGCTCGTCGACAAGCCCGGCAAGGGCGCGTTCTACGCGACCAACCTCGATCTGGTGCTCCGCACGCGCGCCGTCACCCACATCGTGTTCACCGGTATCACCACCGACGTCTGCGTGCACACGACGATGCGCGAGGCCAACGACCGTGGATACGAGTGCCTGGTGCTGGCCGACTGCACCGGCGCCACCGACCCCGCCAACCATGCCGCGGCCCTGCACATGGTGACCATGCAAGGCGGGGTGTTCGGCGGGGTCGCCGACTCGGCCGCGGTGATCGACGCCACCACCTGGAGCGACGGGTGAGCGCGCCGGTCGGCGAGACGGCGACGCCGCGCACCGTCCCCGCCGCTCCCTACCCGTTCACGTTCGACGCCGCCAGCACCGCGCTGGTGATCATCGACATGCAGCGCGACTTCGTCGAGCCCGGCGGCTTCGGCGAGACCCTCGGCAACGACGTGTCGCTGCTCGAAGCGGTGGTCCCAGCCCTGAAGACCGTGCTGGACACCGCCCGCGCCGTCGGGCTCACCGTGATCCACACCCGCGAGGGCCACCTGCCGGACCTGAGCGACTGCCCGCCGGCCAAGCTGAACCGCGGGGATCCGACGCTGCGGATCGGGGCACCGGGACCCAAGGGCCGGATCCTCATCCGTGGCGAGTACGGCCACGACATCATCGACGCGCTCACCCCGCTGCCCGGCGAGCTGGTGATCGACAAGCCGGGCAAGGGCTCGTTCCACGGCACCGGGCTGCACGACCACCTGATCACCGAGGGCATCACCAGCCTCGTCGTCACCGGTGTCACGACCGAGGTCTGCGTGCACACCACCGTCCGGGAGGCCAACGACCGCGGTTACGAGTGCCTGGTGCTCTCGGACTGTGTCGGCTCCTACTTCCCTGAGTTCCAGCGCGTCGGCCTGGCCATGATCACCGCGCAGGGCGGCATCTTCGGTTGGGTCACCCCCTCCGAAGCGTTCCTCGCCGCGCTGCCACATTCCAGAACGGCACATTCCAGAACGGCACGTTCCAGAACGGCCCGACAGGAGGTTCAGCAATGAGCGACACGGCCACACCGACTACGACGGATGAACCGATGAGGCTGTCCTGGTGGGTCAGCGGCGACACCAACGCGTTCTTCGGCCTGGGCTTCAACACCCTGGTCAACGTGCTGGTGCTGTCCGGGCTCTGCCTCGGTGTGGTCAACATTCCGGGCGCGGACGTGTTCGGGGTGATCCTGCCCGCGCTGGGTGTGCAGCTCCTGATCGGCAACGTCTACTACACCTATCTGGCGCGGCGGCTGGCCCGAAAGGAAGGCCGCACCGACGTCTGCGCGATGCCCTACGGGCCGTCGGTCCCGCACATGTTCATCGTCGTCTTCGTGATCATGTTGCCGATCTATCTGGCCACGGACAACCCGATCGTCGCGTGGACGGCGGGGCTCGCGTGGTCGTTCATCATCGGCGTGATCGTGCTGATCGGGGCGTTCGTCGGGCCGTTCATCCGCCGGTACACCCCGCAGGCGGCGATGCTCGGCACGCTCGCCGGCATCTCCATCGCGTTCATCTCGATGCGCCCGGCAGCCCAGATGTGGGAGGCACTGTGGATCGCCTTCCCGGTCATGGTGATCATCCTGATCGGCTTCTTCACCGACCTGAAGCTGCCCGGCAACATCCCGGTCGGGCTCGCGGCGCTGCTGGTGGGCACGGCGATCGCCTGGATCGGCGGATACATGGTTGCCCCGGACGTGGTCACCGCCGCCCGGGACGTGGCCCTGTCCCTCCCGTCGTTCGACATCGGACGGCTGATCGACGGCCTCTCGAACGTGGCCCCGCTGCTCGCCACGGCCATCCCCCTTGGCATCTACAACTTCACCGAGGGCATGGCCAACGTCGAGAGCGCCGCGGCCGCGGGTGACGAGTACAACCTGCGCGCGATCCTGGGCGCGGACGGCGCCGGTGCGATCGTCGGCTCTGCGTTGGGCTGCCCGTTCCCGCCCGCGGTGTACATCGGGCACCCGGGGTGGAAGGCCGCGGGCGGCCGGACGACCTACTCGCTCGCGTCGGGCGTCTTCATCGCGTTGCTGTGCTTCCTCGGCATGTTCTCGCTGCTCGGAGCACTGCTGCCATTGCCGGCGATCGTGCCGATCCTGCTCTACATCGGGCTGTTGATCGGCGCGCAGGCGTTCCAGGAGGTGCCGAGGGCGCACGCCGTTGCGGTCGTCTTCGCGATCATCCCGAACATCGCGGCGTGGGGCGGCGGGCTCATGACCAACTCGGTCCTCGCCGCCGGTTCCACGCCCGACGAGGTCGGTCCGGACGGTTTCGCGAACGCCGGTCTGGTGTACGAGGGCACGCTGCTGCTCGGCGGCGGCGCGATCCTGGCCGGCATGGTGCTCGGCTCGATCGTCGCGTTCGTCATCGACAAGAAGTTCGTGCCGGCCGCGATCTACTGCTTCATCGGCGCCGCGCTGGGCTTCATCGGGATCATCCACGCCGAACAGGTCGGCTGGAACGTCGGCGGCCAGATCGCGCTCGGGTACGCGTTCGGCGGGGTGATCCTGCTGATCTTCGCCCTCACCAACAGAGGTGCGGGTAGGGACACCACCGCCGCTGAGCCTGCCGACGTACCCGCACCCCGGGCCGCGGAGGCCGCACCGGTCGCCGTGGCGCCGGTCGACAGCACCCGCCCCGCCACCGCATGAGCCGACCCGCATCGGAGGACGCCGCCGAACT
Organism: Pseudonocardia sp.; assembly: GCA_050701075.1. Lineage (GTDB taxonomy): Bacteria > Actinomycetota > Actinomycetes > Mycobacteriales > Pseudonocardiaceae > Pseudonocardia. Next base: position 1,570 of record JBOHEP010000148.1, on the reverse strand, counting down.
CGACCGACCCGAGGTGATCGCGGAGGTCCTGGCGGCGTTCCACCGGTACGAGCACGCGCTCGTCACCGGCGACGTCGACACACTGACCGCGCTGTTCTGGGACGACCCGCGGTGCCTGCGCTACGGGGTGGCCGACCGGCAGCGCGGCGCCGACGCGATCGCGGCCTGGCGCCGGGCGCACCCGTCGGCTTCGCCGGGGCGCAGGCTCCGGGAGACCGAGATCCTCGCCCTCAGCGGCGGGACCGCCGTCGTCAACACCCTGTTCGACTACCCCGGCGGCCGGACGAACTCCGGCAGCCGGATCGAGGGCCGGCAGAGCCAGGTCTGGGTGCGGTTCCTCGAGGGCTGGCGGATCGTCGCGGCGCATGTGTCCGAGGTGCCGGCAGATGGTCGATCGACGTGATCCCGGCACATCACCACTGTGCGGAGATGGCATCGTCAACCCATGCATGTCGTCATCGATGCTGCCGGCCGGGTCGTCATCCCCAAACAGGTCCGCGAACGTCTCGGGTTCGTCGCGGGATCGACCCTCGAACTCGACGAGCTCGGCGACCACGTCGAGCTTCGACCCGCTGGGCGAGAGGTCTGGATAGACGAGTCGGGCGACAAGCCCGTGGCCAGAGCCGGCGTCGACGCACCGGCCTGACACTCGAGGCCATCCGCGGACTCGTGGAGCGCCAGCGTCGATGACGGTCATGACCGGCGTCGACGCCAGCGTCGTCGTGTGGCGTCTGACCGGCTTCGGCGGCTCTGGCCATGCGACCGCGCCGGCGGCGAAGGAACTGCGCGGCGCCTACCTAGCCGAGTGCGCGGCGTCCGACGTCAACCCGGACATCGAGATCAACACCACCGGCAGCCGCACCGGGACCAGGACGCTGCACGATAGGGGCGAGCATGGGCAGGGCGCCGACGTCGTCGCGCTGTCCGACGGTATGGCCGATCCGAGCCTGGACGCGCTTCGCGGCACCCAGCCGCCGTGCTGGTCTTCGCCGTGGTGGTCAACGCGACCGCCGGTATCACCTCGCTCACCACCGACCAGCTGTAAGGGATCTACGCCGGCTGGCTCACCAACTGGAGCCAGCTCGGTGGCAACGACCGGCCGATCAAGATGGTGAGCCGGATCGGCCCCGACTCCGGCTCGCGCCGGACGTTCCAGGACAGAACGATCGTCGGCCAGGAGCTCGGCATCCCCCTCAGACAATTGCGTTCCTCAACCATCTCGGCACCGACCGCGGCCAGGATGTCTTGCGCGACGACGAACTCGTCCCCGCGCCAGATGTCCCCGCATCAGCGTGCGCCTGACCCAGCTGACTCGGGGCGGTGTTGCGGGAGGACGACAGCAGCCCCCTCGCGGAGGAGAGGGCTCCTGTCGATCCTGCTGACTCGCCTCTGCTGGTCGCGGCCTTGGCTAGCCGCGGTTCGAACAGGGCCGTGCTGGTGGAGGTGCCGGGAATCGAACCCGGGTCCTCCGTCGCTTCACAAGGGCTTCTCCGTGCGCAGTCCGCGTTGCCTCTACTCGGATCCACCGGTCATGCGGACGAGCCGGTGTGACGATCCCAGTCGCTGTTCG
>JBOHEP010000147.1:0-15728 GCA_050701075.1 Pseudonocardia sp. | reverse complement strand
TCGCCGCGAAGAACCGGGCCTGATCATGAGCCAACTGGCGGGCCGATGCACAAAGCAACTCCACCGCGTCACCGGCCACGGCCTGGTCGAGATCGACCCCGGCCAGCGCAGCGGCGAGCTCGGGCCCCGGCGGCATCGCCGCCAACCCGACCGGAACCCGCCACACCTCCCGCATACTTCGAACATACATTCGGACACCGACACTTTCCGACACCCGACGCCGAACCGACCCAACCATGAGCCCAACCACACACCACCGCACCACCCCGCGACCGGCGCCGCGAGCACAGCCAGGCAAGTCCTACCGCGATCTCCGCGAGGGCAGGCGACGCGACGCTCCTCACCCCCGGCGACGCTCCTCACCCCCGTGGTGAGCCGCGCAAAGACCAGGACGTGCTGACAAGCACAACGAGCGGTGTGGGAATGAGATCGCTGCGGCCAGCGGTGCTGCCGCACAGGGTATCCCCCGTGCCTCAACTCCGCGCTACCCCGCCAACAACCGCTCGATGTCGTCAAGCACCAGGTTGGCCCCGGTCGGCCCGATGGCCAACATCCACGCGTCGTCGGACACGTCATAGACCTTGCCGGCCCGCACCACCGGCAGCGTGCTCACACCTGCTCCGATGTGGCCATCGCGGTCGTCTCCGCCGACCCGAAGACGGCCGTGAAGATCACATCACCTTCCGCCATGCCGAGCTGCTCAGGACTGATCTTGACGAAGGTCTCGGTGGAGCGGGCCACAACCTCGGGTCGAGCGAAGCCGACATCAGCCAGTACTGTGCCGATGAACGATTTCGGGCTGTAGAGGCGAATCTCCGCGGACGTGAAGCGCACGATGCTGACCGAGATGTCCGTGGCACCGACCCGCGTGCCCAGTGCCGCCGCCCTGGCTTCGTAGTCCGCGAGCTGCTGCTCGGCCGCGGGCTTGCGACCGAGCGCGTCGGCGTAGAGCAGGAAGTTGCCCTTCCATGCATCGCCGGTGCGTTCGGCGAGCACCGTGGGAGCGATCGCGCAGAGCTGCTGGTAGATGTCCTCATGTCGGAGCTTGCTGGACAGATGAGATAATGAGTGACTCCAAGGGGCGAGGTCGGCGTGGCGTGCCACTCGTGACCGCCACCCGCGACCTGGACCACTTCGAGTGCTTGTTCACCGGCCTCGACGCCATCGCACGGTACGGCGACGACGCCCGAGTGCTGCTCGCCCGGATTACCAAGAACTACCGGGAAAGCGATGACCACCAACCATGACAGCATCGACGACGAGCGGAAGCTGGCCTAGCTGGGTGGACCCCCTGGGGAGCCGTCGTGCTGTGCCCGCCACCGGCTACCGTTGCGCGCGTGACACAGCAGCACCAAGTCGAGGCCGCGGGCCTGCCACCGCTGGCGCCGCCCGACGCCAGCGACGACGAGCGCGCTCGGGCGATCATGGCACGGATGGTGGCCCGCCACGGCGCCCCGAGCATGGAGGACTACCGCCGCGCCTACGCGGGATTCGGCGCCGAGTGGCCCGGCGACGACGAGATCCGGCGGCGCCACCCCGTCGCACCCGACACCGCGGCGTGATCGGCGGCAAAGTCGTCGATGCCCACACTGGCCGCACTCGTGCGCGGTCGCCTGTCCGCCATGGCGTGGTTTGACACCGCGTGGGCGCTGTACCTGCCCACGCTCGCGCTGGCCGAGGTGCGCGGTATGACCGTCTCATAAGCTTGATCCACACCCGTAGATGGCGGCGGGCGTTGCTGGCAACTGTCGCACAGACGGTCGTATTCGAGACGTCCGAAACGCCTGTTGGAGCCCCGCCCGAAACTCGTGATCCGAAGCTGGTGGGTTCCGAGACGGGCGTCTCGCGGACACGACTTTACGGGCGCGACCATGATCCGTGGGTGTCTCGTTTGAGGATCCCTCGGCGGGAGTTGTGCGGCGAATCAGGCCGGCGGGCCACGCTCTACCGGCACTAGGAGGGCCAGGCTGGCGCCGGGTAACGCCACAGTGACGATGCTCGCTCACCAGCGCCCTATCGGGGTGCGGAGCCGTTAAAGCTGCAGCATCGCCGCGGCGACCTCGTCGGCCGCCGTGTCGGGGATGGCGGTGCCCATGGCGTCGAGGAAGAGCGACCGTGCGCCCGGGATCTGGGCAGCGAGCGCCTCGCCGTTACCGACCGGGAAGAACGGGTCGGCGCGACCGTGCACCACGAGGGTCGGCAGGGTCAGATCGCCGAGGCGCTCGCGCCACCGCGGCGTGCAGTCGAGGCGGGCGAACACCATGCCGAGCTGGTTCGCCTCGTGCACCGACGGAGCGCTCGACAGCGTGCGGTCCCAGATCCGTCCCGCGGTCGCGCGCGCCTGGTCGGGGTCGTTGCCGAGCAGCGCGGCGCCGTCGGCGGCGTACCCGGCGACCGCCTCCCGGTCGCTCCAGTCGGGCGCCGGACGCCCGAACAGCGCGTCCATCGCCGCCCCGTCGTGGTCGGGCAGATCGTCGTCGACCGGGCCGGGCGCGACCGGGCGCGTCCCGACCAGGGTCAGCGCCGAGAGCGCGCCCGGATGATCGAGTGCGGCGATCTGTGCGACCATGCCACCGACCCCGATGCCGCCGAGGTGAGCGGTGGCGGCACCAAGCGCGTCAACGAGCGCCGCCGTGTCGGCGGCGAGATCGCGAAGCGTGTAGGCGGGCGCCTCCGGGTCGACGGTTGTTGAGGCCCCGCTGTCGCGCAGGTCGTAGCGGACCACCCGACGTCTGCCGGCGGCGAGCCGCTCGCACAGCGCATCCGGCCAGGAAAGCATCGTGGTCCCGCCGGCCAGTAGGACGAGCGGGTCGTCCGCACGCCCGATCACCTCGACGCCGAGATCGACACCCTGCGCGCGCACCGAGGGCATGGTGTTGGTGTCCTCAGTAGTCAAAGCGATGCTCCTCACGTGTTCCCTTGGGTCAGCGGGGTGGCCCCCTGGCGGCCGAGGGTCTCCACGGGAGCCGCGCCGGGGCGGGTCCACTGTGGTGTGGGCCGGCTGGTCGGGCCCCAGGTGGCGACGCCGTCGGCGTCCGTGCGCCAGTACCAGCAGATCGGCGCGCCATGCCCACCGACTGGCGCGTCGGCCTGAGGAGCCTCGGGCCAGCCCTCGGGGTCGTCCTCCCATGCCTCACGGCGGCCGTAGGGCGTCATGTCGAGCAGGCCGAGGGTCGTGTCGGCCGGCTCGTTGCCCCGGGCGGTCGTGTAGTAGGTGAGGAACACCCGGTTGCCGTCGCGCAGGAAACAGGCGATGTGCCCCGTTTCCACCACCGGCCGGCCCCCGAGATCGGTCAGCAGGTCGGGCCGTTCTCCCTCCACGCCCCGCACCGAGTACCAGGGCTGGGTGTAGCCCATGAACTCGATGAAGGGAGCCACCGCGTCCCACCGGCCCGGGGTTAGGACGGCGAACGAGACGCCCCGGGCGTTGAGGTAGACGACGTCCTTCATGTGTCAAATGTTGAAGGTGCAGCCCTCGCACTGCCCCTGGCGCGGCGCGCCGTCGTACCACATGGTCTTGTACACCACGAGCTCGTCGCGACCCTGGAACAGATCGAGGAACGGGACCGGCCCGTCAACGCCGGTGACCTCGACCGCACCGTCGAGTTCGACCATCGGCAGCCGCCGCCGGGCCGCGGCGATCGCGTCGCCCTCACGGGTATGCGCCTTCTCGCGGGCCAGCAGCTCCTCGCGCGCCGCCTGCCAGGTGGCCAGGTCGACGACAGGCGGCATGGCGCGGAGGTTGCTGCTCGCGTTGCCGGGCGTGGTCGTCATGATGTCCTCCGCTGTTTCGTCTCGTGTCCTCGCGGGCCTTCTGGGGAGGCCTTGCAACTGAGACCACTTTCGGTCCCGAGACTCATCGATTCAAGCGCGAGTAGGCCTCGCCGCTGTGACGTACGGTCGGACGACCCGCTTGATCCCAACCGGTGGAAGCAATTGAGGCGCAGGTGGACGCCGGGGCCGGTGTGGGCCGCGCACAGCGGCACGCACAGCGCGCCGTACGGGCTGCTGAGCACCTTGACCCGCACCCCGTCGGCGGTGCGGCACACCAGGCAGAGTGCGCCGGGCGCGTGGGGGCAGCCGGTCGGGTCGGTGTTCATGCCTGGTCGATCGGCTCGGCGCCGCAGATGGTTACCGGCGTCACACTGGCCGGCCGGTGGCGGTACCCTGAACTCGGATGCCCCGTCGGGGGGTGTCTCCCACCACGAGTCCTATCGGAGGACGACATGGCGCTGAGCCGCCTTGCCCGCGAGTTCGCGGCAGAGATCAACTATCACGACTGGTCGGACGCGCCGTACCGGCTCGACCGTGCCGGCCACCAGCGCGAGGACGACCACAACCGAGCCCCGGTTCGGCAGCTCGACCAGCGCGAGACCGACAACATCCGCACCAACGTCATGTGGGTCACCGCCCAGGTGCTCGCCCACGCTGACCCGAACTTCGACGTCTACGAGTACGCCGAGTGGTGCGGTGTGGACACCCGGACCTCGTCCGGTCGGCCCCGCTCGGGCGGGATCGCGGCTGGGCTGCGCAGGGACTATGAGACCGGCCGCTACGACCGGCCCGGCGACCCTGCCTCGTGGGACGCCGAGCCCGAGGTCGACCCTGAGGAGGAACCCGTGGATCGTCGACCCGACCAGGTAGGCGAGCCGGAGCAGCGCGCCCGGCCGTGGCCGGCTGACCCGAACACTCGCGGGTTCGTCACCCCCCGCAGCCGCAACGTCCACCGCACCATGGAGTGTGCGAAGTACCTGCACACGGTCAGCATCGCCCGCAAGCACGGCCGCAAGGTGCACGACCCGGTGTGGACCACCACCGGCACCGCGCGTGCCAACGACAAGGGCATCTGCTCGCACTGCTGGAGCTGACCTGGCCGGCCGGGGGCGCTCACCGCTCCCGGCCGTGCTGGCCGCCACCCACCGGTCGGGGGGGGGACGGTGGCCGCCGCCTCGGCCGCCCGCCGGGGTGCCGGCCTGCCAGCGGAAGCCCACCGAGGCCGTGCGTCTGTTGGTCGCCGTGTAGGTGCTCGGGCGGGTGTCTGAACACCCGGCCCTCGGTCATCTGGCGCAGCGCCCGCCGGCCCTGCCGCTCGACCTGGCCACTGCCCCGGCAGTCGCGGCAGTCGCGGCAGTGGTGCGTCCAGCGCCCCGTGGCCACGTTCCGCACCGTCCCGTGACCGCGGCAGGGTCGGCACCGCGCCCACGGCGAGATGGCCATCCAGGCGATCGAGCCGGTGGCCGCGGCCATGACGATGATCATCCACGCCCCCGCGCTCACCTCGGTTCCGGCCGCGCGGTGTGCACCGTGGTGCGCCCAGCCGGACACCGGCCCTGACCTGGCCGGACGCGCCGCCGCGTGACCATCGGCGCGGCCACGGTGGACAGTCGCACCCCTGCGGCGGCGTTTCCGCAGCTGAAACCTCGGAACGGGGCTGGTCGGGCGATTGCGGGCCGTATGCGCCGCACGCCCTGCACACCGACCCGCCTGGAGAGGTGTTCGCGCAGGTCAGCACCGGTGCGGCCGTGTGTACACCGACCCCGCCGCCGGCCGGTCGGCGGTGTGCGCACCGTGCACTGCCGGCATGTACGGGCGCTGAGCGGGCGTTGCGGTCACCTCGCGCGGCGCCGGTGGCCTGCTCAGGCTGGCCGGGCGGGCAACTCGCAGATGGTGGCCTCGGTGGCCGCGGCCATGCTGGCCGCGTGCACCCGGCAGGCGAGAGCACACACGGTCCCGGCATCGACCGCCAGGGTTGCCGGGTGCGGGTGGACGCCGTCGCGGCCGCTGGCCGCGCAGAAGATCACGCTGACCGCGTAGCCGCCGCTCCCGCCTGCGCTTGTGGGCCTGGGCGGTCGCAGCGCCCACCCGTCGCTCTGGGGTCGTCACGCCATCGGTGGTCCGGAGCGACGATCCGTCCGGGACGCACGTGGACGCGAGGGTCAGCTGCGGAGGCCGATCCACGCCGCGAAGTTGCGCAGGCTCTCCATCGACCGCCGGTCAGCCTCGGCGAGGGCGTACACGGTCTCGCGCACCTGCGGGTGGTAGCGGGTCTGCTGCGGGGCGATCCGGCGGGCGATGGTCAACTCGCCCAGTGCGCGCTCCCGATCGCCGTGGAGCAGGAACGCCCGTGCCAGGTCCAGGTGGTAGTGCCCCACCCGCGCCGGGTAGAGCCCGTCGGGCCGTAGCCCCCTCCCACGGGACAGGGCGGTCGTGCCATCGGCCATCTCCACGGCCGCGGCCACGGAGTGGATGTCGACGTTGGGCCGGGAGAAGGAGTGGTCGTACGGGTCGCCCGAGGGGACGTGCCGGGCCAGGTCGCGGGCCTCGGCGAGGTGGGCGTCGGAGTCGGCCGGCTTGCTGGAGCGCGCCGCGAGGATCGAGCTGGTGAGGTGGATCGCGCCGCGTACTCCGAGCACGTCCGGGTCGGGCAGGTCGTCCGCGTCGTCCAGCGCGGCGGTGAGCACGGCCTGGCCCACCGGGTAGCTGCCCGCGAACATGAGCACCTGGGCTCGACAGTAGCGACCCATGGTGGCCCACAGCGGGTCCCCGGAGCGGTCGCCTGCCCAGCAGACCCGCTCGGCGGCCCACGCCGACAGCGACAGGTGGCCGAGTTTGTAGGCGGTGAACATGGCGCATTGGTAGCCCTGGGCGAGCATCCGATGCGTCCGCTCCCGCTCGGCCGGCACCGTGGTGGACTGTGCGTGCAGGTGGCGCAGCAGGTCGGGTAGGCGCTCCAGGACTTCGGCGTAGCGGCTGCGTCGGCCGCCGTCCACGACGTGGTCGAGGTCGAGCTGAAGTTCGTCCAACCTGGGCGGGGTGCGCTCGATCAGCGGCTGGTCGAACTCCATGAGGGCCCGCTCAAGTTCGGGGATCCTGGCCTGCTCGGTGGCGTAGCGGGGCGCGGTGAGGTAGGGCTGGCCGTACAGGTCGACCACAGACAACCCCAGCGCGCGGGCGACGGCCGCGGTGAACGAAGGCGATGCGGGCTTGCGGCCCTGCTCCACCTGCTTGACCAGCGAGATGGACAGGTGCGCCCGAGCGGCCAACGCGGCCTGGGTGAGCCCGGCGAGCTTGCGCAGCTGGGCGAGCCGACCGCCCACGGTCTCGGTCCTGGTCACGGCGGTTACCTCCCTGCGGGTCCGTGAGTCGCACACTACTGACGGCCGGCACAGGCGGTGTGCCTTCGGTGTCCCTCCGGGGCGCGCCGGAGCCCCAGGCTCCGTTCGTGATCGCAGCACTACGCAGAGCGCTCCGCCATGGGAAGCACCGACGGCCCCGCAACCAGCGCATACACCCCCTGATCGGTGGTCCCGGTCATGGTGGACGGCCCCCTGGAAGCGCGCGGCGCCGAACGGGTTCGCCAAAGCACCGCGCAGGTCACCCCTCGGCGGCTCACTCGATGGCTGCTGCCCAGGCGCACATACGACCCTTACCCCCACCACTGCCGCTGGCACACACCCAGGTCCACTGGCGGGCGCGGAGCGCAAGGTCTGGGCGGCTGGGTCAGGCGGGGACGAGCGTGCGCAACCAGGAGTACGTGTCCGGTGCCGTGCCACGCTGCCGCCGCGGTGCCGCAGCCGAACACCTCGGTGATGCGCCCGTCGGCCGCCCCCTCCAGCCATTCCTTCCCGGAGATCCGCCGCTCGGTGACCTCACAGCCCAGCTCCTTGGCGAGCACGAGCAGCGACGCGGCCTGATCTCGCAGCGGGTGCGCCGGTTCGGCCGGGAACTGACCGAGGACGAGCTGATGTCCTGCCATTGGCGCTACGCCTACAACGGCCGGTACGAGGACATCCGGGTGCTCCACACCACACGGGCGAGCACGACATCCCGGCCGGGTTGATCGAGCTGGACTACTGGATCGTGGCCGACCCGTACGTCGTGCCGATGATCTACGACGCCGACGGTCGGTTCGTCGGCGCCGAGGTGCTTCCCGCAGACCGGGTTGCCGAGTTCATCCGCGACCGCGACCGCGCGTGGGCGACCGCATGCAGACGGAGGCGGACCGCCTCGCCGGTCTGACCAAGCCGAGGTATCCCGCGCCGAACGAGGACGGTTCCCCGCTGTCCCCCACTGAGGCCGACGCCCTACGCCCGCGCATCGGGCGCCGCCATCCGAGCCGCCCAGGCGACCGTGAGGTCCCACTGCTCGCCGGCGCCGGCGGGTAGCTCCCGGTGGATCGCCAGCGGCTCGAGGATCGTCTGCTGCAACGTCAGGCGCGGGTCGGCGGCCTGGCGCGGCGACTTCCCGCACCCGCTGGGCCCGACCAGCCCCAGCCGGGCCCCGGGGGCCAGGGACAGGTCGGCGCCGTCGAGGACGGTGATCCGCCCGTCGGGACCGTCGAAGGCCTTGCTCAGCTGCTCAGCGATCAGCATGACGGATACACCGCACCTCTCCGTCGGGCAGCGCATGCACCGCTGGCAACGCGTTCCGGCAGGCGTCGACGGCCAGGGCGCATCGCGGCGCGAACGGACAGCCGGGGGGCAACATCACTAACGGGATCACGAGGGGGACCAACCTGGTGACAACCCGCTATGGCAGCCGCTGTCAACGTCGCGGAGCATGCACGGCAGAAGCCGCCTCAGTCTCAAATGCCCAGCTCAGCCCACCCATGTAACGAGCAGGACGTCGACACGTCGTTCCTGCTCGACGATGAGGTAGGTGAGCATGCCGACCTCGCCGAACGGGAGGTTTCGCACCGCGGCGTCCGGGTTCCTCTCCGGGTTCACTGATCTGCCGCTCCAAGGGACCAGTTCGAGGACGGCGAAGGCCTCGGCGAGCAACGGCAGAGCCGAGGCGGGGAGCGCCGCGATCGTGTCCTGAGCGCCGGGGTCGATGTCGATCGAGTAGCTCACGTTCGGGGTCTCACCCGGGCAGCCCAAGCTCCACCTTGAGCTGGTGCCACGGGACGGCTCCAGGGGCCCGCTCGCCAGTCTGCAGCCGGGTCTCGGCAGAGGCCAAAGCCTGCCGATAGGCCTCCGGGCCGTACGCTGAGGTCACCCAGGCGACATGCCGCCACGCCTCCAGCGCTTCCTGGACCTCGGTGAGGTCGAGCCGTTCGATGGCATGCTGCATGAGCCTGCGCCACTGGCGGTCGAACGCCGCGGCGTCCTCCAGTGTGAGGGCCTCCCGGATCCGGGCCGGTGAAGCGTCAGCGAATGGCGAGCGGCCCGGCTCGGCCGGGCCTGCGGCAGCAGCGGTCACATGCCCAACGGTAGTTCCCCACCCACAGCCCAGCAGCCGACACGCCCTGCCTGCGAAACCTCCCGTCCGCCGAACGCCCGAGGCTTACCGGCAGTTGTTCCCGGCGGGCAGCTCAGGAGCCCATCAGAAGAGTGGTCACGACGCCTGTTGGACGGGCATGAGCAGCCAGCTCGACGGCGGCGAGCCGGTCAAGGACCACTGGATGGTCAGCCTCCTGCAGTCGTCCGGGCTCGGACCGTGACGGTGGGGCCAGCGTCGGTCCTGACCAGGGGCAGGGGTGGAGAGTGATGGGGCCAGCGCAAGACCGACGCGGACGTCCGCGTCCAACTCGTTTCGCCACACGATGGATCTGCTGGCTTGACCGGGTCGAGCGCGGTGCGGGCGTTCTCGTCGGGGATGAAGGTGTAGACGACCTTCTTCGGTGGACTTCAGATCCTGCCCGGTCAGGATGTGCTCGGGCACGATCCCGACGTAGAGCTTCTCGGTGAACGACGGATCGTTGCGGCCGAGCTGGAACCGCACGGTGTCGGCGTCGACCGCCTCGCCCGAGGTGACGAGCCCCTTGAGGTCGAAGCTGCCGTAGACGGGTGAGGCGAGCGCGGGATCGGTCAGGGCCTCCCAGGTGAAGACGACGTCGTCGGCGGTGAACGGTTCGCCGTCGTGGAACCGCACGTCGGTGCGCAGGTCGACGATGACCGTCCGCCCGTCCGGGCTCACTGATCCCCGATCGTGTAGATCGACGTTCCAGGGATCCCGCGCCGGCGCTCGATGATCAGCCCTTGGGAACGAGGAGCCGCCGCGACCGCGGTCCCCGGTTCCCGATCGGTGATCATCGGCGCAGAACCCCGACAGCCTGCCGTCGGGGAGCCCATGATCGGCACTCCGGAACGCGGAACCGGACGGTTCACGGTCGGCGGTTCCGCAGCGGTGATCGCACGGTCGCGCACGGCCCGTTCGCCCCGAAGGCGAGCCCGGGTTCAGCCCCGGGACACCAGCGAACGCACGAAGAACGCCAGGTTCGCCGGGCGCTCCCCGAGGCGCCGCATGAAATAGCCGAACCACTCGGTGCCGTAGGGCACATAGACCCGGACCCGCAGGCCGTCGGCGGCGAGTTCGGTCTGCGCCCGAGGCCGCACGCCGTAGAGCATCTGCAGCTCGAAGCCCGCCGGACCCCGCCCCGCGCGACCGGCCAGGAACCGGGCGATCTCGATCAGACGCGGGTCGTGGGTGGCGACCATCGGCAGTCCATGGCCCGCCATCAGCACCGTCAGGCATCGGACGAAGGACCGGTCGACGTCCGACCGTCGCCGGAACGCCACCGACGCGGGTTCGTCGTAGGCGCCCTTGCACAGCCGCACCCGCGAGCCCGACCCGGCGAGCTCCCGGCAGTCGGCCTCGGTGCGGCGCAGCTGGGCCTGCACCACCGCGCCCACCCAGGGGAAGTCGGCGCGAAGCTCGCGCACGATCGCCAGCGTCGAGTCCGTGGTGGTGTGGTCCTCCATGTCGACGGTGACGGTCGTGCCCGCCGCTTCGGCGGCGGCACACACCTGCCTGGCGGAGTCCAGCGCGATCCTGTCGGCGTCCTCGGGCAGGCGCTGCCCGAGGGCGGAGAGCTTGACCGACACCTCGACCCGGTCGGTGAGTCCGTCGGCGCGCAGCCGGCCCAGCAGCACGATGTACGCCGCAGCCGTGGCGTCAGCGCTGGCACGGTCGGTGGTGTCCTCGCCGAGACGGTCGATGGTCACCAACCGGTCGGCGGCGATCCGGCGCGCCGCGACGACCGCGTCGTCGACGCCGGCCCCGGCGACGAACCGATCGACGACCGCGGCCGTCGGCCCACGCTCGACCATCGCCCGCACCGCGGACGAACGGGAGGCGGCGAGCATGGCCGTCCGGAGCATGCCGTAGACGGTAGAGCGCGCCTACGCTCGGCGTCGATGCGCTCTTTGCCAACGCTACCCGCGGTGTCGATGCACTCTCCGTTGCCGCTACCCCGCGGTACCACCGCCAGACCCTCCGGAGGTCCCCCACGATGGACGCGATCACCATCACGCCGCTGCCGGACAACGAGCCGGTCCGCGACTACGCCCCCGGCTCGCCCGAGCGGGTGAGCCTCACCGCCGCCCTCACCGAGATCGGCGGGCGCCACCACGAGCTGCCGGTGACGATCGACGGCCGCCGCCACATGGCAGGCGGCGCCGGGATCGAGGTCCTCACCCCGCACGACCACGCGCACGTGCTCGGCACGACCGCCAACGCCACCCGTGAGGACGCCAAGGCTGCTGTCGAGGCCGCGCTGCGGGCCGCTCCTGGCTGGCGGGCGTTGCCGTTCGACGAGCGTGCCGCCGTGCTGCTGCGTGCCGCCGACCTGCTGACCGGGCCGTGGCGCGACCGGCTGAACGCCGCCACCATGCTGGGCCAGTCCAAGACCGTCATCCAGGCCGAGATCGACGCCGCGTGCGAGCTGGCCGACTTCTGGCGCTTCAACGTCGCGTTCGCCCGCCAGATCCTCGAGCAGCAACCGGCCAGCGGGCCCGGTGCCTGGAACCGGATGGAGTACCGCCCGCTCGAGGGCTTCGTCTACGCGATCACCCCGTTCAACTTCACCGCGATCGCCGCCAACCTGCCCACCGCCCCCGCGCTGATGGGCAACGTCGTGATCTGGAAGCCGTCGCCGACACAAGGACTGGCGGCGCACCTCACGATGCAGCTGCTGGAGGAGGCCGGGATGCCACCGGGCGTGATCAACCTCCTCACCGGCGACGGCCGCGAGATCTCCGAGGTACTGCTGGCCGACCGGGCGCTGGCCGGTATCCACTTCACCGGCTCGTCGGCCACCTTCCAGCGCCTGTGGCAACAGGTCGGCGCCAACATCACCGGCTACGCCACCTACCCACGGCTGGTCGGTGAGACCGGCGGCAAGGACTTCGTGCTCGCCCATCCCTCCGCGGACGTCGACGTGCTGCGCACCGCACTCGTGCGTGGCGCGTTCGAGTACCAGGGCCAGAAGTGCTCGGCGGCGTCGCGGGCCTACGTGCCCCGCTCGGTCTGGGCCCGGCTGCGCGACGACCTGGCGTCCGAGGTGGAGGCGCTACCGATGGGCGACGTCACCGACTTCCGCAACTTCCTCGGCGCCGTCATCGACCGGCGGGCGTTCGACAAGGTCACCGCAGCGATCGCGATGGCGCAGGCGGACCCGACGCTGGCGGTGCACGCCGGTGGCACCGCGGACCCGTCGGTGGGCTACTTCGTCCGTCCGACGGTCGTCGTCGGCTCCGACCCGTCGCACGAGGTGTTCTCCACGGAGTACTTCGGACCGCTGCTCGCGGTGCACATCTACGACGACGGCGACTTCGACGCCGTGCTGCGCCAGATCGACCGCGGCGCCCCGTACGCGCTCACCGGGTCGGTGATCGCCCGTGACCGGGCCGCCGTCGCCGCCGCGTCCGATGCGCTGCGCTTCGCCGCGGGCAACTTCTACGTCAACGACAAACCGACCGGCGCCGTCGTCGGCCAGCAGCCCTTCGGTGGCGGGCGGGCGTCGGGCACCAACGACAAGGCCGGCTCGATCTACAACCTGCTGCGGTGGGTGAGCCCGCGCACGATCAAGGAAACCTTCGTCCCGCCGACCACATCCGGCTACCCGCACCAGGGCTGACGCCGACGGCACAGGCGTCGTCAAGCCGGCACACCCGTCCCGACGCCGGTGCCGACCACGCAACGGCTGTGCGGTCGAACCGCACGGCAACGCCGCCGACTCCGGCGGCGGGGTGGGCGCCGGGAGCGCGCCCACGCCGCGTTCGTGGTGTCTCAGCGCCGCCGCACCGCGTGTGGCGGGACGGCGCCCCGGCGCAGGGCATCGGCGTCCAACGAGACCGGTCGGTACGGTAGCGTCGCCAGCCCCCGAACCATCTGCTCCACGGGGTCGCGCAGCGGCGTCGGGCTCCCGGCCAGGAACGTCCACTCGTGCTCGTCGGAGCCGTACTGCACGACGGTCGCGAACACCTCGCCCAAGCGCTGGAACGAACGCAGCAGCGTCTCGTTGCGCCACAGCGTCGCGCAACCCGCCTGGCCCACCACCACTCCCCCGTCGCTCAGCACCGACGACGCGCGGCGGAGGAACTCGACGCCGTAGAGCCGGTTGTGCTGGGCCGGGACGCCGTCGTCGGTCCGCTCGTCGGGCAGGTCGACGACGACGAGGTCATAGTGCCGGCCGTCGCGTTCGCGGTCGGCGAGGAACTCCCAGCCGTCGGCGTAGTGCACGTGGACGACGCCGTCACCGGCCTCCGCGCGGCGCAGCTCGTCGACGTCGTAGCCGTAGGGCAGCAGCTGCGCGCAGCGACGTACGCACTCGGCGTCGATGTCCACGTGGTCCACCCGCCGCGCGCCGGCCCGCGCCGCGATCTGGCCGGCGACACCCTCGCCGG
The DNA here is from genome assembly GCA_050701075.1 of Pseudonocardia sp. Classification (GTDB taxonomy): domain Bacteria; phylum Actinomycetota; class Actinomycetes; order Mycobacteriales; family Pseudonocardiaceae; genus Pseudonocardia. The sequence continues at coordinate 2,100 of JBOHEP010000147.1, read as the reverse complement.
AGCCGATGATCAGCACGTCGTCGCGCCGCCGCGCGAGCAGCAGCGCGGGCACCATCAGCGCCTCGTGGTACACGAGCTGGCCGGCCTCGCTGCTCTGCCGCTCGTCGTCGCAGAACAGGGTGATCCCGTGGGCGGTGCGCGCGACGAGCACGTGCTGGAACGCGGTGTCACCCTCCCAGAGCACCTGCTCGACGTCCCAGATCCGGGTCAGGCCGGGCGAGAGCGGCTCCCGCACCGGGGCGCCCGTGCCGCGCCGGACCGTGTCCCGCCGGACCGCCGTCGCGCCGAGTCCCTCGGCGATCAGACCGACGGCCTTCTCCGGGTCGGTGACGTCCCCGCAGGTGAACACGTCGACGAACGCCGAGCCGTGTTCGGGCCAGGTGTGCAGCGACGCGTGCGACTCGGCGAGCAGAGCAAGCACGGTGACGCCGTGGGGGGCGAACCGGTGCGCGATCACCTGGAGCACCGTGGCACCAGCCCGCTCCAGCGCGGTGCGCACCACCCCTCGCAGCGCGGCCTCGTCGTCGAGCACGGCACGGTCGACCTCGCGCAGCTCGGCGAGCACGTGCCGCCCGGCGAAAGGCATACCGTTCACGGTGTTCATAGTCCCAGGATCACGAATCGTTCATAGTCCCAGGATCACGAATCCTTGTCCGCCGCCGGCGCTGATCACCGTTGCGGAACTGCGGACCGCGGGCAGCCCGCCGCCACGTTCCCGGCCGCCGATCATGACCTCAACCGATCATCCCGTGATCCGCACGACACCGAGTACGGACGTGACGACCGGCAGCGCCCGCTCCAGATCGGAGCTCGACGGTCCTGCGTACCCGAGCACGATGCCCGCGGTCGCGGGCGGGCCGACGTGGTGGCGCGCGAGACCGTCGAGCGCCACCCCGGACTCGGCGGCGGCAGCGACCGCTGCCCGTTCGGTGCCGGAATCCGCCAGCACCGCGACCACGTGCGCGCCCGCCTCGTCGCCCCGGATCTGCACCCCGGCCCCGTCCAGCGCCGCGATCACCGAGGCGCGACGCGCGACCAATTCCCGCCGGAGCCGACGCAGGTGCCGGGCGAGGTCACCGTGCGCGGCCAGCGCGGCGAACACCCGCTGACCGGCCGGCGCGGGCCGGGCCCCGGTCCGCTCCCGGTTCGCGAACACGGCCCGCCGCACCGCCGGTGGGGCGACCAGCCAGCCCACCCCGAGCGTCGGGGTGAGCATCTTGCTCGCCGTGCCCAGGTGCGCCACGACGTCCGGCCCGAGCGCCGCGAGCAGCGGCATCGGCGCGACGTCGTAGCGCAGCTCGCCGTCGTAGTCGTCCTCGATCACGAGCCAGCCTTCGGCTCGAGCCCGCTCGACGAGCGCGACCCGGCGATCGGCGGCCAATCGAGCGCCCAGCGGGTACTGGTGCGCCGGAGTGCAGTACACGGCGGCGAGCCCCGGCGGCAGCGCGTCGACCATCAGACCCGCGTCGTCCACGGCCACCGGCACCACCCGCACCCCGGCCGCAGCCAGGGCCCACACCCCCCGCTGGTAGCCCGGCTCCTCCATGGCCACCCGGGCCCCGACCGGAAGCACCCGGGCGAGCTCGCTGATGGCCGACGTGCTGCCCCCGGTGGCCAGCACGTCGGCCGGGTCGGCTGGCAACCCGCGGTGGCGCAACAGATGCTCGACGACGCCGACCCGGAACGCGGGCAGCCCGGCCGGACACGGCCCGCCGTCCGGAGGCGCGTCGCCGGCCGCCCGCCAGGCGCGTCGCCACGCGGCGGCGTCCACGATCTCGGTGCACGGGCCACCGGCACGCAGGTCCACCAGGGGACGCTCCGCCGTGAGCGGGGCCACCCGGGCCGCAGGCGGCGCCGCTCGGCTGCCGGCCGGTGCGGCCGTCACGTAGGTGCCCGACCCCCGCCGCCCGCTGACCCATCCCTCGGCGAGCAGCTGGTCATAGTGCTCGCGGAGAAATTAGCTAGTCTCGTTTGGGCGTGTCGCGTCTTCGGCTGGCGCGGCGCATACGTTGTAGTTCCAGTCGCCGTGAAAATCGTGTCGTTGCAGGTGTCGGGCCTCGAAGGCCTTCATCTCCTTGTCGGTGATCTTGATGCCGCGTT
>JBOHEP010000146.1:0-5259 GCA_050701075.1 Pseudonocardia sp. | reverse complement strand
CTGGAAGCCTGCCAAGCATAGCATAAAGCCTAGCTGGTGCGCGCTCATGTCCTGGCTGCGGCAATAACATGCGAGGTGAATTTAGAGAGAACTCTAGAGAGACGGCGAGACTGCTTAGCTTATCTTGTGAGCAGTCGTCCCTTGCGAGCATAGCAACCTTGTGTTGCTGCCAACGCGACCACACTGGCGCTAACGTCTCTATTCCATCCGCCTGCGCGGCAAATAGCTCTATTGCAAGAGGGAGACCATCCAGCGCGGCCATAACGGATGGAAGTAGGTCATCAGTTGACGAGATGTTGGGCGCAATGTATGCGTCCGGTGAGAGCCGCGACGGCAGGTCCGACGGGTCAGGCGGCGGCCGGCTGCCGATGAGTCCGCCAGCGCCAAGGCAGGAGTTCGTGGACGCGCTTGGCGGGATGGTCGGGTAGGCGGGCCAGGACGTCGGCGAGCCAGGCTTGGGGATCGATACCGTTGAGCTTGGCTGTCTCGATCAGCGTGTAGACAGCGGCCGCGCGCTCGCCGCCGCGGTCCGAGCCGGCGAAGGTCCAATTGTGCCTGCCGACGGCCACCCCGCGCAGCGCCCGCTCGGCGGCGTTGTTCGACAGGCAGATCCGCCCGTCCTCCATGAACCGGGTCAGCTCGGCCCAACGCTTGAGGGTGTAGGCGATCGCCTTGCCGATCTCGGCCTTGCGCGACACGCGCTCGTGCTGGGCGCGGAGCCAGGGCTCGAGCTCGGCCAGGATCGGTGCCAACCTCTCCGCCCGCGCCGTACGCCGGGCCTCGGCCGGGAGGCCATTGATCTCGCGCTCGATCGCGAATAGCCCGTCGATGCGCCGCACCGACTCGACCGCGAGCGGCGCCTGCGCCACGGCCGCGAGCTCGTAGAACTTGCGCCGCGCGTGCATCATCCGAACGCAATCCACGGGTTGCGGTTCACGACCGTCACTCCCTTCCTCCGGCGGGCATTTTGCCGAACACGGCGGTTGCGGCGGCCCGCCTGACGTGACGATCACGGGTTTCTGGGGCGATCCTCAAAGGAGGCTTGCCCCATGTCCGATCCTGCGCGGCCGCCAGCGCCGGTCTGGACGATCCACTCGGTTGCCGTTCGATTCCGCGACGGCCCGCGTCGCCTCGCCCAGGCCTATCAGCGCCTGCTCACGACGCCACCGCGCCGTGCGGGTCACGATGGCGCCGAGGCCGACTCAGCCAAGCCGCAGGTCCGAGCGTGAGTGGGAGGACGATCCGATGCGTGCAGCGATCTATGCCCGCGTCTCAACCGAGCGCCAGGAGCGCCAGCAGACCATCGACAGCCAAATCGTCAGCCTCCGCGGCTGGGCAGAAGCCGAGGGCCACGCGTTGAACGACGCGCACGTCTACCGTGACGAAGGCTACAGCGGCTCGCGGCTCGACCGTCCGGGCCTCGACGGCTTGCGCGACGCGGTCGGTGACGGCGAAGTCGACGTCGTCGCGGTGCTCTCGCCCGATCGGCTGGCGCGCAAGTATGCCTACCAGGTCTTATTGCTCGAGGAGCTTCGCCGAGCAGGCGTGGAGGTGGTCTTCCTTCACCATCCGATCTCCGAGGACCCAAGCGACCAATTGCTGCTGCAGATCCAAGGCGCCATCGCCGAGTACGAGCGCGCGGTGCTCGCCGAACGCTTCCGGCGCGGCAAGCTCCAAAAGGCCCGCGACGGCCATCTGCTCAGCGCCAAGCCGCCTTACGGCTACCGCTACGTGGCGCGCTGCGACGCGGTGCCGGGTCACCTGATCATCGATGACGCCGAAGCCGAGATGGTGCGCGAGGTCTTCGCGTGGGTGGCGGATGAGCAGCTGTCCGTCCGCCAGAGCGTCCGGCGGCTCAACGAGGGGCCATGGATCACCCGCGCCGGCCGGTCGCGTTGGGCGCCGTCAACGGTGCACCACATCCTGTCCGATCCCGTCTACACGGGCACCGCCTTCGCCAACCGCTACGAGTACGTCACTCCGAAGCGACCGCGGGCCCGGTCACCGCGTTGCGAGGAGAAAACCTGCCGGCGGCGCCGGCCGCGTGACCAGTGGATCGCGATCCCGGTGCCGCCGGTCCTGGACCAGGAGACATGGGAGCGCGCCCAAGCGCAGCTGGCTCGCAATGCCCTGATCGCCTTCCGCAACAACAAGAAGCATAACTACCTCCTGCGCTGCATCCTGAAGTGCGGCATCTGCGGCCTTGCCATCCATGGCTGCGGCTTCGTCCGGACGGCCGGCGGGCGTGAGCGGCGTTATTATCGGTGCGCCGGTGTCGACGCGCTGACGACAGGGCGCGATACAAAATGCCCGCGGGCCATGATCGACGCCGAGGCGATCGAGCGGGAGGTGTGGGACCATATCGCGGCTCTGCTCAGCGACCCGCAGCAACTCGTTGCCCAATTTGAGCGGTTTGTGGTCGAGACGGCAGAGGGAAGCCCGCAGGAGCAGGCGGTCGAGCGGCGGCTTCAAGCCCAGCTCGATCGCTTGGCAAGGATCGACGGGCGATTGCTTGAGGCCTACCAGGCCGAGGTGATCAGTCTCGCGGAACTCGCCGAGCGTCGTCGGGCGATCGCCGAGCAGCGCCGCGCTGCTGAGGAGCAGCGAGATCGGCATCACCGCGCACGTGAGCAGCGCCTCCGCGCCAAAGAGGTTCTGGCGAACGTGGCGGCGTTCAGTGAACGGATCTGCTCGCGGCTTAAGGACGCTGACTTCGGCGAGCGCCAAGCCGTCTTGCAGCTGGTCGTCGAGCGCATCATCGTCCATGAAAACACGCTGGAGATCCGCCACGTCATTCCGCTACGTGATCCCGGTTCCGGCAACGGTGCAGGCAGCTCAGGCGAGCCGGCAATCGATGGATTGCGTTCGGATGGTGTGCGCCCAGCAGGCCGCGGCGAGGATCGGCGCTGGCCGGCGGCCCGGATCATAGAGGCGGTTGAAGCCGGCGTAGGCGTCCGCCTGCACGATCCCGACGAAGGCGGCAAGGTGCCGCTCGGGGTGCTCGCCGCGGCGGTCGGGCGAGTAGAAGAACGCCGTCGCCGGCGGGCCCGGGCCGGCGAACGGCCGATCGTCGCGGACGTAGACCCATAAGCGCCCGATCTTGGTCCGGCCCTTGGCGAGCACCGGCACGGTGGTGTCGTCCGCGTGCAGTCGCTCGGCGGCAAAGACGTGCGCCCGGATCGCCTCGACCAGGGGCATGAGCGTCGCCGCCGCCGCACCGACCCAATCCGCCAGCGTCGAGACGTCGAGCTTGACGCCCTCGCGGGCGTAGATCGTGCTCTGCCGGGTCAGCGGCAGGTGCTGGCCGTACTTGGCGGCCAGCACGAGTGCCAGCAGGTTCGGGCCGGCCCGCCCGCGGGCGATCGGGTGCGAGGGGGCCGGCGGTTGGCTGATCGCCTCGCACGTCCGGCAGCTGACCTTCTCGCGCACGTGCTCGACCACCTTCCAGCGCCGCGGCTCGCACTCGAGCGTCTCGGTGACGTCCTCACCCAGCTTGCGCACCGGGCCACCGCACCTTGGGCAGCGGCATGGGGCCGGGTAGAGGATGCGCTCGCGGGGCAGGTGCGCAGGGAACGGCCGGCGGGCGGGCTTGCGCGTCCCTCCAGTCTGTCCCGTTCGCTCCGTTGCCGGGGCGGCGAGCTCAAAGGCTGCCTCCTCCTCGGCGGTCGTCTCCTCAAGGTCGGCGAGCTGGAGCTCCAGCTGCTCGATGAGCTTCGCACCCCGCTCGGAGGAGCGGCCGTACTGCTCGCGGCGGGCCTTGGCCAAGAGCAGCTTCAGCCGCTCGATCTCCAAGGCGCGTAGCCGTGCCTCGGCGGTGGCCTGGTCCGCCCGTGCTTCCGCCTCGATGCGAGCGGCGCGCTCGGCGAGGATCATCGCGTGCGCGGCGGCAAGATCGTCCGGCAGGCCGGCAGCGTCGGGCGGCATGAGCGGAGCGTAGAGGAGCGCCGGCCCACCCGCATCCCACCCCGGCCGGGTGAGTCAATGCGCCGCGCCGGCGAGCCTTCTTCAGCCCGCCGCCTCCGGCCGCCAAGTCCGGCGCGGCATCCGCCAGTCGATCCCCTCGAGCAGGTAGCCGAGCTGGGCGGGCGAGATCGTCACCACGCCGTCGGCCGGCGAGGGCCAGACGAACCGCCCGCGCTCGAGCCGCTTGGCGAACAGGCACAAGCCCTGGCCGTCGTGCCAGAGCACCTTCACCAGCTCGCCGCGGCGACCCCGGAAGACGAACAGGTGACCACCGTGCGGGTCGCGCCGCAGGACCTCCTGGACCTGCAGCGCCAGCCCGTTGAAGCCTTTGCGCATGTCGGTGCGGCCGGCGGCCAGCCAGACCCGCGTGCCCGCCGGCAGGGCGATCACCGGCGCCGGCGCGCTGCCGTCGCGGCCCGGATCGCCGCCGCGACCGTGGCGGGATCCGCCTTCCCCGTGATCGTCACCCGCGCGCCGCCGGGAAGCTTGATCTCGACCGAACCCACCATCGTGGGCGGCGCTTCGCTGGCGCGCGACGGTGCTCCGGTCCGTCGTCGGCCGGGGTCTCGGGTGGGCGTCGACCGGCTCGGCGCCACCAGCGCCGGCGGCGCGATCTCCACCGGCAGCATTTGCACCGGCTCGATCGGGACAGCCTCAGCCTTGCCCCTGAACTGGCGCCGCCACTTGAACAGCTGGTTGGTGTTGACGTCGTGGCGGCGCGCGACGATCGACACCGAGGCCCCGGGCTCGAAGGTCGCCGCCACCAGCTCGCGCTTCACCGCCTCCGGCCAACGCCGACGCCCGCTTGCCGACGCTGGCTTGGTGTCCGCTAACCTCGAAGTGGACGCTTCCCGATCATCGGCAGCCATGCCGACAATCGTCACCCCGCATGCGCGTCAGCGAAAGACGGCCTACGCCGGACGGATACGGCGAAGCTGACCAGCGCGCCGAAGAGCAGTCGCCCGCCGCCGATCGCGGCCGCGGCCTCCTCGGGGTGGCCGCCGTCGACGGCACGGCGTCGCCTACCGCGAGGGCGAAGAGCAGGCCCGCGACCAGGTTCAGCCCGAACATGATCGCGACGCCGATCCCCATCCAGCGCCAGTCCAACCCGCGCGACATCGCTGCACCCCGTGCTCTTCGGGCGGCATCGGGCGGGTGGGCTGCCTCGCCGCCATCGTCCTTGTCCTGCAAAGCAGCGTCCGAGCGCCGGGTCCGTTCCGTACCTGCCGGCGTTTGCCGCCGCAGGCTGCCTCGGCCGATCGGCTCGCGCCTCCTCAAATCAGCGTGCCCTGCGTG
>JBOHEP010000145.1:0-3427 GCA_050701075.1 Pseudonocardia sp. | reverse complement strand
GATCACATTAGCGGCAGGCCCATCGTGCGCCGTCACCGGCTGCACAGGCCTTAGGTCATATGCGTCATAGTGCCTCTTACCAGCAGAAATCCATGCTCATCCGAGCTAGCCAGGAAACTCCCGCTAGTGGGTGGCTGTTCCACCAGGACGCGCCGACCGAACAGCTCACCACGGCGAGGCAGAGAGGCCGTCGAGAAACGTGCGGCAGGTGGAGCGCACGTCACGCGCTCACCAAGGGCTCAGCCGTGTAGATAGTGCGCACGACGCCCCTCGGACACGAAACCTTGCCCCACGGGGCTATCGGTACTTCTGTCTCCGCCCGGACGATGCGCCCCGTTACCTTCTTAATCAAGCCCGGTGAGGGCTTGCAGGCCACCGGCCACGGCATGACTTGCTGCCCCTGTCGCTGATGATCTGGGGGGTGTTGTCACCGTGGCTGGCGGGCGCCAACGACCGCTAATAGAGACCTGACCCGCTTGCGTGGTCTGCTCGTAACGTGGCTGCCGGCGTGGGTGTCCAGGTCGGTCTGCCACGACGAGCGAGGAGACGTCCTTGTCTGAAACCGACAACATCGACGATCAGGGGTACGCGGTGTTCTGCGGCCTGGATGTGGGCAAGGCCGTGCACCACGCCTGTGCTCTGAACCCGGCAGGGAAGCGGCTGCACGACAAGGCGCTGCCCAACGACGAGGCCGCCCTGGTCGAGGTCTTCGAGAAACTCGCCGTCCACGGTCGCATGCTGATGATCGTAGATCAACCCGCCTCGATCAGGGCGCTGTCGATCGCGGTCGCTCGCTCGCTGGGCATCGAGGTGGCCTATCTGCCCGGGCTGGCGATGCGCCGTATCGCCGACCTGCACCCCGGCGAGGGCAAGACCGACGCCCGCGATGCCTACATCATCGCCGACGCCGCCCGCACCATGCCCCACACCCTGCGCCGGGTCGGCACCGACGACGACACCCTCGCCGAGCTGAGCGTGCTCGCCGGCTACGACGACGACCTCGCCGCCCAGTCCACCCGACTGACCAACCGGCTCCGCGACGCCCTGCTGCACGTCCATCCCGCCATAGAACGCCTGCTCGGGCCCCGTCTGGAGCGCGGTGGAGTGCTTGACCTGATCGCTGCCGCGCCGACCCCGCAAGCACTGCGCGACCTCGGCGTGGACGGCATCACCGAGATCATGCGGCCCCGATCCCCGCGGCTGGCCAAGACGATGCCGACCAAGATCCTCGCCGCGCTCGACGCGCAGACCGTCGTCGTCCCTGGCACTGCCGCGTTCGGCCGAGTCATCGCCGGAGTAGCCGCGCAACTGCGCAACGTCCGCGCCGAGCGCGACACCTTGGCCGCCGAGCTCGAGGCGCGCCTGGAGACTCACCCTCTTGCCGAGGTCCTGACCTCGATGCCCGGCACCGGGTTCAGGACCGCACTCAAGATCCTCACCATCATCGGCGACGGCGCGGCGTTCCCGACCGCCGGGCACCTCGCCGCCTATGCCGGCCTCGCCCCGGTGACCCGCCGCTCCGGCTCGTCGATCAAAGGTGAGACCCGCTCCCAGCGCGGCAACCACGCGCTGAAGTCCGCGCTGTTCTTGTCGGCGTTCGCCAGTCTCACCGACCCGACCAGCCGCGCCTACTACGACCGGAAACGGGCCCAGGGCAAACGGCACAACGCCGCCTTGATCTGCCTCGCCCGCCGCCGCGTCGACGTCATCTACGCCATGCTCCGCGACCGCAAGCCCTACCACCAACCGGCTCCGGCAGAGCCCGAATCGAGCCCCGCAGCGGCTTGACAAGTTCATAGAGACACCCCCCCGGCTCGTAGGTCAGCTTCAGCCCGACCTGCAGGTAGACCGTGGCCTTGTTCTCTGTCGTCGCTCGAAACAGCACCTCCGCATGCCGCCCAGGGCGCCGATGAGTTCGTGGATCTGGTCGCTGGAATGCGACGCGATACCGCAGCTGGTCGCGAGCCACGAGCCGCTGCCTCCGCACGTCGCGTTTGAACCTCGGTGATCCATCCCGCCACCAGCGTTACGTCCGCCCCGGCGTCCAGGGCTTCCCGATACCGGACGAGCCTGCGGTCGCACTCGTCGATGATCCGAGCAGAATCGTCGCGACACCTTCGTCCGTGTCGGCAGGCTGGCAATCCTGCATCGCCTCGATCGTCTCGGTGAGTCGGTGCGGGGCGAACATCAGCATCAACCAGTCGCCGAGCGCCGGCAGGACGTCTCGTTCGGCGAGATAGACGTTGCGCGAGTGTGTAACCCGGTTCGCCAGGGCGTACCCGTCGGGGAACCGGCATTGGCAGTGCGCGTGTCCGTGATTCCACTGGCCTTGCCGTTGTGCAGCCGTGATCACGGACCCGCCGCGCCCGGCCGTGTCCCACCGGCGCAGCACCCCGCCGCACGCCGGGCAGGCCAACTCGCCGGCTCTCAGGTCCGCCTCGGCGCGGTCCAGGTCCACGATCTCGATCACCGAGGGGTCGTCCCGTCACAGCGCACGAGCGTGGTCTATCAGGTCCGGGCGGGCCAGGGGCCACTTGGCGTTGGTCGTCGACGGCAACAGCTGCATCCACTGTGGACACTCCTATCGAGGCGCCGGCCCGGCACCGTGACGACGCCTCGGTCGGCCCGACGTGGCGCGCTCCGCCACGTCGTCACGGGTGCCGGCGCGCCGAGGAGCTTGCCGGGCCTGTCTCCGTGATCGGCACAGTCGATGACGCGAACCCGGCGCTACGTCGTTGTCCTCGATGGCGGTCAACACCCGTCCAGTGTGAGACCGCGCAGTCGCCCTTCGATGATCGACCAGAATCGGGAGCATTTCATGGGCTCGCTGGCTGGGCATTGCTGACCGTGCTCGAGTGCGGTGCGGGCCACCTCGATACGGTGCTGCTGCTCGGCCAGCTCGGCCAACTTGTGATCGATCATCTCCCGTCGGCCTTGCCGCTCGCCTGCAATGAAGCGCCCGATCTCAGCCAGCGAGAACCCGATCTCGCGGAAGAAGAGGATCACACCGACGTCCCTGACTGCCGACGCGGCATAACGCCGTCGTCCCGCCGCCCGAGCCGCCGGCTGCACCAATCCGAGTTCGTCGTAGTACCGCAGCGTGGTTGTCGGCACGCCGGTACGTTCGGACAGCTCGCCGATGGACAGCAACGTAGGCGTGACCGACGAAGCCAGGGTGCGCTCGGTAGGAGGCATTGACTTCAAGCCTACTCGAAGTGCTTGGCTCACCTGATGGATATCCAGCAGAGGGTTCTGGGCCGCATCATGCAGTGGTGGGCTCATCACGGGGGGCTCGCACAGTTCCACCAGCCGACCGGAGCCGTAGGGCACGTCGCCGGCTGGATCATGGGCCGGCGCTCGTCGAACGTGGCGCGCAACCGCTGGGCGGTGCAGCTTCTCGACGTCCAGCCGACCGACCGCGTCATCG
>JBOHEP010000144.1:0-19510 GCA_050701075.1 Pseudonocardia sp. | reverse complement strand
GATCTACACGGTGTACTCCTCCGGAGCGCCGATCGAGCCGGACCCGTTCCTCACCGGGTCGAGCTACCCCTGGGCCACCGGACTGGGCGGCTGAGCATCACGTGACCGGCCGGGAGCGATCCCCGGCCGGTCACGTCGTCCCCCATCCCCGACCCAGGAGGCGACCGGCGTGGAGATCGTGGTCACCCAGATATTCAACGGACTCAGTGGAGGGTCGGTCCTCCTGCTGGTCGCCCTCGGGCTGGCCCTGACGTTCGGCCAGATGGGCGTCATCAACATGGCGCACGGCGAGTTCATGATGGCCGGCGCCTACACCGCGTACGTGACGCAGCAGGTGCTCGGCTCGGCCGGGTTGTCGCTGATGGTGTCGCTGCCGATCGCCTTCGTCGTCGGGGGCCTGCTCGGCGTCGTGCTGGAGATGACGCTGCTGCGCCGGATGTATCACCGGCCGCTGGACACCCTGCTCGTCACGTGGGGGGTCTCGCTGGTGCTCCAGCAGCTCGCCAGGGACGTGTTCGGCACCGCCGGCGTCGACGTCGCCGCGCCGAGCTGGCTCTCCGGGCCGGTCGAGGTGCTCGGCTTCTCCTTCCCCCGCTCCCGGCTGTTCATCCTGGTGCTGGCGATCGCCGCGGTCGTGGCACTCACCGCGGTGCTCAAGCTGACACCATTGGGCCGGCGGGTCCGCGCGACGGTGCAGAACCGCCAGCTCGCCGAGAGCTCCGGCATCTCGACCCGCGCCACCGACCGGCTCACCTTCTTCATCGGCTCCGGCCTTGCGGGGGTCGCCGGGGTGGCGCTGACGCTGATGGGCTCGATCTCGTCGAACCTGGGCACCAGCTACATCGTCGACGCCTTCCTGGTCGTCGTGGTCGGCGGCATCGGGCAGATCAGGGGCGCGGTGATCGCGGCGTTCGTGCTCGGGATCGTGCAGTCCTGGATCGAGTACTCGACCACCGCGTCGCTGGCGAAGGTGCTGGTCTTCGCGCTGATCGTCGCATTCCTGCAGGCACGACCGCAGGGCATCTACGTCGTCCGGTCCCGGAGCCTGGCATGACGAAGCTGCTGCAGAACCGGTGGACCGTGCTCGGCGGCTTCGCGATCGGTGCGCTGGTGCTGTTCGTGGTGGCGCCCGCGATGCTGTCCGGGTTCCGGCTCGGCCTGCTCGCGAAGTACCTGTGCTACGCGATGGTCGCGGTCGGGATCGGGCTCGCCTGGGGCCGCGGCGGGATGCTGGTGCTCGGCCAGGGCGTGTTCTTCGGCCTGGGTGCCTATCTGATGGCCATGCACCTCAAGCTGGCCGACGCCGGTCCGGGTGGGGTGCCCGACTTCATGGCACTGATCTCCTCGGACGGCGTGCCGGGCTGGTGGGAGCCGTTCCGCTCACCGCTGGTCACGGTGGTGGCGATCCTGCTGGTACCGGCGCTCGCCGCCGGGTTGCTGGGTCTGGCGACGTTCCGCCGCCGGGTGCGCGGGGCGTACTTCGCGATCCTGTCCCAGTCACTGGCCGCCGCGTTCGCGATCCTGCTCATCGGCAACCCGACCGGCACCGGCGGCTCCACCGGGCTGAACAACTTCCGGGGGTTCTTCGGCTTCGCCCTGAACGACCCGATGAACAAGCAGATGCTGTTCTTCATCGCCGCGACGACGCTGCTGGTGATGGTCGCGGTCGTCCGCCAGCTCATGGTCAGCCGCTACGGCGAGCTGCTGGTGGCGTGCCGCGACTCCGAGGAGCGGGTGCGTTTCCTCGGCTACGACCCAGCGAACATCAAGACCGTCGCCTACATGGTCGCCGCCGTGATGGCCGGCATCGCCGGGGCACTGTTCGTCCCGATCGTCGGGATCATCTCGCCCAACGACGTCGGCATCGTCCCCTCCATCGGCCTGCTCATCGGGGTGGCGATCGGCGGCCGCACCACACTGCTCGGCCCGGTACTCGGGGCGATCGCGGTGACATGGGCCGAGACCACCCTGTCCGAGGCGATCCCGTCCGGCTGGATCTACCTGCAGGGCTTCCTGTTCATGCTGGTCATCGCCTTCCTGCCAGGTGGGCTGGCATCGCTTTCCGGCGGGTGGCGCGGGTTCGGCGACCGTCTCCGCCGCCCTCGCGCACCGAGCTCTGCCGCACGCGTGCCGGCCCCCAGTGGAGGCAACTGATGGATGCCGACTACCTGCAGGTCAGCGGCCTCACGGTCAGCTTCGACGGGTTCGTGGCCGTCGACTCCGTCGATCTGACCGTGTTGCCCGGCGACCTGCGGTTCCTCATCGGGCCCAACGGTGCCGGCAAGACCACCCTGATCGACGCGGTGTCCGGCCTGGTGCCGGCCACCGGGGCCGTGGAGTTCGCCGGGCAGCCGCTGCTCGGCCAGAAGGTGCACCAGATCGCGCGGCTGGGCGTCGGACGCACGTTCCAGACCGCCACGGTCTTCGAGGGCCTGACCGTGTTGCAGAACCTCGACATCGCTGCGGGCTCGCGCCGCCGCCCCCTTTCGCTGCTGCGCCGCCGTCGCGGTGTGCCGGATGCGGTCGCCGCGACACTGCAGACCGTCCGGCTCACCGACCTCGCCGACGTCCCGGCCGGAACCCTCGCCCACGGCCAGAAGCAGTGGTTGGAGATCGGCATGCTCCTGGTGCAGGACGCGCAGCTGCTCATGCTCGACGAGCCGGTGGCGGGGATGAGCGCGCAGGAGAAGGACGAGACCGGGAAGCTGCTGCGACGCATCGCCGAGGAACGCACGGTCGTCGTCGTCGAGCACGACATGGACTTCATGCGCGCCTTCGCGTCCTCGGTCACGGTCTTGCACGCGGGGTCGGTGCTCTCCGAGGGGAGCGTCGCGCAGGTGCAGGCCGATCCGCGGGTGCAGGAGGTCTATCTCGGGCCGGGGCACAGCGCTGCCGAGGCCGAGGCCGTGTTCGCCGACGCCGGGGATGGCCGCTGATGTTGAACATGATCGACCTCGAGGTCGGGTACGGCCGCACCGCCGTCGTCCACGGGGTGACCGTGGAGGTTGCACCGGGCGGCGTCACCGCGGTGATGGGCCACAACGGCGCGGGGAAGACCACGCTGCTGCGCGCCGCGGTGGGCCTGCTGCCGGTGCGCTCCGGGCGGATCCTGCTCGACGGCGAGGACGTCACCGCGCTCCTGCCGCACCAGCGTGTGCGGCGCGGGCTCGCCTACGTCCCGCAGGGTCAGCAGTCGTTCGGGCAGATGACCACGGCGGAGAACCTCCAGCTCGTGGCGGACGGACGGGCGCGGGGGGCCGCTTTGATCGCCGAGGCGCTGGACATGTTTCCGGCGCTGACGACGCTGCTGGATCGGCGCGCCGGGCTGCTCTCCGGGGGGCAGCGCCAGCAGCTCGCGATCGCGCGAGCCCTGATCACCGAGCCGCGCCTGCTCATCCTGGACGAGCCGACCGAGGGCATCCAGCCCTCGGTCGTTGCCGAGATCGAGCAGACGATCCTCGCGCTGAGCGCCCGAGGTGGGCTCTCGGTGCTGCTCGTGGAGCAGCACGTCGGCTTCGCGCTCGATGCGGCCGGGCGGTATTACGTGCTGGCCGCGGGGCGGGTCACGGCCGAGGGGTCCGGCGGTGAGGCGGCGGTGACGGATGTGCGCGCGGCGATGGTGATCTGATTCCGGTGCCCACGATGGACTGCGAGCGGTGTGCGTTCTGCCCCGCGATCAGGTCACGCGGCGGCTCGCTGCCGGACCAGCCGGCGCCGCATCGCCTCGAGACCGGCTACGACGATCGGAGCGATGGCGACATGCATCGCTGTCAAAGCGACCGTACTTGGGCCGTCGAAGTCCGCCATGAGCGTGGAGACGATCGTCAGCAACGCGAGCGCCGGGCCCACCACCTGGGCGACGCGGATGGCACCCAACCAGCGGTAGGACAACAGTGCGGCCAGCGTCATGCCGACCAGCAGCGGCACCACCGTCATGACAACGACACCACCGGGAGCGGCGCTCTGCGTCACATCGCCATTGGTGAGCTCGAACGACCCGCCCGCCGCAGCACCGATAGCCCAGATCACAAGATTGACCAGCAGCGCCGCCACGACCGTGGCAACCACCGCCTGGACCCTCCCCAGCTCCAACGGAGCCTTCGCGGCCGCCCTCATGACATCGGACTGCGCGGTGCGGTTCTCTTCGATACGGGACACGATGAGTTCTCCTCGATTCCAGGGATGTGGCTCTCACCCCTGACTTTGCAACCTCAACCTCGGTTCAAGTCAAGCTGTGGACGAGCGCGGCCAGCGCTGCGGGGGTTCGGGGTCCGGCTCGGGGCTGTCAGAGCCGGACAGATCAAGGGCCCGGAGGCGGGCCCAGTCAGCCGAATGATCGACTCGGTGCAGGTCAAGGCCACCTTCCCGGACGGCACCAAGCTCGTCACCGTGCACAGTCCGGTCGTCTGAGCGGATGGGCGACACAGCGCAGACCGAAGGCGCACCGGGTGAGATCATTTCGGGCGGAGGGGCAGTGCCGTTGAACCCCGGTAAGGACCGGATCACCCTGGTGGTCGCCGACATCGCCGACCGTCCTGCCCGCGGGGATGTCGAGGTGCCGGCCCCATGCGGCGGCCCGGTCGAACTCCAGATCAGGGTTGGTCGCGGCGAAATGGAAGTGCGAACCGATCTCAAGCACACAGGTAACCGCTATCATTCCGCTATGGAGGCCTGCCGTGCTAGATGATGTTGGTCACCTTGTTGGGCGTCGGCAGGCCATCATCCAGGTTCGGGAACTCATGGCGCGACCCGAACAGCGCGGTCTGCCGCGTAGTCAGGACCACCCCGTTCTCGTCTTCGAGGGTGGGCGGGGGAGCGGCAAGTCAGCCCTGCTGACCGGGCTGGCCACATTGCTGGACCAGCGTGTCCCCTATGCCCTCATCGACTTCGAAAAGAGCCGGCACGCCGCTGTCCCGGAGGTGCTCGCGGCCCTCGCGTTCGAGCTCAGCAAGAGATGTGGGCGGTACGGTGGGCTGCGCTTCCCGCGGTTCGCCGTCGGGCAGGTGGTGATGCGCCAGGATCTCGACCGGGATGATCGTTCTCGCGCCCACCAGCAGGTCCGGACGGCGCTGGAGAAAGAGTGCAACCTTGACAGAGTGCGGCAGATCCTCGAGGAAGCGGCAGCCGGTGTAGTGGCGTCGGGGACCGTGCCCGTGCCGTTGCCACCTTCTCTCGCTAGGCTCGTTCCTGGGCTGGTCCTGGGCTGGCTGACCAGGTGGGTGCCCAGTCGGCGAATCGTACTCGGGCCGTTCCACGACTGGTACGGCCACCAGGGGCGCGGGCGCACCAACGACGCCCTCGACACGCTGGTGGATCTGAACCGCTGGGCCAAACACTCCGCCGACGAAGACAACCGCCAGCGGATCGACCAACTGCTGTGGGACGCGTTCGTAGCCGACCTGCGTGACCACTTCGCCGGCGGCCGACACGCCGGCGAGCTGTCGTTGAACTGCGTGATCTTACTCGACAATGCCGACATGCCGCTCGGCCAGAGGTTCGTGAACGGGCTGGCCCAGGCGCGTCGCCAGCGTGTCGCAATGGGCGACGACACTGGCGATCCACTCACTGCGGTGGTGACCAGCCGAGGGAGGCTGCTGGCCGACGTACCGGCCGAGGGGGTGGAGCTTGCCATGACGAACGGCGAGGTTCGCCGACGCGCAGGGCACGAGGGCGGCGCCAGACGCTGGTGGTGCCGGTACGGTCTGGCGGACCTCACCCAGGATGAGATCGGCATAATGGTCTCCGCGCTCTCACTTCGCGACGGCAACAACCAGCGCCTGACACTGATGGTCCACCAACTGACCGGTGGACACCCGGCGTCCAGCCGACTGCTCCTGGACGCCGTCGCCGCGCGTCCGGACAACCGGGACGACCTGACGACGGTTCTTGACCAACCGGAACCCGTGGCCCAGTCCGCCCGGATGACGGTCGCGGAAAGGATGCAACGATACCTGCTCGGCGAACTCCCCGACGAAGTACTCGACGACCTGGTCACCTGCGCTGGGGCCCGCGAGCGGCAGCATGCCGTGCGGCTTGCTACCAGCAGCACCCTGCTCGACTGTGGCCAGGCCACCTACACCGCGGTTATTGACCCGGTGCTGTGGCCCGTCATCGCAGGGACAGGCCCGGTGCTGCTGCGCCGGCTCCTGCTGCGCACGCTGAGGCGACGGCACGATGGCGGCTTGCCTGATTGGTCGGAGGTGTTCGCCTGGCACCGTGGCCAATGCGCGGCAAGAGGCGATGAGACGGGTGAGCTGTACTACGCGCTCGCCAACGGTGATCTGGCGTTCGTGACGCAACGCTTGTATGAACACCTCGGCTCCGACGAGGTCACCTCGTGGCTGGAGTTGCTGGCGTCGGTCATCACGGCCCCACGCCGTCCGCAGGAGCGGGATGCCCCGGTTGTCCCGATGGAACAGATGCGCGCCCTGATCCGCGAGATCGATCTCCCGTCGCCGCTCGTGCCGTTGGCGAGTCTCGTCACCTGCCGGTGGATCGCTGATGATCCTTTCAGTGGCAGCCGGCTTCATGGTCTTCATCGCCAGATCACCGCCGACTACACCGCCCTCGCCAGACAGTTCCCAGATGGTGCAGAGCAGCTCTTGTTCGCCGCCGGTGACTACCAGAGACGTGCCGAGTCGTGGACCTGACCCCGAAAGCCCGGGACTAGCCCAGCGTGTCTACGACGAGCCACCGCCGGAGGAACGGTATGACCAGCACGCTGCAGGACATCTTCGAGCCGCCGGATACCAGCGCACGACGACGGCACCGCTGGCAAAACCGGATCGTGTTGGCCGTCGTGGGGGTGCTTCTCGTCGCGGCCACAGGATTTGCCGGATACAGGTGGCAGCGCGCCTGCGGGGGGCTCGACTTCTGGCTCGACTCGGATGTGGTCGAGGTCGACGGCGAGTGCGTCGGAGTGACCGACGGCACCTTTGTTTTCGACGAAGCGTATACCGATGTCGAAGGCAAGATCGCAGAGGAGAACAACCGAGTAGACGAGGCGACAAGATCCGGCGAAGGGCCCATTCACGTTGTCACAGTCGCACTGTTCCTGCCCATGACCGTGGATGATGAGACCAGCCCGATCAGCAAGGAAGAAATCCTACATCAGATGCAAGGCGCGTATACGGCCCAGCTCCGAGTCAACGGCCAGGTCAACAATGAAAAGGTCTCCGGCGATCCCACTCCGCTCATCCGGCTCGTGCTAGCCAACCAGGGCAACCTCCAGGAGAGGTGGGAGCCGGTGGTGGACCAACTTGTGGAGATGCGTGACGCGCAGAAAGCACCGCTCGTCGGCGTGATCGGATTAGGGGTCAGCATCGAGGCGACGCAGAACGCCGCGAGACGGCTGAGCGAGAGCGACATCCCCATGGTTGCCACTCTCGCGACTGCCGACCAGCTGAACTACGACGTCCACCCGGGCTTCGTGAGGGTGGCACCGAGCAACCGGGACCAGACCCTCGCACTCAAAGCGTACCTGGCCCAGAAGGAACTCAGGACGGCCATCCTCGTCCAGGATGGAAACCCGGATCTCTTCGCGGAGTCGACGAAGGAAAACTTCAACGAGCTACTTCTTGACTTATTCAAAGATCTTCCCACTCAGACATTCACGGGGACACCCGCCGGAAGACTCAGCACAGCCGCCACCGCAACTATTTTCGACCCCGTCGTGGCCAATATCTGCGGGGCCCAGCCACCGCCTCCGGTGGCGATGTTCGCCGGACGAAAGACGGACCTGCCCAGCTTCTTGACTTCCCTCGAGGCGCGATCGTGTCGGGACACGCCGATAACTGTCGTTACCGTCGGCTCGAACAGCGGAGTCCTCGACAGTGGAGAGTTCGCATTGCAGGAGACTGCGCTGCGCGAGGCCAACATCTTGGTCGCCCTCGCCGGAGTGGCCGATCCGCAACGCTGGGAGGTTGACGGGGCCGACCAACCCGCAGGATTCAGTAAATTTTACTCGTCGTTCCTGAAAGATTTCGTCAACAAAAACCTCACTGACGGCGAGGCGATCCTGACTCACGATGCTCTGCTGACCGTGGCCCGGGCCATCCGGCTTGCGGATACAGCAAAGCCAGGAAACTCTGTTCCTTCGTCGGCGGAGGTGAGCGCTCAAATGCCCAACCTCAGCCTTCAATACTCCATTCCCGGAGCCGGTGGGACCTTGAGCTACAGCACGCGCGGCGCGGACGGGGTGGACACCGGCAACCCCTGTGGCAAGCTGATCCCGATGTTGGTGCGCCCACCCGACCCGCTGCTGCAACCACCGGTTTTCACCACGTGCGAAATCTGAGCAGAGCTGTCAGCTCGAAGAGGTGTATGGCGATACTGAGTAACACCCAGGAGATAGGACTGTCGCCATGCACTTGAGCCCCCAGGAGCAGGACAAGCTGCTCATCCACGTCGCCGCCGACGTCGCGCGGGCGCGGCGGGTACGCGGACTGCGGATGAACCACCCGGAGGCGGTCGCCCTGATCACCGACCACGTGCTGGAGGGTGCTCGGGACGGCCGGACGGTCGGCGAGCTGATGGCCAGCGGCCGCGAGGTGCTCAGCCGCGACGAGGTCATGGACGGGGTCAGCGAGATGATCGACTCGGTGCAGGTCGAGGCCACCTTTCCCGACGGTACCAAGCTCGTCACCGTCCACGGCCCGGTCGTGTGAGCGTGGCCGGAGCGTCGCGGACCGGAGGCGCACCGGGTGAGATCATCCCGGGCGACGGGGCAGTGCCGCTGAATCCCGGCAAGGACCGGATCACCCTGGTGGTCGCCAACATCGCCGACCGTCCGGTGCAGGTCGGATCGCACTTCCATTTCGCCGCGACCAACCCGGGTCTGGAGTTCGACCGGGCCGCCGCATGGGGCAGGCACCTCGACATCCCCGCGGGCACATCGGTGCGGTTCGAGCCGGGCGTCGAGCGGGAGGTCTCGCTCGTCCCGTTCGGTGGGGCGCGGGTCGTCCCCGGGTTGCGGGTCGAGTTCGCCGGAGCGCTGGACGAACGCGACCATGAGCCGCGTCCGGTGCCGTACGGGGGCGAGGCGCGCTCCGCCGACGTCGCCTGTGGTGTCGATGCGCGTACCGCTGACGCTCCGCGCGGTGCCGAGGCGAGCTCCACCGGCGCCGCCCGCGGTGGGGCCGCATGAGCTCGATCGAGCGCGGCCGCTACGTCGACCTCTTCGGTCCCACCGTCGGTGACCGGATCCGGCTGGCCGACACCGACCTGCTCATCGAGGTCACCGAGGACCGCAGCCGCGGCCCGGCGTCGGGCGACGAGGTGCTCTTCGGCGGCGGCAAGGTGATCCGCGAGTCGATGGGCCAGTCCACCCGGACCAGCGCCGAGGGCGCACCCGACCTGGTGATCACCGGCGCCGTCGTGTTGGACCACTGGGGCGTGGTGAAGGCCGACATCGGGATCATCGACGGCCGGATCGTCGGCATCGGCAAGGCAGGCAACCCCGACACCATGGACGGCGTCGATCCCGAGCTGGTGATCGGGCCGTCGACGGAGATCATCGCCGGCAACGGGAAGATCCTCACCGCCGGCGGCATCGACTGCCACGTGCACTTCATCTGCCCGCAGCTGGTGGAGACCGCGCTCGCCGCCGGGCTCACCACGCTGGCCGGCGGCGGCACCGGCCCGGCCGAGGGCACCAAGGCCACCACGATCACACCGGGCCCGCGGTCGATCGGCCGGATGCTCCAGGCGATGGACCACCTGCCGATCAACCTGCTGCTGATGGGCAAGGGCAACACCACCAGCCACGCCGGGCTGTGGGAGCAGCTGCGCGCCGGTGCGGGGGGGTTCAAGCTGCACGAGGACTGGGGCACCACCCCCGCGGTGATCGACGCCTGCCTCACCGTGGCCGACGCGTCCGGCGTGCAGGTCGCGATCCACACCGACACGCTGAACGAGGCGGGCTTCGTCGAGTCGACGCTCGCCGCGATCAACGGGCGCTCGATCAATGCGTTCCACACCGAGGGCGCGGGCGGCGGGCACGCGCCGGACATCATCGAGGTGGTCGCACGCGCGAACGTGCTGCCGTCCTCGACCAACCCGACCCGCCCGTACACCGTCAACACCATCGACGAGCACCTCGACATGCTCATGGTCTGCCATCACCTCAACCCGAACGTGGCCGAGGACCTGGCGTTCGCCGAGAGCCGGATCCGGCCCACCACGATCGCGGCCGAGGACGTGCTGCACGATCTGGGCGCCATCTCCATGATCAGTTCCGACTCGCAGGCGATGGGCCGGATCGGTGAGGTCGTGATCCGTACCTGGCAGACCGCGCACTGCATGAAGGCCGCGCGCGGTGTGCTGCCCGGTGACAGCGCGGCGGATAACGTGCGGGCGCGGCGCTACGTGGCCAAGTACACGATCAACCCCGCGATCGCGCACGGGATGGCCCACGAGATCGGTTCGGTGGAGGTGGGCAAGCTCGCCGACCTGGTGCTGTGGGACCCGAAGTTCTTCGGCGTCCGGCCCTCGGTGGTACTCAAGGGCGGGTTCATCGCGTGGGCGGCGATGGGGGACGCGAACGCGTCCATCCCCACCCCGCAGCCCGTGCTGGCCCGGCCGATGTTCGGCGCCGCACCCCTGGTCGCGGCCGCGACCAGTGTCAACTTCGTGGCGCCGGTCGCGCTGGAGGCCGGCCTCGACCATCTGGGGCTGACCAAACGCACCGCGGCCGTCGCCGACACCCGTCGGGTCCGCAAATCCGACATGATCGGCAACGACGCGACGCCGGACGTGAAGGTGGACCCGGACTCGTTCGCGGTGCGGATCGACGGTGAGCTGGTCGAGCCCGCACCGGTCGATCGGGTGCCGATGGCCCAGCGCTACTTCCTGTTCTGATGGCGTGCCTGACCCTCTGACCTGCGACGCAACCGGAATCATGCCTAACGGGTACAACCTGGGTACAGATCACGATCCCACCACCGTCTCGGCAGGGCCGCCCAGCGCCGCGTCAACGAGGGAGCGCGTCCGGTCGATCTGGTCCGGCCACAGCCCGATGTAAGTCGGCACGGCCTACACGTGGCGGAACACAGCCGGCCCCGACCAGCCACCCGTGGTTGCTGACCTCCCCGAGCTGCCGCCGGCACGGCTGGCCGGTCTCGCCGGCACGGCCTCGTCAGCGGGCGCTGAGCGGTCCTTTGCCGCCGAGTCGCGCAGCACCAGCACCAGCAAGCTCGAAGGCCAGCGCGAACGCCAGTGGAGGCCACGCGGCCACCACCCGCCCGAGCACCGTGGGCTCCGCGGCGGCGATGTCGGCCGCGACCGACGCGGCCACCCCGAGCAGCAGCCCCACCCAGGGCAGCACCCCGGCCGGGCACCCGGCCCGGCGCCGGACGTAGAGCACCAGCGACGCGGCAACGAGCAGCCTGTCCACGCTCAACGGGAGGACGTCAGCGAGCCCGCCCTCACGCTGAGATTGTGCTGGCAGGCGAGGTCGAGCGCCGCACCCAGGACGGTGTGCAGCTGCTCGACCTCGTCGGTGTCCAGGGCGAGGTGGATGCAACGGTCCTCGGCCGATATCTCCAAGGAGATCGTGGCCAGCTGCCCGAGCTTCGCACAGGGGCAGACGTCGATCAGGCCCTCGCCGCGGACGATGCGGACTTCCCCGCTGACGCCCGGGCATGTCTGGTCGGCGGCGTGGCTCTCACCGGGATGACCGTGAGCGTCGGCGGGTCGATTGACGCCAGGTACGCGACGAACGCCTCACCCCACGCCGCCCGGCCCTGCGCCGGGGTGAGGTCAGGGCGGATGTGGATCGCGGGCTGCACGGGTCGAGCAGCCACCGCCGCTCGCCGAACCCGTCGGGCTTCGTCGCGGCGTACAGCTGTGGGCACTCGGGGTAGTCGTCCGGGCCCAGCGGCGCCCGCCCAGGCACGGCGTCACCGGTGGGCATGGAGGTCAGGCCGAGCGGCGCGGGACGGGTGGTTGATGATGCTCATGGTCGCAGATCCGTTGCGATCAAGTCCCCGGCCGGCGTTCCGATCGCCGCGTCCGGGGGCGTCCAATTTGGTCACTCGTTTGAAACCGGCACCCGGTACAAGCCGGGTACATTCCGCGACAAGACGAAGCGGAGGAGGATGAGACTCGATGGAAGCTGTTTGCGCTGATCAGCGAGGGTACAGCGTGCAGACACCCAGGTCAGCCGACCGTGGCAAGCGCTACTTCCTGTTCTGATGGCGTGCCTGGCCGCGATCGTGCTCTGCGACGCACGTTTCCCCGGCGGGGGGCACGCTCACTCCGGGGGGCTGGAGGAAGCGGTGGCGCGCGAGCTGGTCACCGGGCTCGGTGATCTCGCGTCGTTCCTGTCGGGCCGGCTGCGTACCGTCGGCCTGGTCAACGCCGCCTTCGCCGCAGCCGCCGTCCTCACCGCTCGTCCAGCACTGCCAGATCCGCCAGCCCCCGCCAGCACGTCGGCGATCAAGGGCAAACCGTCGCTCCCAGAGATCGACAAGCAACGGGCTGCCCTTGATCACCGCAGGCAGGCGGGCGCCGGTGGGCAAGCGGGCGGCGGTAGGGGGTTGGTCGGCGGTGGGGGGTGGGGGATGCTGGATGCGGAGCTGGATGCGCGGACACCGTCGGTCGCGCAGCGGGGGGCGTCGCGGGCTCAGGGGCGAGCCACCCTGCGTGCGGCCCGGCGGGCCTGGCCCTCGCCCGTGCTCGACGCGCTGTGCGCCGCGGCGCCGCGGCCGCACCACGCGCTGCTGGTCGGCGCCGTGATCGGAATCGACGGCGGCTCGCCAGCCGACGCCGCACAGTGCGTCGCCTACCTCTCGGTCAGCGGCCCGGCGTCGGCGGCGATCCGACTGCTGGGACTGGACCCGTTCGAGGTCAACGCCGCGATCGTCGCGCTGCACGGCGAGCTGGACGCGGTGGTTGAGCAGGGCGTGCACAGTGCGGGGCTTCCGGCGGAGCTGCTGCCGTCCCCGGGTGCCCCGGTGCTCGACCTGATGGCGCAGGCTCACCTCCGTCACCACCGGAAGCGGGTGCGTCTCTTTGCCAGCTGACCACGATCATGATCACGGTTATTCGCTGGATCCGACCGAGACCGGACCGGATCCGCACTCCCCGGTCGGGTCGTCCGGTCGCGCGGTGCGGATCGGGATCGGCGGGCCGGTCGGCAGCGGCAAGACCGCGCTGGTCGCGGCGCTGGCTCGCACGCTGGCCGGGCAGGTGCAGCTCGCCGTGGTCACCAATGACATCTACACCACCGAGGACGCCGACTTCCTGCGCCGGGCCGGTGTGCTGCACCCGGACCGGATCGAGGCCGTGCAGACCGGCTGCTGCCCGCATACCGCCATCCGCGACGACATCACGGCCAACCTCGACGCCGTCGAGTTGCTCGAGGAGCGCTTCGGCGACCTCGACCTGGTGCTGGTGGAGAGCGGCGGGGACAACCTCACGGCGGTGTTCAGCCGAGGCCTGGTCGACCGGCAGATCTTCGTCGTCGACGTCGCGGGTGGGGACAAGGTGCCGCGCAAGGGCGGGCCCGGGGTGACCACCGCCGACCTGCTCGTGATCAACAAGGTCGACCTCGCCCCGCTGGTCGGGGCGAACATGGCCGTGATGACCGGTGACGCCCACCGCGTACGGGGCGGGCTGCCGGTGATCACCCAGTCGCTGGTCGCCGACCCGACCGCGACCGAGGTGGCACAATGGGTGACCGCGCAGGTCATTGCGGTGCGGCGTCAGCAGGGTGGCTCTGCTGACGGCGGACAGGGTGGCTCCCCTGACGGCGGACAGGGTGGCTCTGTTGACGGCGGACAGGGTGGCTCTGCTGACGGCGGACAGGGTGGCTCTGCTGACGCCGGGCAGGGTGGCTCTGCTGAAGGCCCACTGGGGGCGTCGACGAGACCGGCGGGCTGAGCGGTGCTGGCCAGGGCACGGCTCGTCGTCGAATGCGACCGCGACGGGCACGGCGTCGTCCGTGTGCTTCGTTCCCAGCCGCCGCTGTGCCTGCTGCCCCAGCGCGGGACCGCCGCAGCCCGCTCTCCGGTCGTCACCGTGCACATGGTGAGCTCGGCGACCACCCCGCTCGGTGGCGACGACGTCTCCCTGAACGTGGTGGTCTCGGCCGGCGCACAGGTCGTGCTCACCGGGGTGGCCGCCGCGCTCGCACTGCCCGCCCAGGACTGCGACGTGGGCAGTCGGCTGGTGGTGCGACTGGAGATCGGCGCTCTGGCCAGCGTGCAGTACCTGCCCGAGGCGTCCGTGATCACCCGGCGAGCCGACCATCGCAGCGAGCTGCACGCCGCGCTCGGGTCGGGCGCCCGGCTGCGCTGCCGCGAGGTTCTCGTCGCGGGCCGCAGCGGGGAGCCGTCCGGCCGCTACCAGGGCCTCACTCGGGTGATCGACACCGCGACGGGCCGCCCGCTGCTCGTGCAGTGTCAGCAGCTCGGCGACCCGAGCCTGCACGCCTCGCCCGCCCACCTCGCGGGGCATCGCGTGCTGGGCACCGAGGTGCTGGTGTGGGGCGAGGACCCGCCGGACGCGGTGGCCGGACGGTGGTGGTCGCTCACCCCGTTGGCCGGTCGCGGCGCACTCGCCATCGCGGTAGCCGTCGACGCCGTCACCGCGCAGCGCGACCTGGCCACGGCGGTGGCCGCACATCCGGGTTGGTCAGGTTGCGCGGTACCGGCAGCTGCACACATCGGGGTCGCCGGGCCGGGTGCGGTGGGACGCGCATCACCGCCGGACAACCCATGATCACCAACTTGGTGCATCGTCCCGCCGGATCCGGCCGAGAATGCGTCAAGACTGCGATCACCTCGCTCCGCCCGTGCTCGACCCACTCGGCAAGGGAGCAGATCCGTGCCTGAAACCTTCGACCTGGTGATACGCGGCCCGCGGGTGATCACCGCGGACGGTGAGGTGGCGTGCTGTGTCGGCGTGCTGGACGGGCGGATCGCGGCCATCGCCTCCTATGACGCGCCCGGCCCGGCGGACGAGTGGGTGGAGCTGGCCGACGACGAGGTGCTCCTACCCGGCCTGGTCGACACCCACGTGCACGTCGACGAACCGGGGCGCACCGAGTGGGAGGGCTTCGCCTCCGCGACCGCGGCGGCCGCGCTCGGCGGCGTCACCACCCTTGTCGACATGCCGCTCAACTCGATCCCACCCACCGTCGACGTCGTCGCCCTGGAGACCAAGCGGGCCGCGGCCCGCGGCCGGGTTAGCGTCCACGTGGGGTTCTGGGGCGGTGCGGTGCCCGGCAACCTGGCGCAGCTGCGCGGGCTGCACGACGCGGGCGTCTTCGGGTTCAAGTGTTTCCTGCTGCACTCCGGGGTGGAGGAGTTCCCGCCGTTGCCGCTCGACGATGTGGAGCGGGTACTGGTGGAGCTGGCCGGGCTCGGCGCCCAGCTGATCGTGCACGCGGAGGACGCGGTCACCATCGACCGCGCCACGCAGCCGCACGGTGAGCGGTACGCCGGATTCCTCGCGTCCCGCCCCCGCGGTGCGGAGAACCTGGCGATCGCGTGGCTGATCGAGCGGGCCCGCTGGACCGGCGCACGGGTGCACGTCCTGCACCTGTCCAGCTCGGACGCGCTGCCGATGATCGCCTCGGCCCGCCGTGACGGCGTCGCGCTCACCGTGGAGACGTGCCCGCACTACCTCACCTTCACCGCCGAGGAGGTGCCGGACGGGGCGACGGAGTACAAGTGCTGTCCGCCGATCCGGGAGGCAGCCAACCGCGAGCTGCTCTGGGCGGGGCTCGCCGACGGCGTGATCGGCACCGTGGTGTCGGACCACTCGCCGTGCACACCCGAGCTCAAGCACGGGGACTTCGATGTCGCCTGGGGCGGTATCGCGTCCTTGCAGATCGGCCTGCCTGCGGTGTGGACGGGAGCACGGCAACGCGGGCATCCGCTGACCGACGTCGTCGCCTGGATGGCCGACCGTCCGGCCCGGCTGGCCGGGCTGGCGGGAAAGGGCCGCATCGCGCTGGGCTTCGACGCCGACTTCGCGGTCTTCGCCCCGGACCAGGCGTTCGTGGTCGACGCGGACCGGCTCGCGCATCGCAATAAGATCACGCCCTATGACGGTCGGGCGCTGTCCGGGGTCGTGCGCCAGACCTGGTTACGGGGGCGGCGCCTGGACGTCGCAGGCCCGCCGAAGGGGCGTCTACTCAGGAGGGGATCATGACACGGCTCGACGGACCGGACCTGGACGCGGAGTTCACCCGGCTACCTGATCTGGCGTCCCGACGCCTCGGCGGGGCGGTGGTCGACGCCAGCAACGACTTCTTCGCCGACCGGGCCGCGCTGGTGATGCCGGGGCCGGTGCAGCCGCGCACCGAGTTCGGCTACCGGGGCAAGTTCTACGACGGGTGGGAGACCCGCCGCCGCCGGGAGCCCGGCTCGGACCACGCGACGGTCCGGCTCGGCATTCCCGGCGTCGTGCACGGCGTCGTCGTCGACACGTCGTTCTTCCGGGGCAACTACCCGCCCGAGATCTCCGTTCAGGCCACCGCGTGCGAGGACCACCCGGGACCGGCCGAGATCGCCGCCGCCGACTGGACCACGCTGGTGGCGCGCTCATCGGCCAAGGGCGATATCGCGAACGTCTACGAGGTCTCGGACCGGCACCGCTTCACCCATGTCCGGCTGACCATCCACCCCGACGGCGGGGTGGCCCGGTTCCGGGTGCACGGGGAGGCGGTGGTGGATCCGCGGCTGCTGCACGGCACCGTCGACCTGGCCGCGCAGGAGCGCGGAGGGCTGCTCGTGGGCTGCTCCGACATGTTCTTCTCCTCACCCGCCAACCTGCTGCAGCCCGGGCCGGCCCGCTCGATGGGCGAGGGTTGGGAGACCGCGCGCCGCCGCGGCGGCGGGAACGACTGGGTCATCATCGCCCTCGCCGGCGCAGGCCGGCTCCGCGACGTCGTGTTCGACACCGGCCACTTCCTCGGCAACGCACCCGGCGAGATGCAGATCAGCGGGGCGTCGATCGAGCGAGCCGGGCCCGACGCGACCAACCTGGCGCACCGCACCTGGACGCCGCTGGTCAAGCGGCGCCCCGCGCAGCCCGACACCCCGCACCGGTTCCGGATCGGGCCGGGCGCACCTACCGTCACCCACCTGCGGGTGGACATCTATCCCGACGGCGGGTTCGCCCGGCTCCGGGCCCACGGCGAGCTCACACCGGTGGCCCACCAGGCGGCCGTCCGGCGGTGGTTGGACGCCCTGCCCCCGGCGCACCTGCGCGAGGCGCTCACCGGTGCCGGCCTCGACCGGGCACTCATCGCGGGTGCCCTGTCGGTGCGGGCGCGGCGCGTCGAGTGGTCATCGGAGCTGCTGGCGGCGTTCGCGCCGCCGTGAGGCCCTCGCCGGCCGGGACGAGGCTGCTGGAGCCATCACCCATAGCAGGTCCACCGACACGTCGGGGTCGATGCGGTGCAGCCGACCGGGATCGGCGCTCAGCGCCGGCCAGGCTCGCTGGCGACAGAGGTGCCGCCGTCGGCGTGCAGGCGCAGTACCGGCCGGGCAGCCAGTCGGGACCCATGGCCGCGGACCCGGATGAGATGGCACGGGTACACCGTCGAGATGGAGACTGAGCAGGTGTCAGACGAGGTGGTGTCGTCCTATCCGGCACCGACAGGCCGGGCAGTGGCGAAGGAGATCACTGAACTCGACGAGCACTGCCGGGCGTTCCTGGCGCTGTGCACCTTTGCCGTGCTGTCGAGCGCGACACCTGACGGGGAGCCGGACGTCACCCCTCGTGGCGGCGAGCCGGGTTTCCTGCGCGTGCTCGATCCGCACACGATCGTGTTGCCGGACCGAGCCGGCAACAACCGCCTTGACAGCCTGAGGAAGATCACCATTAACTCTCGTGTCGCCCTGCTGTGCATGGTGGCGGGCATCGACGAGACGTTGCGCATCTACGGTCGAGCCGAGCTACGCGCCGCGAAGGACACCCCCATGGATGTCACCGAGCACGGCCGGCCGCCGCGCTCGGTCATGGTGATCCGCGTCGACAGGGTGTTCCTGCACTGCGCCAAGGCGTTGATGCGCGCGCGTCTGTGGGACATCGACGCGCAGGTACCCCGCGAGGCGTTTCCGTCGACGGGTGAGGTGCTGCGCGCCCATGCCAGCATCAAGGGGCCGGTGGAGAGTCAGGAGGACATGCGACACCGCTACCGGGCGCAGCTGTGACCAGCATGACGACGTCAACGTGCGGTCCAGGCGCAGTACCGCGGCGGTGTCGACAAGTTGTCTGGTGGACTCGTCTTGGCCGCTGGGGGGAGAACTCATGGTGTAGCGCGGAGGGTGGCTCTGCGCAAACGTCCATCAGCGCCCGGCCACCAGCCGCCAGATCCGGTCCCTCGACATCGGCAGCTCGTAAGGCCGCACCCCGATCGCGTCCCGGATCGCGTTGGCCAGCGCGGGTGCGACCGGGTTGTAGGGCGACTCGCTCATCGACTTGGCCCCGAACGGACCCAACGCATCGGCGGTGTCGGCGAACAGCACCTCGGTGCGGGGCAGGTCGGCGAGCTGCGGGAGGTGGTAGTCGCGCAACGCCTGGGTCTTGACCGCACCGTCGGCGTCCAGGATCAGCTCCTCGTACAGCGCCGTGCCGATCCCCTGCGCCACCCCGCCCTCGACCTGGCCGCGGCACTGTTCGGGGTTGAGCACCGTGCCCGCGTCGGCTGCCTGCACCGATTGCAGGATCACGACCTCGCCGGTGCCGACGTGCACCGCCACCCGGAACGCGTGCACGTTGAAGGCCAGCGACCGGGGGGTGCCGTCGTGCCGGGCGTACGCCACCAACCCGTCGACGCCGGCGATCTGGGCGAGCTCGACGAGCCGCTCCCCGCAATGCACCCCGACCGGACCTAGCGAGCAGGCCGATACGTCGACGCCGGCCGCGGACGCCGCTACTGCCAGGATCCGGTCCCGCAGCTTCCCTGCCGCAATACCCACCGCTTGACCGGCCACGACGCTTCCGGCCGAACCGAACGCACCGGTGTCGTATCCGACGACGTCGGTGTCGGACTGCCGCACGGTGATCCGTTCCGGCTCAGCGCCAAGGACGGCGGCCGCGATCTGCGTGTGCACGGTGGTCGTGCCGTTCCCGAACTCCGCGGTGCCCACCCGCACCGTGTACGTCGTCCCACCCGGCTCCAGCGTCACGGACGCCTCAGCCCGATGACCCCGCGGCGGAATCGTCGCGATCATCGCAACGGCCATTCCCTCCCCGACCCGCCAAGCCGCACCCGGTGGCGCCGTCACCCCGTTCCCCCGGCGCAGCGCCTGCTCGGCCAGGTCGAGGCACTGGTCGAGGCCGTAGCTGCCGAACGTGAGGTCGTCGCGCTCGTCCGAGTCAGCCACGATCGGATCACCCGGAACGACGACGTTGCGCCGACGCAGTTCGAACGGGTCGAGCCCGAGCTTGCGGGCGAGCTCGTCGAGCGCGCTCTCGATGCCGAACATGACCTGCCCGAGCCCGTACCCGCGGAACGCCCCGGACGGCAGGGTGTTCGTGTAGACCGACCGCG
>JBOHEP010000143.1:0-2528 GCA_050701075.1 Pseudonocardia sp. | reverse complement strand
GCTGCACGTCATTCTTGGGCAGCATCCGCGCACACAGCGCTTCAAGGTCGAGCCAGCGGTACGGCGTCCCCTTCAGACAGCCGTAGTACAGGTTGAACCCGTCCACGTACACGTTCGTGCGCATCCGCGCGAGGCTATCCGCGAGCACCGACACGACGGCGGCCAGTCCTCGCCGCCGAAAGATGATCTCTGGCCACAGTCTTGGCCACGAACTGCGGTGCACCAGCGCCAGAAATGCCCACCCCAGCGCGGATCATGCCAGCGAAACGCCTGGTCACCTGCCAAGTGGGCGTCGGCGTCGCGACTACGGATCAGAAGGTTAGGGGTTCGAATCCCTTCGGGAGCACACATCGAAACCTCGCTCTGACCAGCACGAACGGTCGGGGCGAGATCGTTCCAGAGAACGCGGAGTGGATCTCGGTCCACGAGGTCTGCACCGACATCCGGCTTTCCAGCGCGCCGTCGCGTAGTCGAGCAGCTCTCTAACCCGCGGCGCGAGATCGAGCGTCGTGATCACGTCCGCTAGCATCCGGGCGCCATGCCGAAAGCAGCACGAGTCCTCGCCGCTCTCCAGAGGGACGGCTGGCGCGAGACCCGCCGACGCGGCTCGCACCGGGTGCTCGTCAAGGACGACCGTCAGCGGGTGTGGGCGTACCATGACGGCGTCGACCTTGGCGGGCCGGCGATGGCGCGGATAGGCAAGGACTACGGGTACACCGTTGATGAACTGCGCAGACTCTAGGACGGTGATCGGATGAGCACGACTCTCCGTGCCGAGTTCTACTTCGACGACGAGTCGGGGAACTGGCACTTCCGGGTGCCTGCCCTGCATATCAACGGCGGCGGCTCGACCAGCCGTTCGGAGGCCGAGCGTGCGTGCATCGACGCGATCACCTTCGCCCTGGAAGGCGATCCCGGCGACTACGACAGCCAGGCCCAGGCCGTCGCGCTCACAGTGTCGGTGGCTCCCGCAGCCTGACCCCGAGTCTTCGGGGTGCCCCTTGGATCGGGCCACCCCACTGGGTCCGACCGCCCCTCTCGGATGCCGAGCTGGTGACCCCTCACCACCGCGCGAAAGTCGATCTCGGTCCACGAGACGGTCCACGAACTGCGGTCCGCTGGTACCTTTCTCCAGCAGTCGGGCCGCGCGGGCGCGGGCACCGGCCATGAACCCGGTCGACACCGACACCCCGAGCGTTGAGCCCATCAACCGGGCGGCGCGCGCGACGGGCAGGTAGTGCCCGCACCCCAGCTCCGCCGCCCGGGCCAGCACACCGGGTCCGTACTGCGCCCGCCCGGTCACCCCCGCAGGCGCCGGGCCCGGGGTGCGGGCGGCGCAGCACGGGCAGGCCCGGCCACTTCGTCACGATGTCCGCTGTCAGATGGCGGCGGCCGCCGGCGCGCGCCGGCCAAGAGTGTCGATCGGTCCGTCAGCGCCAGATCGCGGCCCCACCACCCAACGATCGACTCACGCCCGCTTCCTCACGGCGCAGCAGCATCGCCGTCGAGGTCCGACCGAGCCGTTCAGTCTCGGTCATTGCAAACGGGCCGAGGCGTCCCCGGACAGCCGCGGCAAAGCAAGCCCACCGTGGGGGAAGAGCGTGATCCGTGCTCCTTCCATGCTGGCTCCGATCGAGCGTCCGCCGGCGAGTCCTCGGTACAGAAGGCCGGCGAACTCACGGCACTGCTTGTCATTCACGCGATCAGGCCAGCACACGACCGCAACCGCTATCTGCTGTGCGGCCACGTGCAGGGCGAGCGATCCGCAGAAGTTGAGGACGAGGATCGAGGGTCGGTGTCGTGCGAACAGCAGAGCCTTTACGAGGTGGTCGTGCTGTAGGGAGATCGGCTCGCCTCCGTTGGTCAAGAAGACGGCGCCCCCTTGGCTGTGGGCGGCGACGTGCAGGACGCACGGACGGCACTTGTCAACGTAGTCGGGCAGCTCGCCGATTTCGATCATCGTCCGCTCGGTCAAGGAGAACCGTGGTTCGACCCTGGTTCGGATGACGGCCAGTTCTCGGGCGAAGTCGTTTCCGCCTGGGAGTGGGTCACCGGTGCAAGCCAGGACACCGTGAGTGCCCGGGGGGCGGTCGTTAGTGGCACCGGCGGGTTCCCAGACATCGGCAGGGCTCTTCGACGGCGTCGAGCGCGGCTTCTGCGCGTGCTGATCCAACCAGCCCCGAAGGACCGTGATCTCGACGCCGAGCGCGTGGGCCAGCTCGGTGAGACTCGCGCCGCCCGCGCGGTACACCCGCACCGATTCGACCACCAGCACCAGGGTCGGGCCGTAGTCACCCGCTCATGCGCGCCGGACTGCGTCGCCCAGGCGCCGCAGTTCGCTGAGCTGTCCGACGGTGAGGTTGCGCCCCGGTGGCACGGTCAGTCGGCACGTTCGGCGGTTGGGAAAATGGCGCCGGCGAGTTGGTTGAGTTGTTCGGCCCGGTCGACGCGAGTCGTGACCAGGTCGCGGA
The DNA here is from genome assembly GCA_050701075.1 of Pseudonocardia sp. Classification (GTDB taxonomy): domain Bacteria; phylum Actinomycetota; class Actinomycetes; order Mycobacteriales; family Pseudonocardiaceae; genus Pseudonocardia. Next base: position 57 of record JBOHEP010000143.1, on the reverse strand, counting down.
GCAGGGCGACGGTGTCGCGGCGTTCGCTGGACGAGGCGGTTTGGGCGGCGGAGCGGA
>JBOHEP010000142.1:0-2396 GCA_050701075.1 Pseudonocardia sp. | reverse complement strand
GGGTGCGACCTCTATTTGATAGGACTAGGAAGCAAGTGGGAAACCGTATTGATTGAGTTTATTCCAGAATTGATTCCAGCGCGTTGAGGTTAAGACCAAAGCCCTCAAGCTCAGAATCGCTGCTGCTCCCTTTTCCTGCCAACGCATTCCTGAACAACATAAGCGTTGCTTAATCACCGTTTTGCAGGCAGCTTCAGTCACTCCAGAGCCAATGGGATAATGTCTGTCTCGGTAAAGAGCATAGTTCATCTGATGCTGATGATTATGGAAATAGGTCACTGCCGCTGCCAGGTTATCCTGAATCGTCTGAGAATGTTTTGAGCCTTGAGATAGCTCAAGCATCTGTTCATAGAGTTGAGTGGCTGCACCTGGGTCATGTTTGAGATGATGACAATTATCCTGGAGCCATTGACGCTGCCCAGCTAGTTCATTCGGATAAAGGGCGATGGCGACGGCAGCTAAATAGCCTGATGCATGATAGAAATCGAGAATTTGTTCACTGGTATGCTGTTTGAGAAACCGCCAGTTTGACTCTGCACCATCAGCAATCCCAACAGAGGTGGCTTGAGGGTATCGAGTCTTGGTTCTGGTAATTTCTCGTTCTAGACGCTCCAGAAAACTGGCTTTTCCATACTCTGGGGTAGCGCCAATGTAAATGGTATGCTGCCGTTCTCCTTGAGCGTCATAAAGGGCAATTGTACCGACCATTGCTTCGCGCCATCCCTCTTCACATAGCAACATACAGGTTCCGTCTAAACCAATGGCTACACTCGTAATCTCTACATCTAGTTTGGGTGGCCCATAGCTCCAGGTCTCTTCCTTGAGTTCAATGACGCTGGCAACGGCTTTGCCCAGTCGCTGAATATACGACACTGAAACGGTGCGGTCATGATTCTCCAATAAATCCCGCTCTCACTTCACGCGCTGAACCATAGGCTAGTTTTGAGGATACTTGTTTAGCAAATAAGGGCGTTGAGGTGATGATGATTCTTCCGTCTCGTTCGAGAGGACAATAGGTCGTTCCACCTCCAGAGCGTTGATACACATGCCTCGGAACCATCACTTCTCCATAAGGGCTTTGATAGGCTTTGGGCTGTTCTCCTTTGGTTCGCATTATTTCTCCGGCTATCTCTAGGGGAGAGCCATCGGTATCCAAATATTTCAGGGCTGCTTCGGTTGCAATGCGTCCTGCTGCGTTTAAGCTTTGCTGGATGTTTTCCTCACTTGTGAGCATTGAACGACCGAGCTCAAGTGTCACTTCTAGCTTTACTGTTGAACCGTCAATACTGATTAACTTTGCGCTCATGCTCTGCTCTTTAGACCCTCCTAGAGAGCATAAACACTATTAGACAACTAAATCAAGTAGAGGTCGCACCCCGAGATAGAGTTGTTGCCTGGAGTCTGGTTGGGTTGGGCAGACCGAGAATTTCAGCAGGATTTTGTACTTCAAGTGCCTGCCCATGATCATTTGGTGCAATGCACAGTCGTGCTATCTGGATTAGAAAGTAGCAATCGGTATCCCACGTTTGGTGGGGAGCGGGGCTACTTCTCTGGCAGTGGCATTGCTCCCTCTTACAGATCGTATTATGAGTGATCGCAACGTTTGGTTGGAGTGCATATTCATCTGCTGCCAGAAGCGTTTGCTAAATTCTACTCAGGGCTAGCTGGCTCGAATGACACGCTGTTGAAGCTGCTGCTGAAGCAAGAGGACTGGAAGGTGTCGTTTTTTCCTTTGGTGACGCGGCAAGCCCAGCGGCTGGCACAGCAAATTTTGCAGTCCCCGTTTCACGGCGCAACCCGACTGTTGCATTTTCAGTCTCAGGTGTTTGACTTACTGGCGTTGCAGCTTCAGCCGATCCTGGCAGACCAGAGACTGACTGAATCTGCTGTCGGACGCAAGCCCGACACGATCGCTCGAATTTACCATGCTAAAGAGATTTTACTGTCTCGATTGGAGCAGCCTCCTGGGTTTCTGGAGTTAGCACAGCAGGTGGGGGTGAGCGATCGCACCTTACGACGCGGCTTTCGGGATCTGTTTGGCACAACGGTAGTGGGCTATCTGACCCAGCAGCGGATGAAACAAGCGGAGCAACTTTTGAGAGCAGGGAATTGCACCGTTGCAGAGGTGGCAAATTGGGTCGGCTATGCCCATTTGGGGCATTTTGCGGCGGGATTTAAGCGGCAGTTGGGCATTGCTCCCCATGAGTGTTTGGCAGGTCGAAAATCGTCTTAGGAGCCATACACAAATAAATTTATTCATTGCCCAATTCTCTTACCCCTCCCCAACCCTCCCCTTGCCAAGGCTATCCATTACGCAAAAGTTGGCACAACCGCTGTAGGGACTAGGTTTTGGCGACGAGTTGCGCCCCTTCGAGTAAATGATGGAGTACTCTAAT
>JBOHEP010000141.1:0-9941 GCA_050701075.1 Pseudonocardia sp. | reverse complement strand
GCCGAGTACAGCACTTCTCGGCCCACCCGGACCCTCTGGACCAGGCCCGCGCTCTCCAGTACCTGCAGGTGCTTGGTCACCGCCTGTCGGGTCACCGGCAGACGAGCGGCGAGGGTCGTCGGGCTGGCTCGGCCGGCGTGGACGAGAACGTTCAGGAGCTGTCGGCGGGTCGGGTCGGCCAACGCGACCAGGACGATCCCGACCTCCTCGTCCGCCCCACCTCCCGCGGGCTGCCCGGCGTCTGGGGGTTGCTCCGCGGAGACCTGATCGGCGGTCACGCGCAGGCGCGCTCGACGTCTCGCTTGGCGAAGCCGAGCTGCATCTCCCAGCCCTCGATGTTGTCCTCGATGGCCGCCGCGCGTCGCTCGGCCGACAGATACATGGAGGCGAAGCCGCTTTCGACGACCCGCAGCAGCGTGCCGCCTTCTTTCTCGGCGAGGAAGAACTCCACAAGCGTGGACGTGGCTTCCGCGGGGGTCCGGCTGGGGTCATCAGATGCTCGATAAGCGGCGTAGTGCGGGGCGTGGGTCGACACCGGCAACACCGGGAAACGCCCGTAGGGCGGGTAGTCCACCACGACGAGGTCGCCCTCCCGGGTCACGATCTGGCCGGAGCGATCTCCATCCCCGATCCACCAGCCCGGCTCGCTCACCAGCCGCCACACCCCCTCGATGGGAGCGTCGATCAGGATCTCGCGCTCGATCCGGTCCGCGACCTCGCCCGCACTGCTCATCACGACCATCCTCCTCGTCTCGACACGTGCTACCGAAGGATTGCACATCCTCCTCGCGAGACGCAACTGCTGGGTAGCACCTGGGGTGAGGATCGTTCGACGTTGACCCTGGCAGCGCGCCGCTCGGAAGTTCATTCATCGGTGTTGCCGGGTGGCGGCGCAGGAACCCGACGGCAGCAGCACCACAACGCCGTTGAGCACCCAAGTCCCGATGACATACTCCGGTGTCTCGATGATGTACATGCCTGCCAGGCCGAAGTTGATCATGGAGAACCCGATGACGGCCTAGGGTCGACGGTGATCCTGGAATCGCGGCCATCACGACACCGCCTGCAGCCCCACACTGTCGCCCACCACCGGCTGCGGGTCCACCGGTACCGCCATCCATCTGACCCGACCATCTCGCTCCAGAAAGGCCCGTCCATGGAGAAGTCGTCCTTGACCGCCCTCGCTCGCGAGCAGTTGAAGACAGCGCTGCAGGCGTCCAGCGGTCGCAGTGCGCGCACTGTGTTCGGCGGTCACGAACATGTGCTGCGGCAGACCTTGATCGCGCTGGCCGCCGGCCACAGGCTCGATGAGCACGAGAACCCCGGTGAGGCGACCGTGCACGTGCTGCAGGGGCGGGTACGCCTCGACTCGGGGGACGTCAGCTGGGACGGCTCCCCCGGCGACCTGCTCATCGTGCCTGATGCCCGACACGCCCTCGAAGCGATCGAGGACTCCGTTGTGTTGCTCACCGTGGCCAAGCCCTGACCACTGACCACCGACAGCCGGTCCGTCGGGGTCGCGGTCATCGCAAGGATGCCCTTGTCCCCCGGAGGAATACGGAGTTGGACATCTCGTACGGGAACACCGGCAGGCCAAGGCCGGATCAGATGGTCTACGAGATTTGACCGTAGGACGTCCGGCGGCGGTCGTTGCCTCTCGACGGCCGCCGTTGTCCCCTGTCGCATGCACGATCTCGTTGTCGCGCGAGGCGGCGACGAGATCGGCGCGGTGGTGCTGCGGTGGCGCTTCTGGGTCGTGAGCGAGCTACCCGGCGGGCGGCTCCTCCACCACGACGACGTGGTTGCCGTCCGGGTCGCGCAGCATGAACATGAGCGGGGCGCCGGGTGTGCGCATCGGCTCCGGATCGAGGTCGATGCCGCCGATGGCGCTCAGGCGCACGTGCTCGCCCAGGACGTCCGCCGTCTCCACACCGATCGAGCTGCCGCCGGGCTCGCCGCCCATCGGTGGGTTGAGCGCCAGCCGCGCCCGTGACCCAGGCGGAGCCACCTCCAGCCAGCGCATCTCGTTGTGCTCACCGAAGCGCGTGTCGCCGCGCACCTCGAAGCCGAGTTTCTCGGTGTAGAAGGCGAGGGCCGTGTCCTGGTCGGCGACGGTGAACATGGCCACGCCGATGTTCGACAGGGTTGTCGGGGTTCGTGTGAGATCACTCATGTCCTATAGACCGGGCGAGCAGGCGGAAATCATCGGGTGCTTCCCAGTTCACGCTCCCCCGCCGACACAACGACCATGTACATGCCGGCCTCAGTCCCGGAGTCGGTCGGCCTGGTAGACGTCGGGCACTCCGTCGGCGTCGGTGTCGCGGTCCTCGTCGGCGCAGATGTTGCGGTAGTGGTGGTTGCGGATGCGCAGCACGACCGCCGCGAGCAGCGCGGACAGCAATGAGCCGAGCAGAACGCCGATCTTGACGTGGTCGTCGCGTTCACTGCCGGCGCCGAAGGCGAGCTCGCCGATGAGCAGGGAGACGGTGAACCCGATCCCGGCGAGCAGCGCCACTCCGAGCACGTCCCACCAGGACAGGCCGTCGGCGAGCTGGGCATGGGTGAAGCGCTGCACGAACCAGGCCGCGCCCAGCACGCCGACGGGTTTGCCCACGATGAGTGCGGCGATGATGCCGAGGGTGACGGTGTCGCGCAGCCCGTCCGCGCCGGTGATGGACACCCCGGCCGCGAAGAACGCGAACACCGGTACCGCGACGCCGGAGGAGATCGGCCGGAAGCGGTGCTCGAAGTGCTCTGCCAACCCCGGCCCGGGACCTGCGGCGCGACGGATCACCGGTACGGTGAACCCGAGCAGCACCCCGGCCACGGTGGCGTGCACCCCGGATTCGTGGACCAGCACCCAGGTGGCCGCCGCCAACGGCAGCAGCAGCCACCACGACCGCACCCGCCGCTGCACCAGCAGCGCGAACAGACCCAGTGGGATCAGCGCCAATGTGAGCGGCGCGAGGCTCAGCGAGCTGGTGTAGAACACAGCGATGATCATGATCGCGAGCAGGTCGTCGACCACGGCCAGGGTGAGCAGGAACGTGCGCAACGCCGAGGGTAGGTGGGTGCCGATGACCGCGAGCACGGCCAGGGCGAACGCGATGTCGGTTGCGGTCGGGATCGCCCAACCCGCCAACGCGCCGGCGCCGCCACCGACGTTGACCGCGAGGTAGATCAGGGCGGGTACGGCCATGCCACCGACGGCGGCGGCGACCGGCAGCGCTGCCCGTCGTGGATCACGCAGGTCCCCGACGACGAACTCCCGTTTGAGCTCCAACCCGGCGACGAAGAAGAAGATCGCCAACAGGCCGTCGGCGGCCCACTGGGTCAGGGTCAGGTCCAGGTGCAGTGCCGCCGGGCCGATCCGCAGCCCGCTCACCGTGGCGTAGACCTCACCCCATGGCGAGTTCGCCCAGACCAGCGCGATCACCGCTGCCCCGACGAGCAGCACCCCACCGACGGTCTCGGCACGCAGGATGTCGCCGACCCGGCTGACCTCCGGCCAGCTGCCCCGATCGAACAGGCGGGCGGCGGGCCCGGACGAGGTGCTCATGGTGCTCCTTCGGGAGGGGTCGACAGTCGGACCGCCGACCAGACTTCCCGGCACACCGTCGCCAATCGTAGGGGCAATACCCGCCACTTCGCTCGAACGTGGCAGAGGTGACACAGGAGAGGTCCGGCTGGCAGGCTGCCCGAATGCACGCCGTCCCGCCCACCGCGGCCGTGGTGCCGCCACCCTGTGGCCGTGGTGCCGCCACCCCCTGTGGCCGTGGTGCTGCCACCCGGTGCGGGCGCGGTGGCCGCACTCGGTACGGACGGCGCCCCGGCCCCGCTGCCCCCGGAGCTCCTGGCGCAGGTGGCCGTGTACGCGACGTCCGCCCGCGCGGCGACCACCCGCTGGCCTACAGCAGTGACTGGGAGCACTTCCGCCGGTGGTGCACCGAGCACGGCCGCACCCGCTGCCGGCCACCGCGGAGACCGTGGCCACCTACCTCACCTCGTTCGCCGGCACCCTGGCGACCAGTACCCTGAGCCGGCGTCGCACGGTGATCGGTATCGCCCACCGGGCCGCCGGGCTGGACTCCGCACCGAACATCCCCGGTGTGCGGGAGGTGTGGTCGGGCATCCGCCGCGACCACAGCATCGCATCGGCGGCCAAGACCGCGCTGTGGACCGCTGACCTGGCCCGGCTGATCGCCACCATTCCCGGCGCGGACCGGCCGTCCGACCCCGGTGTCCTGCTCGGGGCGCGGGATCGGGCGCTGCTGCTGGTCGGTTTCGCCGGTGCGCTGCGCCGCAGCGAGCTGTCCGCGCTCGACGTCACCGACCTCACCGTCGACCCGCACGGGCTCGTGCTCCGGATCGGGCGCAGCAAGACCGACCAGACCGGCGCGGCACGGTGGTCGGCGTCCCGCACGCCCACCAACCCGAGCTCCGCCCGGTCCGGGCGGTGCAGGTCTGGCGCGTGGCCCTCGCCACGATGCTCGACGTCGACGAGGGCGCACTGCCCGGTCCGCTGTTCCGTCCCGTCGACGGCACGGTCGCCTCGGTGCGCCCCGCGCGATGGCCGGTCCAGCCGCCCGGCTCAGCCCGGCCGCGATCCGCCTCGTCGTGCAGCGGCGGTGCACCGCGGCCGGGCTCGATCCACTGCAGTACGGCGCGCACTCGCTGCGGTCCGGGTTCGCCACCCAGGCCAGCGCCAACGGCGCCGCGCAGCGCGACGTCATGCGCCACGGGCGATGGCGCTCGGTCGCGGTGGCGCGCGGTCATGTGCAGCGGGGCAACCTGTTCACCGACAACGCCGCGGGCCGGCTGGGTCTCTGAGCCGACGCAGCCATCGTGCCCGTGCCGCGCCGGGGGCACGTCGGCCTCGCGCTGGTGAGGGCCACGGCTGCACCCGGCCGAAGTCGAAGGCGAACGACCGCCGGTTCTCCTACCACGTTGACGGGCGGAAACGTCCGCTTCGGTGATGCCGCGGCGGCCTCTCCATGGGATGAGGTCCACCTTTTCGACGGGCGCCGCCAGCTCATCGTCTACCACCACATGTTGAGGCCGGGTGAGGATCACCCCTGCGAGGACGGGGGGCTTCGGGTTGAACGTCTTCCTTCGCGACGGAGACGAGATCTACCGTTCCTACTACACCTCAGGGCGGGGCGTCGAGGCGCTCGGCAGCAACTGACCTTCCTCGACCTAACCCGTTCGGACGCCAGGAGGACTGGGAGGACTCACCTGCCGGATGGCCCCAGACTCAGCCGTATGCGTGGTGGCGCCTGCACGAGGAGTACGGCGCCGACAGAGCGCCGTGATCATTCCCAGCGCTACCTCAGCGTCGTCCGCGCGACGCTGACGTAGCCTTCGCAACGATCATCTCGGTCGAGTACTCGATGGCCGGAGAGCCGGATCTCCCGGGAAGGCCGGGAGCTGGCCGAGCACGGCGTGACGTCCGCCGGCCGGACGGCGATTCAAGTTTCAGTATCGGAGGATCATTGACTGCTGCGGTTTTCGCCGACGCACTCCGCAAGCACTACCGGGAAGACCACGCAGTCCGGATCCTCACCACCCTGCTGCGACCCGACGGCGGGCGCGCCGAGGTCGACGGTGTTGACGTCGTCCGCGATCCCCACCGCGTCCGCCGCCGGATCGGCCTGGTCGGGCAGCATGCAGCGGTCGACGAGATCCTCGACGGGCGGGCGAACCTGGTGATGTTCGGCCGGCTGTTCCCGACCGGCGCAAGGTCAGCGCTTCGGTGCGCGACCGGATGGCGGCGCTGGCCGACACACTGCGAGCCCTGACCGAGGCCGGCGTCGACGTCGAGGACCTCACCCAGCGCCGGCCCAGCCTCGACGAGGTCTTCCTCGATCTGACCAGACGCCCGGCCGATCCGGAGGTAGCGCCATGAGCGTCATCGAGAGCCTTTCCGGGGCCCGGCTGCGCTGGGCGCTGGCCGACGGCGCCACCCTGACCCGTCGCTACCTCGCTCACCTGCGCCGCGAACCCACGTAGCTGCTCGTCGCCGTCGGCTTCCCGATCCTGCTCGTGCTGATGTTCGGCTACCTGCTCGGCGGGATGATGGCCGTACCCGGGGGTGGCGGCTACCGGGAGACGCTGCTGCCCGGCATGTTCGCCAGTCGTCCAGCGGGTGACGAATGATGGCCCCGCCCGTCACAGGCGATGCATGCTCGCCGCGTGGTCCGTCCGGCGGTCGACACAGCCCACTCGAGTGGACCGCGACGGTCGGTGAGCCGCAGCGCGACACCCACGACCACGGCTCCTGCAACGTTCCAGAGCAGCACCATGCCCGCATGGTCGGTGCCGCCTGGAATGACGGTCACCGCGAGCACATGCGCGGTGTACAGGGTCAGGGGTACCGAACCCACCGCGGCGAGCACCCAGACCAGCGGGCGGGCCAACCGGGCGAGGAGCAGCGCCGCGCCGAGCACGGCAAGCGCGGTTCCGGTGGTTCCGGCGAGGTCCAACGGGGTGCCGGAGTGCGGCGCGTCCACCGCCAGCCACCACCACGAGTCGGTGGGTGTGGTGCCGTGGTGACGTCGCGCCAGCTCGAGCCGCCCGATTGCGGCGGCGCCCCCGCCCGGTCCGAGCAGCAACGCCGACGCCGCGGTGGCGAGCGCGGCGAGCGCGGCACCACCCCCCACGAGCCGGAGCGCCGTGCGCCTGCGGTGCAGGTCGAGCCGACCCACGGCCATCCCGGCCAGCAGCAAGGCGCTCAGCGGCAGCACCGGGTAGTAGCCGGTCACGGCCAGGGTGACGAGCAGCTCATCCACCTCGGCCAACGCCTCGAACCCGGGCTGTTCGCCAGGTCCGGCCGGCAGCCCGGCCCTCAGCACGTGACTGGCCACGGGGGCGATGCCACACACGAGCACTGCCGCGCAGGCCAGCGCGCCGGCCGTCAGGCGCAACGACAACGCGGCCACCACGAAGAGCAACCCGTACTGGGTCAGGATCACCGCAACCGGCGGATCGATGCCCACGAGCCACAGCCCGAGGAGCGCCACGAGCACTCCCCGGACGAGGAGACCGCTCGCGGCGGCGAGGTGCGACCAGGTGTCGGGAGGCCGCCGGGGGCCGCCGGTACCGAGCGCCACGCCGACGCCGGCGAGCACGACGAACAGCGCCGATGCTCGCCCGTCGACGAGCAGCCCGATCGCCGTCTGGCCACCGTCCGCGGTGTTCAGCGGGAGGATGTGCGCGGTGAACATCCCGAGGAGCGCCACCGCTCGGGCAGCGTCCACGCCGGTGATCCGCCGGGTGACCGGCGCCAGCTGCTCGGGTGGTCTGGGCTCCACGCAGGCGGTCACCGGGCCGGGGCACCCGCCTTGACCGGTCCGTCCGGGTGGGATCCGGTGCGCCTGAGCCAGTCGTCGAGTGCCCGTTGCACCACCGTGAGCGACGGCCGCCGTGCCGGCTCGGTGTCCAGCGCGGCGCGCAGCAGCGCCAGGTGCGCGGTGCGGGTGGGTAGGTGCGTGAGCGAGGCACCCGAAGCTGCGGCGCGCAGCCCGGACACCGCGTCCGGGTGGCCGCCCCGGGGCGGATCGCCGGTCATCGCGTACGAGATCGTCGCCGCGAGCTGCCAGGCGTCCGACGCCGTGGTGGCGCGTCCACCGCCGGCGACCTCGGGTGCGAGGAAATCCGGCGTGCCGATCACGAAGCCGGCCAACGTCATCGTCGCGTCGCCGGTCCGCCTGGCGATGCCGAAGTCGATCAGGTGCGGGAGCCCGGTCGGGTCGACCACGATGTTGCCGGGCTTCACATCGCGATGCAGCACGCCGCGGTGGTGCGCGGCGTCCAGTGCACCCGCGATGCCGGCCCACATCCGGGCGGCAGCGATGTCGTCGAGGGCGCCGCGGGAACGGACCAGCTCACCCAGCGTCGCACCCTCCACGTACTCCATCACGAGAACCATGCCGTCCAGCTCGGACAGGCCTGTGTCGCTGCCCGCGTCCACGAGGTCGAGCAGCCGTACACAGTGCGGATGCTGTACCGCGCCCAGGGCCCCGGCCTCCCGCTGGATTCGCTGCTCGGTCTCGGCGTCCGGGGCGTGCGCAGCCTTGAGCGCCACCGCGTGGCCGAGCTTGGCGTCGTGCGCGAGCCACACCGGGCCGAACCCGCCGGACCCCAGCCTGCGCACCAGCCGAAACCGGGGTGGTCCGTCCGGCGACGACGGGACGTGAAGGGTAGGACGAGGGGCGGGGGCCAGCAGCGTAGGACGCGGGCCGTCGACGTCCGCCTGCACCGCGGATTCCGGCGGTGCCGTGCTGGCGGCGCGCGTCACGAGCGGCTCCGGATGGCGAGCGGCGAACCGCTCGGCCAGCCGGTCGGCCAGCGTCGGGTTGGGTCGGACGGTGAACCGGTCGGCCGGCGTGAAGTTGGGTCGGACGGTGAACCGGTCGGCCGGCGTCGGGTTGGGCCGGAGGGTGAACCGATCGGCCGGAGTCGGGTTGGGCCGGAGCGAACGCCGAACGACCTCGCGGGACGGCACACCGGCGAGCAGCACGACCGGGATGCCCGCGAACGCCCCGATGGTCACCCCGAGCCACAGGTGCATGGCTGTGCCGGCCGGGGTCGCCGCGCTCAGCACGACGAGCGAGAGCATCGGCAGCCAGAAGAACTTGGCGGGCCACTTCGGGCCGCGGCGCAGGGCGAGGCGCGCCTGCGCGGCCACGAACATCGCCGCGACCAGCGGCAGCAGCCCCAACACGATCAGCGCTATCCCGAACACCACGGGGCGGCCGGGGTCGAACGCGGCGCTCACGCTGCCCTGTCCGAGATAGTCCGCCTGGGGGCCGACCAGGCACTCCGCGTCGGCCAGGTCACGCAGGTCGCGGCGGCTCAAGCCGAGCACGTCGTCGCCCGCGGCGGCCCTGGAGAACACGCTGCCCGTCACGGTGAAGGCCAGCAGGGGAAACACCCCGGCGCTGAGCAGGCCGATGCCGGCCAGCGCGACCGACTCCGTCGGGCCGTACCGGGAGCCGATCCGGCGGCGAACCACCGCCACCGCAACGGCCCCGAGGGTGGGCAACAGCCCAACCCCGACGCCCAGCACCGACGTCGCCCAGGCCCACCCGCCGGGGCAGGCGTCCGACGCGACGAGCTCCCGCAGCCCGCCCAACAAAACAGCGACCAGCGCGGTGAGCGCGTCCACACCGTCCTCCCCCCGTGCCGGAGTTGCTTCCACCACCGTGCTTGTCACCCACTGTTGCCTGTCCCCCACTGTGGCACAAGCGCGCTCGCTGGGCAGCCGCTCAGGTTGCGGTTCATCGGCGCGGGCGATGATCGTTGCGAGGGCTACCTCAGCGTCGCACGGACGACGCTGAGGTAGCGCTGGGAATGATCACCAGCTCCGAGGCGACCGTCGCCGGTCGCAGGCTGCTCACCCACCCGACGCCACCAGCTCCAGCGACGCGCCGTCCGCCGCGACCCCAACGGTGACCACCTGGCCGGCCCGAACCTCCCCCGCCAGCAGCATCCGGGACAACCGCCGGTCCAGCTCCCGCCCGATCGTGCGCCGCAGGGGGCGGGCGCCGTGCTCGGGGCGGTGGCCACGCTCCGCGAGCCAGCCCACCGCCTCGTCGGACACGACCAGCTCGATCCCCTGGGCGCCCAGCCGGCCGCGGGTCTCGGCCAGCAGCAGCGCGGTGATCTGCCGCAGGTCGGCGGGGCGCAGCGCGCGGAAGAGCACGACGTCGTCCACCCGGTTGACGAACTCCGGCCGCAGGTGGGCCCGCACCGCGGCCAGCAGCGGCTCCCGCAGGTCCTCGACCGGGCGCCCGGCGGTGGTGGCGGCGAGGATCTGCTCGGCACCCAGGTTGCTGGTCATGATGATCACGGCATGGGTGCAGTCCACGGTGCGCCCGTGCGCGTCGGTGAGCCGGCCCGCGTCGAGCACCTGCAGGAGCGCGCCGGTGACGTCGCGGTGC
>JBOHEP010000140.1:0-24041 GCA_050701075.1 Pseudonocardia sp. | reverse complement strand
CGGAGGGGAACTGGATCCTGCGGGCGCCGTCGTTGCGTCGCAAGGCGATCCTGCTGGCCAAGGTGCAGGACGAGGCCGGCCACGGCATGTACCTCTACGCCGCCGCGGAGACGCTGGGGGTGGACCGTGAGGAGCTCACCGAGAAGCTCATCGCGTCGAAGCAGAAGTACTCGTCGATCTTCAACTACCCCGCCCTGAGCTATGCCGACATCGGCGTGATCGGCTGGCTCGTCGACGGCGCCGCGATCTGCAACCAGGAGCCGCTGTGCCGCTGCTCTTACGGCCCCTACGCCCGCGCGATGATCCGGATCTGCAAGGAGGAGTCGTTCCACCAGCGGCAGGGCTACGAGCTGCTGATGAGGATGATGCGCGGCACTGACGCGCAGCGGGAGATGGTCCAGGAGTCGACCGACCGCTTCTGGTGGCCGTCACTGATGATGTTCGGTCCACCCGACGGCGACTCGCCGAACTCCCAGCAGTCGATGGCCTGGGGGATCAAGCGGCACACCAACGACGAGCTGCGCCAGCGCTTCGTCGACATGACCGTGCCGCAGGCCGCGGCGCTGGGCGTCACGCTGCCGGATCCGGGGCTGGCGTGGAACGCCGAGCGGGGCGCGCACGACTACACCCCACCCGACTGGACCGAGCTCAAGGCCGTCATCACCGGGTCGGGGCCGTGCAACGCGCAGCGGATCGCCCACCGTCGCCGGGCGCACGAGGACGGGGCGTGGGTGCGGGAGGCGGCCGTCGCCTACGCGGAGAAGCGGGCCGCGCCCAGCGGTGGCGGAGCGCCGATCAGCGGGCCCCGGCCGGGAGCGGCGCCGTGAGCGAACCTGCGGGTGATCCGGTGGCTGTGAGCGGACCTGCGGGCGAGCCGTTCGCGCAGCGCCGGCGCTGGCCGCTCTACGAGGTGTTCGTGCGCGGTAAGCGCGGCCTCAACCACGTGCACGTCGGCTCGCTGCATGCCGCCGACGCCGAGATGGCGCTGCACAACGCGCGCGACCTCTACACCCGTCGCAACGAGGGCGTCTCGATCTGGGTCGTGCGTGCCGACGACATCACCGCGTCGAGCCCGGCGGAGAAGGACCCGTTCTTCGCCCCGGCGGGCGACAAGGTCTACCGGCACCCGACGTTCTACGCGATTCCCGAGGACGTGCCGCACCTGTGACCGACGCAGCTGTGAACGACAACGTCTACGACGGCCTGGCCGAGGTCCATGACGGGGACGCGCGGTGGGCGTTCGGGTCGGGATTCTCCGATGCCGGGGCCGAGATCACGGCTCCGGTGCCCGAGGGGGCCGACCCGGCCGATCTCGCCGCGTACTGCCTCATGCTCGGTGACGATGCGCTGATCTGTGGCCACCGCCTCTCGGAGTGGGTGAGCAACGCCCCGGAACTGGAGGAGGAGGTCGCGCTCGCCAACATCGCGCTGGACCTGCTCGGCCAGGCGCGGGCGCTGCTCTCGCGCGCGGGACACGTGGAGGGTTCCCGGCGCGACGAGGACGTGCTGGCCTACTTCCGCACCGAGCGCGAGTTCCGCCACGTCGCGCTCGCGGAGCTGCCCGACCAATGGGACTTCGCCCGCGCCGTCGCCCGGCTGCTGATCTTCGCCACCTGGCGGCTGGCGCTGTTGCACCGGCTCCTCGGCTCGCGGGATCCGGTGCTCGCCGCGGTGGCCGGCAAGGGCGTCAAGGAAGTGACCTACCACCGCGACTACGCCGCCCGCTGGACGTTGCGTCTGGGCGATGGCACCGCGGATTCGTATCGGCGGATGCAGGCCGCGCTGGAGACGGTGTGGCCACACGTCGACGAGCTGTTCCGCACGTCGGAGGTGGAGCGGCGGCTCGTCGTGGTCGGGGTCGCGGTGGACCCGGCGCAGACCCGCGCGGAGGTCGACGCCGTGCTCGACGAGGTGCTCGCCCGGGCCACCCTGACGCGCCCGCAACGCCCGCCGACCGGTACCCTCGCTGGCCGGTCCGGCCGTGACGGCGTGCACACCGAGCACCTGGGCCACCTGCTCGCGCAGATGCAGAGCCTGGCCCGCCGGCACCCGGGAGCGTCGTGGTGAGCGCGGCGGCGGTGGTCGCCAAGGTCGTGGACCCCGAGATGCCGATGCTGACCTTGCACGACCTGGGCGTCGTCCGAGCGGTCGAGGTGTCCGATACCGGCGCGATCCGGGTGACGATCACCCCCACCTACTCCGGGTGTCCCGCCATCGAGATGATGCATGCGGACCTGCGCGCCGCGCTGCACCGGGCCGGGTATCCCGAGGTCGAGGTGCGCACCGTGCTGTCCCCGGCGTGGAGCACCGACTGGATCTCCGCCGAGGGTCGGCGCAAGCTCGCCGAGCACGGCATCGCCCCTCCGGCCCGCCTCGGCCCGCGCCCGGCCGGCCCGGTTGCGCTCACGTTGACACCACCGTCGTCGACGGTGCACTGCCCGCGGTGCGCGTCGCCCGTCACCGACGAGCTGTCCCGCTTCGGCCCCACGCCCTGCACCGCGCTGCGCCGCTGCCTGGCCTGCCGGGAGCCGTTCCAGCACCTGAAGGAGATCTGAGGGTGGATGAGCGGTTCCATCGGCTGCGCGTGGCCGGTGTCGAGCGGCTCTGCGCCGACGCGGTGGCCGTCACGTTCGAGGTGCCCGACGAGCTGAGGCCTGCGTTCGCGTTCAAGCCAGGGCAGTACCTGACGCTGAAGTTCGTGGACGGGACCGAGGAGCGCCGCTCCTACTCGATCTGCGCCCCGGCCGGCGGGGCCCCCCGGGTCGGCGTGCGGCGGGTGGACACCGGGCTGTTCTCGGAGTGGCTCGTCGACCGGCTCGCCCCTGGCGACGAGGTCGAGGTCGCGCCCCCGGCGGGATCCTTCACCCCCGAGCTCGCGCCCGGCACCCACCACGGACTCATCGCGGCGGGCTCCGGGATCACACCGGTGCTCTCGATCGCCGCGTCCGTGCTGGCCTACCCCGACACCCGCATCACCCTGCTCTACGGCAACCGCCGCACCGACACCGTGATGTTCACCGAGGAGCTCGCCGACCTCAAGAACGCTCATGGCCCGCGGGTGCAGCTCGTCCACGTGCTGTCCCGGGAGCCGACGGAGGTAGAGCTCTTCACGGGGCGGCTCGACGCGACCAGGCTGGCGTTGCTCCTGGGTGCGCTGGTCGACGTCGACGACGTGGACCACTGGTGGTTGTGCGGTCCACTGGGCATGACCACCGACGCCCTGCAGGTGCTCGCCGGCCAGGGGGTGGAGCGGTCCCGGATCCACCGAGAGCTGTTCTACGTCGGCGAGCCGCCGCCGGAACCGGTTCGCGTCGAGGAGGAAGTGGTCGACGGCAGCGAGGTCATCGTGATCCTGAACGGGCGTGTCACGACCCTTACGCTGCCCCGCGCCGTGAGCGTGCTCGACGGCGCGCAGAAGGTGCGCGGCGACCTGCCGTTCGCCTGCAAGGGCGGCGTGTGTGGGACGTGCCGGGCGAAGGTCACCAACGGTCAGGTCACCATGCGGCGCAACTTCGCTCTCGAGGACGACGAGGTCGCGGCCGGGTTCGTGCTCACCTGTCAGGCACGGCCCGTCACCGATGAGGTGACGGTCGACTTTGACCTCTGATCGTCACGATCTCGGCAGCGGTATCCCATGACGCTGGAGCTGGACCACATCCTGATCTTCACCGGCTTCGGCGCACCGGTTGTCGACCGTGTCGTCGATGCGGGATTCACCGAGGGGACCCCGCCCGATCATCCCGGGCAGGGTACGGCGAACCGGCGGGTGTTCTTCGCCAACGCCTACCTGTCCGGGCGCCGAGCTGGATCAGCCGGCCGAGGTCGTCGGCGTTGCGCCAGGTCTCGACCACCAGGCCGTCGACGATCCGGTGGATGAACGTCGCGGTGAACACCTGGCGCACCCCGCGACGTGAGCCTCCACCCGTTCGCGCTCCGGTCGGTTCGCGGTGGTTGACGGCGACGCAGGGTTGGGCCAGGGTTTCCCAGCAGCTGCGCCGGAGTTCGGGGGTGTGAAGCGTTGGCGGACAGCGTCGTGACCACGGTTGCGCTCCCACTGGCGCTCGCGATCGTCATGCTCGGCCTCGGGCTCACCCTGACCGTCCCCGACTTCAGCCGGGTCCTGGTCCATCCCCGGGCCGTCCTGGTGGCGTTGACCTGCCAACTGGTGCTGCTGCCCCTGATCTGCTTCGGCCTGGTCGTGGCGGTGGGTCTGGCGCCCGCGCTGGCCGTCGGGATGATGTTGCTGGCGGCGTCTCCGGGCGGTATCACCGCGAACCTGTTCAGCCACCTGGCCGGCGGTGACGTCGCGCTCAACGTCACCCTGACCGCCGTCAACTCGGTGCTCGCGGTGCTGACCCTGCCGATCGTGGTCAACCTGTCACTGGCCTACTTCCTCGGGTCCGGCGCGATCGGTCTGCAGAGCTCCAAGGTGCTCCAGGTCCTCGTACTGGTACTCCTACCGGTGGCGCTCGGGATGGCGGTGCGACGGCTGGCGCCGGGGTTCAGCGCAGGCATCCAGGGCCGGGTCAAGGTCGTGTCAATGGCCGTGCTCGGGCTGGTGATCATCGCGACCGCGCTGGTGAACCGTGCGATTCTCAGCGAGAGCCTGCTGGCGGTCGGACCGGTCGCGGTGCTGCTCTGCACGCTCAGCCTGCTGATCGGATACGGCGTGCCGCGGCTGTTCCGGGTGAGTCGGCGCCAGTCGATCGCGAGCGCCATGGAGATCGGCATCCACAACGCGGCGTTGGCGATCACCGTCGCGCTGAGCCCGCTCCTGCTGAACGACCCGGTGATGGCCATCCCGGCCGCGTTGTACGGTCCACTCGCGTTCGGCCCGGCCGCGATCTTCGGCTACGTCCTCAGCCGACGTCGGCTCGCTGCCGAGACCGATGGCAGGCTCGCGCACGCGACGGCCGTGCCGGACTGACCGGGCCAGGCGGGATCACCCGATGGCCGCGCCGACCAGCAGACCGAGCCCGTAGGTCGTCGCGGCCGCGCCGGCCCCGATCGCGAGCTGGCGAATCGCCCGGCGCAGCGGGGGACCGCCGGACAGCACGCCCACCGTGGCGCCGGTGAGCATCAGGGCGAACCCGACGAGCACCGCCGCCGCGGCGACAGCGGCGACGCCGGACATCCCGAGCAGGAACGGCAGCACCGGAACGGCCGCACCCGAGGCGAAGAACGCGCAGCTCGACAAGGCCGCACCCAGGCCGGTGCCGACCACCTCGTGTCGATCGACCTCGGCACTGCCCGCGGAGACGGAACGGGCAGGGCCGTCGCGCAGCAGGGCGTCCGCGCGACGGCGGGCCTCGTCGGCGGGAATGCCACGTGCCCGGTAGACGAGTGCGAGCTCGTTGGCGTCGACGTCGAGGTGACGCAGCACGTCTGCGTTTCGGGTGTCGGGGGCGGATGCGGCGAGCAGTTCCCGTTGGGAGCGCACCGACACGTACTCTCCGGCACCCATCGACAGTGCCCCGGACAGCAACCCGGCCAGCCCGGTCAGCAGCACGACGCTGGTGCTCGCGCCCCCGCCGGTGACGCCGAGGACGAGCGCGAGGTTGCTGACCAGGCCGTCGTTGGCGCCGAACACCGCGGCGCGGAACGTCCCGGACACACGTGCGCGGCCTCGGGCGGCGAGGCCCCGCACGACCTCCTCGTGCACCCGCTCGTCGGCGGCCATGGCGGGGGTGGCGTCGACGTCGGAGCGGTAGGGCGATCGGGTCTCCGCCCGCTGGACCAGCGCCAGGACGAACACCGACCCGAACCGCCGGGCAAGGAACGCGAGCAGCCGCATCCGGGCATTGCCGCGGCGGACCGGCCCAGCGTCGTCACCGAGCAGCCGCGCCCAGTGCGCCGCGTGCCGCTGCTCCGCCTCGGCCAGCCGCACCAGGATCTCCCGCTCGTCGCCGGAGCGGCGGGTGGCGAGGTCGCGGTAGATCTTCGACTCCTCGCGTTCGTCGGCCAGGCGGCGTCGCCAGCGGCGGACGGAGGAGTGCCCGAGCTGTCCGGCCGGATGCTCTCCGTCCGACCGGCTGGTTCCCGATCCTTCCGGCGGCAGGTTGTGCACCCGTCGATCCTGCCCGATGGCGGTTCAGGCTGCCGTCAACGTCATCCGACAGGGCAGCAGCGAGGCCGGACACCGATGTCGCAATCGGGGAGCGGATGATCGAACTGGAGTTCGCCTGCGGACACCGTCGCTCAAAGTCCGTATCGTCGGCGAGACCGAGGACCGGCGGGTGGCAGCCGCCCGTGAACTCGGCGGTCGGCAGGAGGCGGTGGCGTGGCGGCGGGGAACCGATCGGCCGACGGGCGCCGTGGTCGCATCGGCCGGTCACCGCGTACTACCTGGCCGAGAACCACGGGATCGGCGATGTCGCCGTGCTCGACAAGGGCTATCTGGGCGGGCGGCGGATCGGGACGCAACACCAGCCGAATGTCGCCGACTCTGGGCCGATCGGTCTGCTTGGCCCAGGTCGACGCAGCGCATGCTGTGCCCGGCACCGAGCTGACCGTTCACCTTCCCGGTGGCCGTCGGAGCGCCGCACGGGTGACCGAACACCTCGCCCGGTACGACCCCGAGGGCGAGCGGCTGCGGCCCAGCACCGACGCGCCGGTCAGCCCCGTCCGCGACACCGGCTCCCCGATCTCCCGCAGCCCCGTCGTGCTGACCGCACCCGCGACCGCGACGATCTCGATGGCGTACCGAGCTACCTGCTGCACTGCGAGCGGTCGGTGGGCCAGTACCTGGCCGGTGTTCTGCTGGATGCAGGCGTCGAGTTCGGCATACAGGTGGATGGTGATCCCGCGAGGTTGGTGATCACGCCGCAGTGACCGTGAATGCTCCGGCCGCGGACGGTTCAGGAATCGGGTCGCCGTACTCCCGCATGACGTCGAGGTGGCCCGCGATGGCCGCACGCATGAGAACGACGCACTCGTCGTAGCCACCTGCTGCGGCGACACAACCGGGAAGATCGGGACTCCACGAGCTGAAACCGACGACCTCGTCGCCTTCGATAACGACGACATACCCGCTCACCGTGGTCTCCTCTCGATGCCAGCCTGCACAAGGATGCTCTTCTCGGTCGTCGGCCGCAATGTCTCGCTCGGCTTGCCCGCGAGTCGTTGTGCCAGCCTTGGTCAGGTCTCGGGCGGGGAGCGGACGGGCGATCGTCGAGATCTGAATGCACGGCCAAGCGATGATCAACGGGGCGCCACTGCTGCATGCTCAAGATCGAGCTGCGTCAACGTCCCGTTGCTGGCCACGGCCCGGAACAGGAGGCCGATCTGGGATACCGCACGTTCGGTCCGCGTGCGTCGCGAGGGGCGATGATGGAGGAATGAGCGAACGGAGGCACGCGTCGAGCGCCGTTCGCATCGTCGTTCGTGAGCTGGCCCCCGCCGTCGGGATCGGCCGGCGGCGACTGAAGCGGCACCCGGCGTGGACCGATACGGGCGGGGCACCAGGTAATGGGCTGGGCGTGGTCGTCGTTCCGGGGTTCGGTGGGGTCGACGCGAGCATGGCGGTGCTGCGTCGATGGCTGCGGGCCCGCGACTACCGACCCGTCGGTGCGGAGCTCGGCCTCAACCTCGGCTGCACCAGCGAGCTGGTCGCCCGCCTCGAACGCCGGATGGAGCTGCACGCACGCGCCACGGACGGTCCGGTGGTCCTGATCGGGCACAGCCGGGGCGGCTGGCTGGGCAGGCTCGTCGCCGTGCGACGTCCCGACCTGGTCCGGGGGTTGGTGATGCTGGGCAGCCCGGTGCTGAACCCCCTCGGCGCACGCGCGGTCGTGCGGCTGGCCGGTCGGGCGCTGGTGGGGCTCAGCGCACTCGGCGTGCGCGGTGTCCTGGACCGCGACTGCATGGCCGGAACCTGCGGCGACGCCACCGTGGCCGGCCTGGCCGCGCCACTGCTACCGGACGTCCCGGCGGTGTCGTTCTACTCCCGATCCGACGGCGTCGTGCGGTGGGAGCTGTGTCTGGACCCGGCGGCCGAGTGCGTCGAGGTGGGCAGCAGCCACGCGGGGATGGGGATCGACCCGGATTTTTATGCCGCACTCGCCCCGCGGCTCGCGACCTGGGCCACGACGTCGTGACGCCGTGACCTTCGAGGCCGACGATCACGGCGCCGCAGAAGTAGCGTCGACCGGGTGCATATCCGGGCGCTGACGGCGTCCGACGTACGGCGCGAACGCACGGCGGTGGCGGTGGTGTTCACCGGGAACGGGTTGGCGTTCGCGTCGTTCATCTCCCGCACCCCCGCACTGCGCGACGACCTCGGTCTCTCCGTGGCGCAGCTCGGGTTGCTGCTGCTCTGCCTGTCCGGCGGTGCGATGGCCGGGCTCCCACTCTCCGGCCCACTCGTGCAGCGTCTCGGGCCGGCCCGAACGGTGGTGGCCGGGGCGGTCGTGGTCGGCCTCGGACTCGCCGGCCTCGCGGTCGGCCTGCTCGCCGGGGTCGTGATCCCGGCCGCGACCGGAATCGTGCTCGTCGGGTTGGGTTCGGGTGTCTGGGACGTGGCGATGAATGTCGAGGGTGCCGCCGTGGAGCGCGAGCTCGGCAGGCCACTGATGCCCCGACTGCACGCCGGGTTCAGCCTGGGCACCGTGGTCGGGGCGGGACTCGGCGCAGCGTCCGCCGCCATGGCGGTGCCGCTCGCGGTGCAGGTGCTCGTCGTCGCGGTGCTGGTCCCGCTCGTCGTGTTCGGTGCGGTCCGCCGCTTCCTCCCCGGGCAGGCGGGCCTGGGTACGGCTGCCGACGCCGGCTCGGGGACTCTCACCGCCTGGCGGGAGCCGCGCACGTTGGTGGTCGGCCTTGTGGTGCTCGCGTTCGCCTTCACCGAGGGCGCGGCGAACGAGTGGCTGGCCATCGCCCTCGTCGACGGCTACGGCACGAGCGAGGCCGTCGGGGCAGTTGGGTTCGGGCTGTTCGTGGCCGCGATGACAGCCGGCCGGCTCTTCGGTGGCGCCGCGCTGGAGCGATTCGGGCGCGTCGCCGTGCTGCGGGCAACCGCGGTGCTGGCGCTCGGCGGACTGCTCCTGGTCGTCCTCGGTGGTTCCATCGGCTGGGCGCTGGCCGGAGCGCTGATGTGGGGCGGCGGGGCGGCGCTGGGTTTTCCGGTCGGGATGAGCGCGTCTGCCGACGACACCGCCCGGGCCGCCGCCCGCGTTTCGGTGGTGAGCTCGATCGGCTACACGGCGTTCCTCGCCGGAGCGCCCCTGATCGGGTTGCTGGCCACGCATCTCGGGATCCTGCGTGCGCTGCTGCTGGTGGCCGTCGCGCTCCTGCTCGGGTTGCTGACCGCGGGTGCGGCACGCCCACTGACCCCGTCCGACCTGACATGACCCCCGCGCGCATTTCTCGGCAGCTTCGATTGCGCCGGAGAGGGCTGCGGTGCGGGGCGCGGGCTGGTGGCGCGGGAACCTCCGGCGCGCAACAGGTCGGCAAGGGGACCGGTTCGCTCACGCCAGGGCGGCCGGCAGCGTGCGTGCCGCCTCCAGACTCGGCCCGTACCAGGTCAACAACCGGCCACTGACCAGCGCGGACGGCGCGGTGAACGCCTCCGGGCCGTCGTCAGCGGTGAACAGGTACGGCTCGTCGGGCAGCACCACGAGGTCGTGCGGCGCCAGTGCGGCCGGGTCGAAGCGCGGGTATCGCTCGGGCGAGCCGGCCAACACGTTGTCGACCCCGAGCCGGGCGAGCACCGCGCCGGTGAACGTGTCGCGTCCCACGGCCATCCAGGGTTCGCCAGATCGGGATCACCGCCCGCCGCCGCTCGACCGGCTCGGGCATCGCGCCCCACGCCTCCCGCGCCTCGCACAGCCAGTCGGGGTCGTCGAACCCGCACGCCGACAGCATCCGCGCCAGCGATTCGAACGCGTCCTCGAGCGTCCGGATGTCGGTCACGTAGACGGGCACGCCTGCGGCGCGCAGCGCGTCGAGGTCGGGGCGTCGGTTCTCCTCATGGTTGGCGAGCACCAGGTCGGGAGCCAGGTCGACGATCGCCGCGACGTCGGGGTTCTTGGTGCCCTTGACCCGGGTGACATCGAGGCCGGTGGGGTGGGTGCACCAGTCGGTGACGCCCACGAGCAGCCCAGGCACCGTCGCAGCGACCGCCTCGGTGAGCGATGCAACGATCGACACCACCCGCCGGACGTCGCCGACGTGAACGACACATCAACAACCTCCCGCACCCTCCACCCCTCCCACCGTCACTGCACCGCACCCTCGTTCTGGTGCCGGCACCAGCGTCCCGACGGCGGTGCGAGCACCGGAACGCTTGTGCGGACGTGCGTGTGCCGCTACATGTTGCGCCGGTACTGGCCGCCTACCTCGAAGAACGCCTCCGTCAGCTGGCCAAGGCTGCACACGCGGGCGGCGCGCATCAGCTCGTCGAAGACGTTACCGTCGCCCGTCGCCACCTCCTGGAGCCTGCGGATCGCCGCCTCCGCCTCGGCCTTGTGCCGTGCGGTGAAGTCGGCGAGGCGGTCGAGCTGCGAACGCTTCTCCTCCTCCGTCGCCCTGGCGAGCTCGATCTCCTTCAGGACGTCGTCGGAGTCGGGCTTGGCGAACGTGTTGACGCCGACGATCGGCAGCGTGCCATCGTGGCGGCGGTGC
This sequence comes from Pseudonocardia sp., assembly GCA_050701075.1. Taxonomy (GTDB): domain Bacteria; phylum Actinomycetota; class Actinomycetes; order Mycobacteriales; family Pseudonocardiaceae; genus Pseudonocardia. Next base: position 13,424 of record JBOHEP010000140.1, on the reverse strand, counting down.
TCGTAGAGCATCGACTCGTCCTGGATGCGGCCGCGCTGGTAGCCGGTCTCCATCGCGCCGAGCACGCCACCGCGCTCGGCGATCCGGTCGAACTCGATGAGCACGGCCTCCTCGACGAGGTCGGTCAGCTCCTCGATGATGAACGAGCCCTGCAACGGGTTCTCGTTCATCGACAGGCCCCACTCGCGGTTGATGATCAGCTGGATCGCCATCGCACGCCGCACGGACTCCTCGGTCGGGGTGGTGACCGCCTCGTCGTAGGCGTTCGTGTGCAGCGAGTTCGCGTTGTCGTACAGCGCACACAGTGCCTGCAGGGTGGTGCGGATGTCGTTGAAGTTCATCTCCTGCGCGTGCAGCGACCGACCGGAGGTCTGCACGTGGTACTTGAGCTTCTGGGACCGCTCGTTCGCCCCGTACCGATCGCGCATCGCCACCGCCCAGATCCGCCGGGCGACCCGGCCGATGACGCTGTACTCGGCGTCCATCCCGTTGGAGAAGAAGAACGACAGGTTCGGCGCGAAGTCGTCGATGTCCATGCCCCGGGCGAGGTAGCTCTCGACGTAGGTGAACCCGTTCGACAATGTGAAGGCGAGCTGCGAGATCGGGTTCGCCCCGGCCTCGGCGATGTGGTATCCGGAGACGGAGACCGAGTAGAAGTTGCGCACCTCGTGCGCGATGAACCACTCCTGGATGTCGGCCATCATCCGCAAGGAGAACTCGATGGAGAAGATGCAGGTGTTCTGGCCCTGGTCCTCCTTGAGGATGTCGGCCTGGACGGTGCCCCGCACGTTGGCCAGCGCGAACGCGGTGAGCTCTTCGTGTTCGGCCTTGCTCGGCCCGCGGCCGCGTTCGGCCCGGAACTTCTCCACCTGCTGGTCGATCGCCGTGTTGAGGAAGTACGCGAGAATCGTCGGGGCCGGTCCGTTGATCGTCATCGACACCGAGGTGGTGGGCGAGGTCAGGTCGAATCCGTCGTAGAGGACTTTCATGTCCTCGAGTGTCGCGATCGAGACCCCGGACGTGCCGACCTTGCCGTAGACGTCGGGGCGAGTGCCGGGGTCGCGGCCGTACAGGGTGACCGAGTCGAACGCCGTGGAGAGGCGCTTGGCTTCGGATTCCGACGACAGATACGTGAATCGCCGGTTGGTGCGGAACGCGTCGCCCTCACCGGCGAACATCCGGGCCGGGTCCTCCCCCTCGCGCTTGAACGCGAACACCCCCGCAGTGAACGGGAACCTACCGGGCAGGTTCTCCCGGCGCAGGAACCGCAGCAGCTCGGCGTCCTCGGTGTAGCGCGGCAGGGACACCCGGCGCACCTTGCTGCCCGACAGCGTCTCCTGCGTCAGGCGCGTGTGGATCTCCTTGTCGCGGGACGTGATGATCATCTCATCACTTGAGTACACCTCGACGACGTGGGGCCACTCGTCGAGCAGCGCCGCGGCGTGGGCGGGCAGGGCGGCCTCCGCGCTCGCGAGCACATCGGCGAGCCCGCCGGGGTCGGCGCCGGCCCGGTCCAGGGCGCAGCGTGCGGTGCGCAGGTGCTGGCGGGTGCGGGCCGCGTCGACCTGCTTGGCGGTGTCGGCGTGGTAGGTGCGCATGGTCTCGGCGATGTCGCAGAGGTACCGCACCCGGTTCGACGCGATGACGCAGGCGTGCTCAGAGGAGGTCTTACGGTTGGTACGGGGGAGCCGGCCCTCGCCGATGGCGAGCCCGCTGCCCGACAGCAGCTCCGACAGGTGCTGGTAGAGCGCGGTGACGCCGTCGTCGTTGAAGGTGGCCGCGCTGGTGCCGAAGACCGGCATATCCTCCCAGGACGAACCGAACGCCTCGCGGTTGCGCACGAGCTGGCGGCCCACGTCGCGCCGCGCGTCCTCGGCGCCGCGGCGCTCGAACTTGTTGATCGCGACGATGTCGGCGAAGTCCAACATGTCGATCTTCTCCAGCTGCGACGCGGCGCCGAACTCCGGCGTCATCACATACAGCGAGTGATCGACGAATGCGACGATGCCGGCGTCGCCCTGCCCGATACCCGGGGTCTCCACGATCACCAGATCGAACCCGCCTGCCTTCAGCACCGCGATCGCGTCGCCGAGCCGCTCGGGGAGGCCGCCCTCGTTGCCGCGGGTGGCCATCGATCGGAAGAAGATCTGCCCGCCGCAGTGGCCTCCGGTGCCGGCAGGCGCATCGAGTGCGTTCATCCGGATCCGGTCACCGAGCAGCGCCCCGCCACCACGGCGACGGGTGGGGTCGACGGCGAGCACGGCGATACGGAGCTTGTCCTCATGGTCGAGGCGGAAGCGGCGGACCAGCTCGTCGGTGAGGCTCGACTTCCCGGAGCCGCCGGTGCCGGTGACGCCGAGCACCGGGACGGGGTGGCGGGGCTCCAGGTCGAGGTCGGACGGCAGCCGCCCGGCCTCGGCCAGGGTGATCGCCCGGGCCAGGACCGCGTGCTCGCCGGCGAACAGCCCGTCGAACGACGGCGGCGGCGTGGCGGCCAGATCGGTGTCGCACTCCCGGATCATCAGGTTGACCATCCCGGGCAGGCCGAGGCGTTGGCCGTCATCGGGGGAGAAGATGCGCGACACCCCGCGGGAGTGCAGCAGCTCGATCTCGGCCGCCACGATCACGCCACCGCCCCCGCCGTAGACCTTCACGTGCCCGGCGCCACGCTCGCGCAGCAGCTCGACGAGATAGCTGAAGTACTCGACGTGTCCACCCTGGTAGGAGCTGATCGCGACGCCGTTGCAGTCCTCCTGGATCGCCGCGGCCACGACCTCGTCGACCGAACGGTTGTGCCCGAGGTGCACCACCTCCGCGCCATGGCGCTGCAGGATCCGCCGCATGATGTTGATCGCGGCGTCGTGGCCGTCGAACAGGCTCGCCGCCGTGACGAACCGGACCGGGTGAGTGGGCACGTGCAGCTGTGTCGATCCGGGGTGAGCCATTCCGTTCCTCTTGCCGCAGCGGACGTCGTCGATTTAGTTGGCCATCCTACTATCGGATGGGCATGGGTCGACGCGCCGTGTTGCGGTGGTGGGGAGGTGCTACTCCGGGTGGTTGGCGGCGGGGCCGCCGACCCTGAACGGCGTGGTCACCCCCTCGTACATGAGATGGGCCACCAGACCCTCCGCGGCGTGCACCAGGTGGTGGCAGTGGTCCATCCACAGCCCTGGGTTGTCGGCGCGGAAGGCGATCTCATAGGTCTCGCCGTCGGCCACATTCAACGAGTCGACCCACCAGGGGCTCCCGGTGGCCGCCATCCCGTTGCGGCGCAGGACCAGCGCGTGGTGGCCGTGCAGGTGCATCGGATGGACCTCGCCGCTGGAGTTCGAGACCCGCATCCGGACGACATCGCCCTCGGCCACCACGTACATCGGCACGTCGGGGAAGAGGTGGCCGTTGATCGTCCACCAGATCCCGGGGACGCCGTCGATGAACCCGGGCCACCGCCCGATCGCGTAGTCGAACCGGCGGTTCGCGACCGCCGGGTCGAAGCCGACGGGGGCGGGCGAGCCATAGCTGAGCAGGTCGAGCATCTGCTCCGGCCGCGAAACCGGCGCCGACGCCCGGCCGAGCGCCACGGCCGCCGATCCGCCCAGCTCGACACGCACGCCCGCCCCGTCCGTCGGCATGACGATCTCGAGGTCGGCCCGCCCTCCCGCGGTGACCAGCACACCGGTGTCGGCGACGGGGGTCGGCTCGTGAAGGTCCGTCCCGTCGACGGCGAGCACCCGGTAGGGGGCGCCGCCGACCCACACCGGCATCGGACCGTTGTCGGTGTTGATCACCCGAACACGCATCCGTGACCCGGGCGCGGTGTCGACCGGAAGGTCGCCGGACCACCCGTTCACGGTGCGCCGGCCGTCGTAGATGTGGACGAGCGCGAGGGTCGCGAGGTCGTCGGTGGCGTCGCCCCCGTTCGGTGGGGTGATGACGAGGGCCCCGAGCAGGCCGCCCAGCACCTGGATGTGCGACATCTGGTGCGAGTGATACCAGAACGTGCCCACCTGTTCAGCGCGGAACCGATAGACGTGCTCGCCACCTACCGGCACCGCGTCCTGGGTCACCCCGGCCACCCCGTCCTCGGCGTTGGGGACGTGGACGCCGTGCCAGTGCAGGGTGGCGCCGTCGGGCACCGACTCGTTGACCAGCTGCACCTGGACCACCTGGCCCTGCACGGCGTGGATGACCGGCCCGGGTGAGGTGCCGTTGAGGGTGTAGCCGTCGACGGCACGGCCGTCGGCGAGCCGGAACTCACCCTTGCGGGCGACCAGCGTGACCTCGACGTCGGCCGGCCCGCTCGCCGCGTCGGCGCCGGCTCGCCTGGCGCGCTCGGCTTCGGTCAATGAGGTGACGTCGCGGCCCGAACCCGCGCCATGTCCGGCGTGCCCGCCTTCGCTCGGCCTTCCGCCCTCGTCGAGATACCCCATGTCCATCACGGAGTACGAGGCAGGCAGCAGGCTGGCCTGCCACAGCCAGCCTAGCGGTCCGAGCAGCGCGAGCGTCGCCATGACCGCGAGCAGGGTTCGCGGCCGTGGAGCTCTCACCGTGGTGTGCCGGATGCGACGGTGTGCCGGATGCGACCGGTGTCAGCGGGCGCCTGCGCTGACGCCGATCGGCGCGTCGAGGCTCGGGGACTTCGCCCGGGAAGCCGCGACCATCGCCATCGCGAAGATCGCGAGGGCGTTGATGCCGTGCAGGGCGCCCAGCGCCGGGATACCGGACAGCGCCAGGACCACCTGGAGGACGATCAGGCCGAACACGATCCCGGCCAGCAGGACGCCCTTCGGGACCTTCGCGAAGAACGACACGACGAGCAGGACCAGGGCGACGAGCGGGATGAGGAACTGCCCGGCGAGACCGTGGATGATGTAGCCGTAGACACCGGCGAACGGGATCTCCCCGCTCTCCATCGCGGCCTCCATGGTGGCCTTGTCCAGCACCCCGCCCTGGTCGATCCACTCGTTGAATCCGAAGTCGGCGAAGACGATCGCGGCGGCTTGGACCATGACCAGACCCACGATCAGAAATGCCATGACGCGGTAGGTGGCCCTCATGATCTTTTCGCCTCCGGCAGTGATGGCAGAGCAGTACGCAGTAGGGGAGCCCGGACAGCAGCTCCGCCAGAGAACTCGGAAACCGGAATCGGGTCGTTACAGGTCCTCGCGCAGCAGCTCCATCAGCAGCCCGTCGTGCCAGCTCCCGTCCGCGGAACGCTCGTACCGGCGCATCACCCCGACCGACTGGAACCCGACCCGCTGGTAGCTGCGGATCGCGCGCTCGTTGTGGGCGGCGGGGTCGATCACGATCCGGTGATGCCCCCGTGCGAACAGGAACCGGCACATCGTGCGCATCGCGTCGGCGCCCAGGCCCTGGCCGTGTTGGTCGGGGTGCAGGGCGAGGTCGATGCCGGCGTGACGGTAGTCGGCGTCGTCCTCCTCGTAGTAGATGATCAGCCCGATCACCTCGCCGGCCAGCTCGATCGCGAAGCCCTGCGGACCGAGCAGCTCGCGGCGCACGCGCTCCAGGTCGTAGCCGCCCCACCAGGTCGCCACCTCGGGATGACCGAGGATCGCCAGGAACGCGGGTACGTGCGCGGCGGTGGTGGGCCGCAGCACGACGGTCTGCCCGGCGATGGCGGCGCCGGTCCGGGCCGGTGGTGTCATCGTCGGCTCGGCTGCGTTGGAGGGTGTCCTCGTGGCCTGGGCTGAGTCGGACGGTGTCCTCGCGGGCTCGGTCACGGCGTGAGCTCCAACCGGGCGACCTCGGCCAGCGAGGCGGCCGAGCGGGGCTGTTCGAAGAGGACTTCGGCGTGGCGGCCGTCGATGTTCAGGGTGGCGATCGTGTTGCCGAACAGCGGTCCGGCCAGGCGCTCCCAGGTCACCGCCGGCGCAGCGGCGCCGCCTCGGGCTGCCCAGCGGCGGGTCAGCGCGGCCAGCGTGCGTGACCAGCCGAGCGTGAAACCCGGCCGGAGGAACCAGCCGACGTGGTTGTGCACGGGGGAGCAGGTGAGCTGGTGAACCCGTGCCGGTGCCCTCCCCCCGGCCACCCCGCCGACTCCGCCGGACAGGTCGGCGCGCGCGGCGTAGCTGTGGTGCACGTCCCCGGACAGGACCGAGACGCTCGCCGGCCCGCTCGTCGCGGCCTGACCGATGAGCCGGGTGAGCCGGTCGAAGGACTCGCGGAAGGCCGCCCAGTGTTCCAGGTCGGCGCCCTGGCGGATCGTCTCGGCCAGCCGCCCGCGCCGGCCCGGCCGCCCGGCCGCGACCTCGTTGACCGTCTGGAGGTCGCCGATGGCGTGCGGGAGCAGCCAGGGCAGCGACGTGCCGAGGACGAGATGGTCGACGCGGCCCTCGGCGTTCGCCTGCTCCTCGACCCAGCTGAACTCGGAGTCACCGAGCATGAGGTGAGAGCCGTCGTCGAGGATTCGACCGTTGCGCGAGTCGATCATGACGAAGCGGCTGTGCCCGAGGTCCCACCGGAAGCTGAACCGCACGCCCTTGCTCCCGTCCACCTCGGCGTCGGCCCGGTCGGCCAGCTCGGCCAGCAGCGGCCAGGTGTCACCGCCGTGCTCGACGATCTTGCGGTAGTCCGGGTCGGCCGCGAGCTCGTCGGGGGAGAGGTTGCCGATGTGCTGGTAGACCCAGTAGGACGCGAGCGCGGAACGGATGCGGTGGCGCCACCACGGCGTCTGCGCCATCTCGGCCCGCCAGGCGGCGGAGGTGTTCCAGTCGTCGCGAACGTCGTGGTCGTCGAAGATCATCGCCGTGGGAACCGTCGACATCAGCCAGCGGACCTCGGGGTCGGTCCACGAGTCGTCGTACAGGCTCACGTACTCGTCGAAGTCGACGATCTCGTCGTCGGGCCAGTCCGGGTGACGGTCGCGGCGGCCGGCGATCCGGCGGCGGTTCATCGGAGCGAGCTCGTCCGCGTAGACCTGGTCGCCGAGCAGCAGCAAAGCGTCGGCCCACTCCTGCGGCCGGCGCCGGGCCATCCGGGCGGCGTAGGCGTCGAGCGCGTCGATGCCGAGCCTCTTGGCGGTCTTCGGGTCGGCGACCTTCGGGTAGCGGCAGGAGCCGAAGATGATCCGGTTGTTGGTGTCGGACGCCGGGCCGCGGGTACGGATCAGGCTCGCGGGGTAGGGGCTCACCGGCGGCGGCCAGACCCGCTCGCCGTCGACGTGCACCTCGTACGGTGTGCTGGTGTCCGGCGTGAGTCCCGTGACCGTGACCAGGGCGTAGTGATGTCCGGTGACCTCGAAGGTGCGCGCCGCGCAGCCGAGCACGGTGACCGTCGCGGCGTGGTCGACCTGCACCCACACCGCGGCGGTGGTCTCGGTGACGTGGCGCAGGACGGGTCCGAGCACAAGAGACACATCCTCACCCTAGTGAGTGATGGGTGTTGCTTCGAGCGCCAGGAGTGCCGCACCGATCATGCCGGCGCCGTTGCCCGCGGTCGCCGGGAGCACCGGTACCACACCGCGCGCCCAGGGTGCGTAGGCGAACTCGCGGGCCGCGGCGCGCGCCGGGGCGAGCAGCAGGTCACCGGCGTCGACCAGGCCACCACCGACGATCACGGCCTCGAGCTCGAACATGTTGGCCAGTGAGGCGATGCCGACACCGAGCCAACGGCCGATGCGGCCGAAGAGCGCCGTTGCCGTCGCGTCGCCCTGTCGTGCCGCTGCCGTGACGGTCGGGCCGGTGACCTGGCCCTGCGCCGCGCCCAGCCGCGCGATCAGGCCGCCCGGCTCGTCAACGGCGGCGTCGCGGCCCAACCGCGCCAGCGCGTTGCCCGACGCGTACGCCTCCAGGCAACCGTGGTTGCCACACGGGCACCGCGGACCGTCCGGATTGAGGATCATGTGGCCGAGCTCGGCGCCCAGGCCGGTCCGGCCGCGGTAGATGTGCCCGTCGAGGATCATCCCGCCGCCGACCCCGGTGCCCACGGTCAACAGCACCATGTCCCGATAACGCCGCTCACCGAGCCGGGCCTCGGCCAGTGCGGCGACGTTGGCGTCGTTGTCGACGACGGTCGGTAGTCCGTTGGCCTTCTCGAGCTGTTCGCGCACCGGCCAGTCACGGTAGGCGTTGTTCGGCGCCCAGAGGATGCGCCCGGTCGGCCACTCGACCAGACCGGCCGCGCCCATCCCGACCGCCTCGACGTCCGGGCACGCCTCGCGGAGCCGATCGATCACACTGAGCAGGATCGGGGTGACAGCGTCGGCGTCGGACTCCTCGGGAGTCGGCTCGACCAGTTCGGCCAGGACGGCGCCGGCAGAGTCCACCACGCCTCCGGCGATCTTCGTCCCGCCGATGTCGAGACCGATGGCGTACCGCGCTTCCGTCATCGGGGAATGATTGCCGACCCATCGCGGGTTTGCCCGCCCGCCCCATGGGGTACGAGTGGCCATGCTGCTTCGACGAATCGCCCGCCCGATGCTGGCTGCCATGTTCATCACCGGCGGCATCGCCGCTCTGAGGTCGCCTCAGGGCCACGTCCAGGCGGCACGGCCAGTGCTCGACCTCGTGTCGCCTGCCGTCGACAAAGCCGTCGAAGCCGGCTCGATCGAGCAACGTCCTGACGACGAGATGCTCGTCCAGATCGACGCCGCAGTCAAGATCGTCGCTGGGTCGATGCTGGCTCTTGGCAGATTCCCCCGGCTCTCCTCCGCCGCGCTCGCCGCGTCGCTGATCCCGACGACGCTGGCCGGGCACCGGTTCTGGGAGGAGTCCGATCCGGCGGAGAAGCAGGCCCAGCAGATCCACTTCTTCAAGAACGTCGGCCTGCTCGGCGGGCTGTTCATCGCCGCGGCCGACACCGCGGGCAAGCCGTCGCTCGGGTGGCGTTCGCGACGTGCCCGGCGACGGGCTGCCGCCGTCGCGTCCGCTCAGGCAGCTGCGTTGTCCGCCGCAACCTCCGGGGTGCGCGGCCGGGTGCGGGGGACGGCGAACCAGGCGTCGGGAACCGCTGCCGGGTTGGCCGCCGGGCTCGCCGGGTTCACGCCGGAGGTCCGGGCCCGGGTTGCCGACCTGCAGGCGGACTGGTCGAAGAAGGCAGCCAAGGCAACGCGGAAGGCCGAGAAGCGCGGGGTCACGCTGCAGAAGAACGCGGCCAAACGCAGCGCGGAGTTGCAGCGCTCGGCCGAAAAGCGTGGCGTGGCGCTCCAGCGTGCGGCCACCGAGCGCGGGGCGGCGCTGCAGAAGGCGGCCGAGAGGAAGCGGGCCGAGCTGGAGAAGAAGGTCCCCATGCTGATCGACCAGATGTCGACGCAGGCCGCCCGCTTCGGCCGCGACGTCGCGGTGCGGGCGTCGGCGGTGGGTTCGGAGGCTGCGCAGCAGGCCAATGGTGTGGTCAAGGACGCACGGAAGCGGGTGCACGCGCTGTCACGCTGAGGTCTTTCGAACGGTCGGCCCGGTCCCCGCGTGGGGGTCGGGCCGGTTTCGTTCGCTAGCCTCGCGTCGGGGCGGTAGCTCAGCTGGTCAGAGCAGCGGACTCATAATCCGTCAGGTCGTGGGTTCGAACCCCACCCGCCCCACCGGTGACCTGCGATGATGTGAGTGAGGTCTGGCTTACTTGTCTCCTGCGGTGGCCAGGATTTCGCACCACGAGCTTGATCCTCAGGCGGTTGGTTCGAACTCTCCCGGCATGATTCACGGCTGCTCGTCCGGCGAGATATGTCGTGCGGAGGCGCCATCGCGTGGGGGTGCACGTAGTCGGCCGAGACGCGGCTGTTCTCGTTAGTCTGGGCCGTGGGCGCGCGGCGCTCGTCGATGTAGTCGTGCCGCCGGGATATCGTCGGTTCATGAGTGCTGTCCGGGGCGAACTTCGTGAGCTCGTCGAGCAGTTGCCGGACGACGAGGTGCCGGTGGTGCTCGCCGAGGTTCGTCGGGATGTCGTGGCGGTGACGACGCGGCCGTGGCCACCGGCGTTCTTCGGCGCCGGCCAGGCGAGGCGGTCTGACGCGGAGTGGGCGGAGGAGATCCTGGGCGAGGGTCTCGGCCGTCCGGCGTGATCCTCTGCGATACCGGGCCGATCGTGGCCGCGGCTCCCGGAGGTGACGACCACCATTACGCCTGGGTGGAGTTGTTCACCGGTTTGCGCCTTGCCAGCCGACGGTTGCTGGTTGCGGCCGTCGCTGCTGCTCCTGGTACCGGGCAATCGGTGCCGGGTTGACTCTGCTGGCCGTATCCTGCTTGTGGAGGTGGTTTCGTGACGCTCCTTGATGTCGGGCCGGAGCCGGTCCCGCTGGAGGTGGATCGACACGGGGTGGTCCGTGTGGGTTCGACGCGGGTCACGCTGGACTCCGTGGTTTCCGCGTTCTGTGCCGGGGCCACCGCGGAGCAGATCGCCCAGCAGTACCCGTCGGTCGAGCTCGCCGACGTGTACGCCGTCATCACCTACTACCTTCGACATCGGGCCCTGGTCGAGGAGTACCTCGATGAGCGCGGCGATGCGGCGCTGCGGGTTCGGGCTGCGAACGAGGGTCGTTTCGATCCAGCTGGGGTCCGTGAGCGGCTGCTGGCCCGCCACTCGGGCTGACGACGGGCCGGGATGATTCGTTTCGCGGCCGACGAGAATCTGGACAACGACATCATCCGCGGTGTGGTGCGCCGCAATCCCGAGGTGGACATCCTCCGCTTGCAGGACGCCGGACTGCGGGGCGCGGACGATCCCGCGGTTCTCGAATGGGCCGCGGCTGAGGGCCGAGTGCTGCTGACGCATGATGTCGCGACGATGACCCGGTTCGCCTACGAGCGGGTCGCGGCGGGCAGGCAGATGCCGGGCTTGTTCGAGATCGGCACTGATCTTCCGCTGGCGCGGGCCATCGAGGACGTGTTGCTGATCGCCGAGTGCAGTGTGGACGGCGAGTGGGAGGGTCAGATCCGCTACCTACCACTACGGTGAAGCGGTACCTCCTTGCGGCTTCGCCGAACCTGTCGAAGATCGAACGTGGAGCGGTTCGTGGTGCGAACCACGGCTGCCGAGCGACGTCGATGACGCTCCTGCACCATGGCCTGCGATCATCGACGCAGGTGAGAGCCGTAGGACGCTGGTCGGGCTTCCCTCATAATCCGTCAGGTCGTGGGTTCGAACCCCACCCGCCCCACTGCTGACCTGCGATGATGCAGATCAGGGTGTCCTAAGTCATTGACTCCGGTGGTCGGAGTTTCGCACCACGTTGCGTCACGCGATGTCCGGTGCACGCGTGCTCTGAACTCTTGTAGGTGTTCAGCTGGCCGCACCGTGGGTTGCCGGGCGGCGTCCGTTCGGAGGTGACGTCAGCGCGCGGCGGACCCCAGCCTTTCGTTTTGTTCGTTCTGGTCGTAGTGTCGGTTCATGAGCGCGACGATGAGCGAGCGGACGGTGTTGCCGGGTGAGCCCTCGCGCCGGATGGTTGATCTGTTGACGGTGCTCAAGGCGCACGGCCGTCCCGTGCTGGTCGGCGACGACGGCACACGCATCGAGCTTCCGGAGGAGCTGTACGAGGTTCTCAAGGATGTCGTCACGGCGTTGTCGCAGGGCTTGGCGATCACGGTCGCGCCGCAGCACACGGTGCTCACGACAAGTCAGGCTGCGGACCTGCTGGGGGTGTCGCGTCCGACGTTGGTTCGGTTGCTCGAGGCGGGGGAGATCCCGTTCGACAAGCCCGGTCGTCATCGGCGCGTGAGGTTGGGTGATGTGCTGGCCTACCAGGAGCGATCTCGCCGGTCTCGGGCTGCGGGTCTTGATGAGATGGTGCGGGTCTCGGAGGACGCGGGGATCTACGATCTTCCGCCCGGTGCGCTGTTCGAGCGGGTCGGCCGGCACCCGGAGGGCGACCAGGCCTGATGTTTCGTACGCTGCTCGACACGTGCGTGCTGTTCAAACCCCTGCTGTGCGACACCCTGCTCTGCATCGCGGAGGAGGAGTTGTTCCAGCCATTGTGGTCTGAGGACATCCTCGACGAGCTGCGGCGCAATCTGTTGCGCCACGGCGTCGGGAAGACCGGTGTCGATCATCGTATCGAGCAGATGGCCCTGCACTTCCCTGGCGCGATGGTCACCGGGCACCGGTCCTTGCTAGAGGTGATGACGAACCATCCGAAGGATCGCCACGTCCTGGCCGCCGCTGTCCGGGGGCGGGCTGATGTCATCGTCACCGAGAACATCCGCGACTTCCCCGCCGCGGCCGTTGTTCCCTACGACGTCGAGGTGGTCGACCAGGACTCGTTCCTGCTCGATCAGCTCGACCTCGATCGCCTGGCGGTCCGTCGCGCGCTCGACCGCCAGGTATCGCGCTACCGCAGAGAGCCACGCACGGTCGACGCGCTGCTCGGTGCGCTGGCCGGCCCAGGCAACGGGTGCCCCACCTTCGCCGCAGCGTTCCGTGCGGGCCGCCACGGCGGGCCGCCGTAGTGGCTGCGTGCACTGTGGTCGGTTTCCATGGAGTCATTCATGGTGCGAAACGGCGGCGGTCGGTGATGCCATGGACGCCTGGCGGTGCCGATCGAGGGGCCGTAGTCGCTGGTAGAGGCTGTACGAGGCGGTTCCGGACTCCCTCATGATCCGTCAGGTCGTGGGTTCGAACCCCACCCGCCCCACTGGTTGACTGGCTTGACCACCCCTGGTTGCCGTCACTTCGGCGAACTGGGTCTCTTGATGTGGAGTCTCGAGGGACCAGGGTTGGCTGGCAGTTGCGTTCCCTGAGGCCCGCTGGATCGAACGTCGCACGTCGAACCGTGTCGATGACCCATACGGAACACTTACGTGTACACTTTCAGGTATGAAGTCGATCCCTGAGGTGCGCTCCGTCCGGGAGTTCCGGGCCGGCTTGACCGGGATCATCGACGAGGTCAACAACGATGGCGCGGGGCCCGTCTTCGTCGGGTCACATCGCAAACCGGAGGCCGTTCTGATGTCCGTGTCCCAGTACCAGGCCTTGCAGGACGCCGCCGAACGCCAGCGTGCGATGGCCGAGGCGCTGGCCTCGGTACGCGCGGAGGGTCTGGAGCCGAGCCCGCAGGATCTGCGACTGCTCGCCGACATCGCCTCCGGCGCCCGCTCGATCGAGGACGTCCAAGCCGAGTTCCTGGCGCGCTACCGCAGATGAGCTCCCGGCTCGACCCCTACACCGACCCGGCTACCGGCGTTCTGCGCAACAGGTTAGGGCTCACCGACTCCGACGAGCTCGATCGGGCCGAGGCCTTCTGGACCGCGTCCCAACTTGCGCAGCTCCACCGGCACGACGGGCTGCGTATCGAGGGGTCCTACGACCTGCCGCACTTGCAGGCCTTCCACCGGTTCCTGTTCGGGGAGATCTAGCGGGAGTTTCCTGGCTAGCTCGGATGAGCATGGATTTCTGCTGGTAAGAGGCACTATGACGCATATGACCTAAGGCCTGTGCAGCCGGTGACGGCGCACGATGGGCCTGCCGCTAATGTGATC
>JBOHEP010000139.1:0-3345 GCA_050701075.1 Pseudonocardia sp. | reverse complement strand
GCAGCACCACCCCCGCTGCTGCGACCGTCCCGGCCCCACCGACCTCGACTGCGAGTCCCTGCGACCACGCCAGCGCGGCATCCACGACCAGCCGACCAGTGCTTGTAGCCTTCACCTGAAGGGTGTCCCTTCCTGGGGTTCATGCAGATCTCAACACTCCGCATTCTCCCAGGTCAGGGACACCTTTCCTTGTTCCGACACCCCAAAACCGCATGATCACGAGCCCGCCGTGAATACCCGATCTTGATCTGCCGGTCCCGCCTGCCGCGGTACAGGAGCTCACCCGAGGCTCCGTGGACCGCGCGGTCACCGGTGCGGTAAAGCCGTTCACCCTCGAGGAGGAGGCCGGTCGAGAACCGATTGGATGTCAGTTCCTCGTCGCCGAAGTAGCCGATCGCCAGACCGTCGCCGCCCACGTAGAGGTCGCCCTCCTCGCCGGCATGCACCGGGGTCAGGTCACTGCGCAGCACGTGGCATGTGGAGTAGGGAATAGGGCGGCCGATCGGGACCTCGGACGCGCCCTCGGGCAGGTCATCGACCACGTGGGCCGTGGAGACCACGGAGTTCTCGGTCGGGCCGTAGAAGTTCACCACCTGCGTCCCAGGACAGACCCGCTTCACCAAGCGGGTCAGATCCGGGTCCATCGCCTCCCCGCCGGCCGACACGAAGCGCAGCCCGGCGAGCGCCTCGGGCCGCGTCCTGGCGACGTGGTGGAACACGCTGGTGGTCAGGTAGGCGACCGTCACCTGCTCCGACTGCAGCCGGCGCTCGAGCGAGTGCGGCGACAGCACGTCCGCGTGGTCCACGACTACCAGACAGGCGCCCCGGAGCAGGGCGGACCAGATCTCGATCGTCGAGGCGTCGGACGACAGGCCGCACGACTGGAGGACGCGATCTCCGTGGACGGGCCGGTAGTACCGGCCCTCCGGGACGCAAAGTCGCACCACCCCCGAGTGAGGGATCCGCACCGCCTTCGGCCGCCCGGAGGTGCCGGAAGTGAACATGACGTAAGCGCAGTCCCTTGGCGCCCGGTCGTGCCGTGGCCGGGGCTCGGCAGGCTCCTGGGCGGGAGCCACGTCGATGCGCGAGCGCACGTTACGGATGCGCAGCACCACGCCGGGACTGGTGACGACGATCCGGATCCCGGCGTCGTCGGCCATCGCCTGCAACCGTCGGTGCGGCACCGACTCGTCCAGCGGGACGTACACCCCACCGGCCTTCAGGACCGCCAGCATGCCGATGACCGCATCGACCGAGCGGCGGCCGTAGACGCCGACGTGCTCACCCTCGACCATCCCGCTCGCCAGCAAGCGGTCGGCCACGTGATCGCTCACCCGCTGCAGTTCGCCGTAGTCGACGGTGCGGCCCGCATGTCGCACGGCAGGCCACTCCGGATGCGAGTCGGCCCAGTCGTCGACGATCTCGGACAGCTTCCTCGCGAGCCCCCCGACCTGTTCCCGATGCTGGCCGCTACGGCCCGACATCACCCTGGACTTCACGATTCGATTCCCCCATCTGAATCCCATGATCACGAACGTGATGACGACCTCAGCGCTGCAAGAGCACCGGGAACTGCGTGAATGAGCCGGTGACCGGAGCCCGCGGAGCGCGGACCGGGTCGCCTGCCGGGCGGATCAACCGCACCTCGCCGAGCACGCTCGACAGGACCGTGGCGGCGTCGCGCGCCGCCCAGGAGCGGTCATCCGACGCGACTGCGGACGAGCCCGACAGCACCGGAGCGGGCTCCCGGCGGATGTCGAACCGGTCCGGGTCGGAGTACTCCGCGCGGTCGCGCTGGGCGGCGCCGACCATCAGCACGACCGGCTCGCCCGCCGTCACCGTCAGGTGCCCGATCCGCACCTCCTCCCGTGCGAAGAAGGGGACCAGCCGGATCGGTGGTTCCCACCGCAGTGACTCCGCGACGGTGACCGGCACGAGCTCAGGCTCCCGGCGCAGCAGGTCCCACAGCCCCGGTCGCCGGACGAGGGCCGTGAGGACGCTCGTCAGGGCGAGCTTCAGGATCTCCGCTCGCAGTACCAGCGGGACGAGGTCGAGCCGATCCCCACCCGACACCCGCAGCCTGCTGATCGCGCGGCCGAGCCGGCACGCGGTCTCAACGGGTGGCGGGCACAGCAGGGCGTCGAACACGCCTTCCACGTTGGTGCCCGAACGACGCACCACGCAGAGATGCACTTGCAGTGAATCGGGGGATTCTTATGTGCTTCAGTAATTCTGTCTGGAATTTTTCAGACGACCGGCCGATCGAGCGGTACCGCCGTGAGGCCCGCACTCCTCCTCCTCCTACTCCTCCTCCTACTACTCCTGAGCCCGGAAAACCGAGTTCTCAGCACCGCAACTGAGTTCGAGGAAGAACCGGGGGAAGAACACAATGGACTATCTCGTTCTCGGGCCGTTCTCGGCGCATCTGAACCAGCATGATCTGACGCCGAGCGCCCCGAAGCTGCGGCGCGTTCTCGCGACTCTGGTCCTCAACGCTGGCGAGACGGTGCCCACCCGCACGCTCATGCGTGAGCTCTGGGGTGACGAACCGCCGAGCAGCAGTGTCACCACGCTCCAGACTTACATCCTCAACCTGCGGAAGTGGCTCATCACGAGCACCGGCCGGACCACCGAGGAGGTGGCCCGCTCCTCGCTCGTGACGGGCCCTGGTGGCTACCGGCTGGTCCTCGACGGTGCCATCGACATCCTTCGCTTCCAGAAGTTCGCACTGCTCGGGCAGGAGGCGCTCGCCCATGGCGACGACACCTTGGGAGTGCGCAGACTAAGCGATGCGCTGCAGATCTGGCGCGGTTCGGCACTCTCCGACCTCAGCGCCGGGGTTGTCCTGGAGTCTTGGAAGCGCTACGCCGAGGAGTCCCGGCTCGCCACCGTCGATCACCTGGTGTCCGCCAAGTTCCGGCTCGGGATGCATCGCGAGGTGCTCACCGACCTCGCCGGCATCACACCCATGAACCCGACCCACGAGAACCTGCACGTCCACCTGATGCGTGCGCTCTACCTCGTCGGCCGTCGGGCGCAGGCCCTCGAGGTCTACCGCTCGCTGCACGAGAGGCTCGTGCAGGATCTCGGGATCGAGCCAGACCGGCTCGCACAGCAGTTGCACTCCGCCATCCTCAGACCCGAATCCGCGAGTAGCGTGGCGACACGGGCCCGAAACTGCCCGAAATGAGGGTGGGCGCCGCCCTGACCTGGGATGGTGTCGGTTGCGAAAGCCACAACATGCCAGATGAGAGGACGCCCACCGGGTGGACACGTTACGTGGTATGCGCCGGTTGCGGCGGCGGGTGCTGATCGGCGCGCCGGACCCGAGTTTGACCCGGTTCG
>JBOHEP010000138.1:0-2424 GCA_050701075.1 Pseudonocardia sp. | reverse complement strand
TGCGCACCATCGACGCGACCTGCCCCCTGGTCACCAAGGTGCACCAGGAAGCCAAGCGGTTCGCCCGCGAGGACTACGACATCCTGCTCGTCGGCCACCACGGGCACGAGGAGGTGGAGGGCACCGCGGGTGAGGCGCCGGCGCACATCCAGCTCGTCGAGACCACCGCTGACGTCGAGGCGGTGACGGTCCGTGATCCCGACAAGGTCGTGTGGCTGTCCCAGACCACACTTAGCGTGGACGAAACCATGCAGACCGTCCGAGCGCTGCGCGAGCGGTTCCCGAAGCTGGCCGACCCGCCCAGTGACGACATCTGCTATGCCACCCAGAACCGCCAGGTCGCGGTCAAGGCGATGGCCGGGCAATGTGACCTGGTGCTGGTGGTCGGCTCGCGGAACTCGTCGAACTCCGTGCGGCTCGTCGAGGTGGCGCTCTCGGCCGGTGCCGGGGCGTCGTACCTCATCGACTACGCGAGGGAGATCGACGACGCGTGGCTGGACGGGGTGGGCACCGTGGGTCTGACCAGCGGGGCTTCTGTGCCCGAGGTGCTGGTGCGCGGAGTTCTGGACTACCTGGCCGAGCGTGGCTGGGAGCAGGTGGAGGAGATCACGACCGCCCAGGAGACGTTGACCTTCGCCCTTCCGCGCGAGCTGCGCCCGAGCCGCGTCGCGCATCGGTAACGGCTGCTGGCTGCCGCGCTGCCACCACGGACCGAGGTGCTCGTGTTGCCGCGGCGCCGCCAGGCCAACCTGTTGCCGTGGCGGCGCCGCGATGCCACGTTCCTGCCCATCCCGGCGAGCTCGGAGTGCTGGCTGCGCTGCCCGACGCGGCGCAACGCTACCTGGAGGGACTCGTGGCCACCGGAACGTATGAGTACCAGAGTGACTTCGCACGCCGCTACTTCTCCCGGGGCAAGGCGGAGGGCGAGGCCAAGGGCAAGGCGGAGGGCGAGGCCAAGGCGGTGCTCGCGGTACTCGACGCCCGCGGCATCGACGTTCCCGCCCGCGCCCGTATTGCCGAATGCTCCGACATCGACCAGCTCGATACCTGGGAGCGTCGTGCGGTCACCGTCGACTCGGTCCACGACCTTTTCGCCTGGTCCGGCGTCGCGGAAGTCCTTCGGGGGGTTCGGTCGGGCGGGGCACGCGTGGAGACGGTGCGGGGAGCTGGTGGACGGACGGTGTCGAGCGCTTGATCGATGTCTGTGAACTGTCAGCTGTGATGAGTGCGGTTCCGGGTTCCCAACCGATGGTCACGGCACCATCGGAGTCGCGGTGACCTGCCAAGATCAGCGTGCGGATTGTCGGTGCGCCGGAAGGGCGCGCAGCCCGGCGCCGCCAGCACCGACCCGGTGTTGCGCAGCGCCGTGAGCAGCCGCCCGATCACAGGCGGGGCACCCACCGACAGGGCGCGCGGGGTATCGCCGTGCTGGCGGGCGCGCTCAAGCGTCGAGTGTCACACCACAGTCGTTCCACCAGGCGGACCTCCTACGGTCCGGGGCCACCGGCTCGCGCTCGCATTTCCGAGAAGCCGATGTGCTGCAGGAGGGCGCGCCCCATACCGATCGCGAGAACCACACCGGTGGTGACGCCCATCGTCGGGAACGCGTTGACCAGCGGGGCGCCGATGAGCAGCAGTCGCTCGGCGATGCCGGTGCCTGCGCGCGGTGGTGCGGCCAGCAGAACGACGGCCGGCACCCCCACGGCCAGCAGCAGGGGCGGTGCCACCATGGGCCAGAAGATGTCGCGCCGCCGCACCCAGCACACGGCGAGCACGCACCCGGTGAAGTAGCAGCTGGTGAAAAGGCCTCCGAGCGTGCCGATGCGGAGGATGTCGGTGAGCACACCGACTGTGGTGAACGCGGCGGCCAGGCCGATCGCTGCCACCGCTGGTACCCCGAGCACCGCCGGGAGGAGCGACCGCTCGCGTATCGGCCAACCGGTCGTCGCGCGTCGGCCCTGGGACCGTTGCCTCGCGGACCGCTGCTGTGTGGACTGCTTGTCTGTGGACTGCTTGTCTGTGGACTGCTCGACTGTGGACTGTCGCGCTGTCGACCGTGGTTGGGGTGAACCGCCCGCGGTGGTCATCGGTTCACCGTAGCCCGCCGGGCCTCCGCGGACACCTCCCTGCCGTCGCGGCCCGGCTCGGGAAGAGCGACCAGCGAGTCGGCGGCCGAGGCCACCAGCTCCGGTGCCGAGATCGTCCGCGGCGCGCGCTCCACCTGCGCGGGGGCGGGCAGCTCGCCGTCGGCAACCTCCAGCTCGGTGAGCTTGCGCGCGGTGACCAGTACCCGCGACTCCAACGACGACACCGTGCAGTTGTAGCTGTCGACGGCCGTGTCCAGGCTGCGGCCCAACTTCGCCACATGGCTGCCCATGGTGGCCAGCCTGCTGTGCAGCTCCTTGCCGAGCTGGTGCACCTGGG
>JBOHEP010000137.1:0-6251 GCA_050701075.1 Pseudonocardia sp. | reverse complement strand
CTTCTTGCCGCGTCAAGGCTTCAGCACCTCGAACGTAGCGGGAAGGAGCCCCTCACCTCACTCCAGCCTCAACACACCCCCTGGTCACAGGCGCCACAAGGCCCCCTCCAAAAGAGCCGCACCCATCTGCGATAGCGGCGGCGTCTTCGCCCCGCTTCCGGCCACGGACGGCCTGAAGTCGGCCTGATCATGGAGCTCCACCCGCACAGAGCATGCCAAAGATTCGTGATCTAACCTCTGAGCAGCGCCCGCGCCATCACCATCCGCTGCACCTGGTTGGTGCCCTCGTAGATCTGGGTGATCTTCGCGTCGCGCATCATCCGCTCGACCGGGAAGTCGCGGGTGTAACCGGCGCCCCCCAACAACTGCACGGCATCCGTGGTCACCGACATCGCCACGTCCGAAGCCAGGCACTTGGCCGCCGAGGAGACGAACCCCAGGTTCGACTCGCCGCGCTCGGCCCTGGACGCGGCGACGTAGACGAGCTGCCGCGCCGCCTCGATCTTCATCGCCATGTCCGCGACCATGAACTGGATGCCCTGGAACTCGGCCACGGCCTTGCCGAACTGTCGCCGCCGCTTGATGTAGTCGATCGCCACGTCCAGCGCGCCCTGCGCGATGCCGACCGCCTGGGCGCCGATGGTCGGGCGGGTGTGGTCGAGCGTCTTCAGCGCGGTCTTGAAGCCCGTGCCCGGAGCACCGATCATGCGGTCGGCCGGAATCCGGCAGTCGGTGAAGTGGATCTCTCGGGTGGGCGAGCCGTGGATGCCCAGCTTGCGCTCCTTGGGCCCCACCTCGAAGCCCGGGTCGTCACGGTGCACGACGAACGCCGAGATGCCGTTGGCCTTGCGCTCCGGATCGGTCACCGCCATCACCGTGTACCAGGTGGACTCCCCGGCGTTGGTGATCCACGCCTTGGTGCCGGTGAGAACGTGGAAGTCACCGTCGAGACGGGCACGGGTCTTCATCGACGCGGCGTCGGAGCCCGCTTCCCGCTCGGACAGCGCGTAACTGATCATCGCCTCACCCGTCGCGATCGACGGCAGCACCTGCGCCTTGAGCTCGGGTGACGCGGACAGCAGGATCGGCGTCAGCCCGAGCCCGTTGACGACGGGGATCAACGACGACGACGCGCAGACCCGGGCCACCTCCTCTATCACGATGCAGCCCGCGAGCTCGTCGGCGCCCTCACCGCCATACTCCTCGGGGATCCCGACCGCGTGGAAGCCGGCCTTCGAGAGCGCGTCGAGCGCCTCCCGCGGGAACCGGCTCTGCTCGTCGACGTCGGCCGCGTGCGGAGCGATCTCCTTCTCCGCCAGGTTTCGCACGGCGTCGCGCAGCGCTTCGTGCTCGTCGCTGAGCCGGTAGCTGTCGAAGTCGGGATCCATGGCCAGCACTCTAACGGCACTCCGTGCCACCAAACAAGCGAACTGTTACCCTCAGTGCCATGGGCGGCACTGGGTCAATAGTGATGTCAAGAGTGATACCGCGGCATGCATGATGTATCGCCATGACTGACGTGTCGGCCGCCCGCCACGGCCGGTCCCCGGAGGGTCGCGCCGAGGTCCGCCGGGGACTGACCGTCGCCGCTGTCGAGCTCTTCCGCACCCGCGGCTACGAGGAGACGACCGTCGACGACATCGCGGCAGCGGCCGGCGTCGGCCGGCGCACCTTCTTCCGGTACTTCCGGAGCAAGGAGGACGCCATCTCTCCCGACCACGAGGCCGCCCTCGCCCGGGTCGCCGACGTCTTCGAGACCGCGCACCCGTCCGAGCCCACCGCGTCGCTGGTACTGCGGGCGGGTGAGACGGTGCTGGACATGTACCTCGAGGACGCCGCGCTCTCCGTCCGACGCTTCCGGCTCACCCACGAGGTGCCCGCGCTGCGCGATCGCGAGTCCGCCGGCGTCGACCACTATCGGCGCCTGTTCACCCGCTACCTGCGGCGACGCTTCGCCGACCGGCCCGACGGCGAGCTGCGGGCGGCCGTCATCGGCGCCGCCGTGGTGGCCGCGCACAACCTGGCGCTGCGTTCGTGGCTGGCCGCCGAGGCACCCGCAGACGGACTGGACGCCTGTCGTGAGCGGTTCCACCAGGTCGTCGGCATGCTGCCGCCCGAACCGGACACCGAGCTGCATGCGGTGGCGCAGCGGCTGGAGGCGGCGGTCGGACGGTTGGAGCGGCGCTCCAGCACCGGTTGACCCTGCACCTACAGCGCGACCACGGATGACCGGGGCGCCGACGGCGGCACCGCGCTGTCGTCCGTGCGGGCAACCGACTGGCTCCGGTCGGCCCCGGGGCGATGGCCCGTACTGTTCTGTCGCGCGGGTCGTACCAGAGGTTCAGCGGCGACAGAAGAAAGGCCGGCCGGGGGTCGAGTGAGCTTTCCCAGGGTGAGGGGCGCCGCCGCCGTGGCGATCTGCGCCCTGGTGCTCGGCGGCTGCACCGTCGAGGTCCGCGGGCAGCCCACCGCACCGCCGGGCCTTTCCGCTTTCACGCCATCAGCGAACAACCAGGACCCTTCGCGACGGATTCCGGGCGTGGAGGTGCAGACCTACCAGGGGGCCTACCACGTTGCGCCCGACCAAGCGGTGGCCTACACGCACAGCCCGCCCTTCGGTGGAGCGCACGACAGCTACTGGGCGGCGTGCAACGGGGTGGTCTTCGCCGACCCGGTGCGTAGCGAGAACCTCGTGCACTCACTCGAGCACGGGGCGGTCTGGATCACCTACGATCCGGATCGGGCGACCCCCGCGGCGCTGGCGACGTTGCGATCCAAGGTCGAGGCCAAGCCCTACATGGTGATGTCGCCCTACCCGGGTCTGAGCCGGCCGATCTCGCTCCAGTCCTGGGGCCACCAGCTCATGGTCACCGACGCCGACGATGTCCGGATCGACCAGTTCATCACCGCGCTGCGCCTGAACCCGTACACCTACCCGGAGTTGTCCGCGAGCTGCAACGCGCTCGGGCCGGGGCTGTTCGACCAGGACGATCCGCCTCCGTTCGCACCCGTCCCGCCGGTCAGCGCCATCGACGGCAGCCGGACGTTCGCGGAAGAGGGTTGAGGCCGCACACCACGGGTGGTGCTGCTCATTCGATCCGACGCACAACAGGCGTGACCCCCGGGCCGCACCGTTGGGATGCGCATGCCGAGCTGGACGGGCCCGGGCCCGGGGATCACGGATGACCGCCTGGAACTCGCCGGCACCACACCGGCATCCACTGCCGTCGGAGACGTGTCCTGTGGTGCTAGCGGACAGCCACCTCACGAGTCCTGTAGCTATTCAACGCTGGACCACCTCCTCTCACGTGTATCGCCACCCTACGACTGAGGTCGGTCAGTCCGCCAGCGCTATTCAGCGCATCACGGTGGTGACCTTCTCGGTGGTTCCCCCGAGCTCGACGTAGACCTGCGCCCAGGCCCGATCGGCCTCGCTCGCGGCCGCGTTGTCGCAGTACGGCTTGGTGCCGTGTGCGGTGTAGTAGCGCAGCAGGGCCAGGTTCGACGCCGTTTCGCGCAGTTCGGGGTCGGTGTAGCCCACACCTGGCTCCTCGCTCTGGTGGGTCATGCAGCTCAGTTCCTGACCGCCCTCGTTGTCGAAGGCCGGCCCCCGATCGGGCTCCGACGAACATCCCACCGCGCCACCGATGGTGGCGCACAACAGGCCGAGCGTGACAACGTGACGCCGCACGTATCCTCCTTGTGAAACGAGTTCAATGTGAAACGAACGAGCTGATCAGCTGGCAAGGGACCGCAGCGCCAGTCCGATGCCGACGACGAGTACCAGCACCGCGGTGGCCACGGGCAGCACTGCCTGGAGGCGCCGGGTACGTCCCCACCACGCCCGCGCACGGTCTACCCGGGCCAGGCGGTCCCGCATCGAGACGAGGAGCAGGCCGGCGCCGGTGAGGGTCGCCGCCATGCCCAGGGCGTAGCAGAGCACCAGGCCGATCCCGAACCACGCACGTTCGAAGTCGACTGCGGCGAGCAGTACCAGCAGGGCCGTCGGGCTGGGCACGAGTCCGCCTGCGACGCCCATCCCGATGAGGCTCGCCCGACTCCAACCGTCCTGTCCGGATCGACCGACCCCGCGGCTGTGCCCCCAGCTATGCCCCCAGCTATGCCCATGGCCGTGGCCATGGCCATGCCCGTGGCCGTGGCCATGCCCATGCCCATGCCCGTGGCTCCCGGAGCCCCCGCCCTCATACCCGGCGCCGACGGCGCGACCACCACCGACAGCCGCATCCACCAGAACCCCGGTCCGCTCCGGGACCGGCAGCGCCGCGAACTGCCGGCGCCGCCGCAGCGCCGCGCCCAACAGTGCCAGCCCGACAGCCGCGACGAGCAGGCCGCTGAGCACCCCCAGCCAGCGCATCGCCGCCTCGGGGGCGAACGTCGCCACCAGCGTGATCAGCAGCCCGAACACCAGGACACCCGCGGTGTGAGTGATCGTCACCGTCGCACCGACGGCGAACGCATCCCGCCGGGTGCCCTGCCGACCGGCCAGGTACGCGGCCATCACGGTCTTGCCGTGCCCGGGCATCGCCGCGTGCGACGCGCCGAGGACGAGTGCCATCAGCACCGCGAGCGCGCCCACCGCGGGAGTCAGCTGCGTGCTGCGCGCGAGCCCCGTCAGGAATCCCTCCGCGCTGCTGAGCACCGAGTCCACCCAGTCCACGCCGGTGGTCGGCAAGGATGCCAGCGGCGCGACGGCCGTGCCACCGAGAGGAGCGCCGACAGAACGAGCATCAGCATCGCCGGGCACCACCGAGATCCGCGCTGAGCGCTGGTCGAGCGGTGCCTGCAGCGGATCCGCGGGGTAGGCCCGCAGCTGCTGCGACACACTCTGCGCCGGCACGTCGGAGGCGTCGATCCGCAGGCCTTCACCCGTCACGGTGATCTCCCGCCAGCCGATCCGATCGGCCCGGAAGTCGTCGGTGAACTCGATCTCCGCATTCCCGGTCAGGTCGGCGGGAGCCACCAGCCTGCATGTCACCCGGGTGGTGGCGAGGCCACGCTCGCCGGGTGGGAACGTGGCGTCGGCGGCTCGGACCGTGAACGCGAGCGGCGCGCCGTCCACCAGCGCCGCGACCGAGCCGGCGATTCCGGCGCACTCCGCGCCACCATGGCCGGCGCTCTCGGTAGCCGAGTAGGTCCCGTCACCATCGGTGTCGACGGCGCCGCGTTGCTGGACCGTCGGGATCTCGGCCGTGTCCAGCACCGCGAGGATCTCGATCCGGTCCGGGTACAGCTCGAGACCGTCGTAGTGGTTGACGCTGAAGTTGCCCAGCGGGTGGGCCTGCGCCGCGGGTGCCGCGGTGGGTCCCACCGGTGCCAACAGCAGGGCGCCGACCGCCAGCACGACGGCGGCCGCCCGTCGCAGACCCCTCATGCGCCCGCTTCCAGTTCGGCGATCCGCGCGCGGGCCACCGGCGCCTGCAGCGGGTTGAAGTGCGGGTTGATCGTCACCGACTCCGTCAGTGCCGCGAGTGCATCGGCGTCCCGCCCGAGCGCCGCCATGATCATCCCGCGGTGGAACGCGTAGCTCGCATTGCGCCAGCCGAGCGCCGCGGCCCGGTCGGCGTAGGTCAGCGCCTCGGCGTTGCGGCCGTTGCGGTGCAGCGCCCAGGCCAGCGCATCAGCGCTGAAGACGCTCTGCCGACGGGCCCACTCGGCCTCGGCCAGCCGCAGCGCCTCGGCCGGGTCGCCGTGGTCGGTGGCGATCAGCGCCGCCACCTGGTCATCGGTGGACCCCTGTGCGAGGTAGAGCTGCTGCGCCGCGGCGAGCACCTCGTACTGGGCGGCCGCCTCGCCGGCCCGGCCCGCCGCCTCTAGCAGCTCGCCGTACTCGAGCAGGTACTGCGGCAGCGGGATGCGCGTGGTGATCTCCCGGTACCCGGCCAGCGCCTCGTCGGCCCGGCCCTGCGCGTAGGCGACCTTGGCCCGCCCCTGGAGGAGCGCGACGTTCTGCGGTGACGCCACCAGCCCGCGCTCGTACTGGGCGGCCGCCTCGTCGACCCGGCCGGCGTTCCAGGCCAGCTCACCGAGGAAGTAGCGGCAGAACGCGACGTCGTCGGGTGACGCAGCAACGCCCAATGCGCGCTCCATCGCAGCACGGGCCTCGTCGGGTCGGCCGTGCAGCTCCAGGTCGTAGGACGCCCGGGTGAACGCGGCCAGCCCGGGACGCACGTCGAGCATCTGCTGCACGGCCGCGGTGGCGGCGGTGGGGTCGCCGAGCTGGGTGTAGGCGT
>JBOHEP010000136.1:0-1735 GCA_050701075.1 Pseudonocardia sp. | reverse complement strand
TCGCGGTCAACCTGATCCGGCTACACGCCTGGTGGAACGGCCACCCACTCGACCGGACCCGCACCAGCCACCTCGCCCGCCTCGAACCCGCCCTGGCCTCATGAACACGAATTAGCCACCAGGGTCGCCCAATGGGCCAAAACCCGCTACCCGATCGCCACCCAGACCCTGCCGCACGGCTACTGCGGGCTGCCCGTTCAGAAGTCCTGCCCGCACGCCAACGCCTGCCTGACCTGCCCGGTGTTCCTCACCGGCCCGGAGTTCCTGCCCGAGCTGCGCGAACACCGCGGCCGGACCCTCACCCTCATCGACAACGCGAAGGTCAACGGGCAGACCCGGGTGACCGAGATGAACACCCAGATCCTCGCCAACCTCGACCGCATGATCAGCGAGGTCGACACCGACCCCACCGAAGCGGCAGCCGATGCGCGCTGACAACACCCGACACCTGCTCGCAGCCTCGCGCCGGCGAACCGAGGACACCCGCCTGCGGGCGGTCTCCGCGCTGCGGCGCATGGACGCCGCCGGTGACCCGATCACCTTCGAGGCCCTGGCCCGGGAGGCCGGCATCTCCCGTTCCTGGCTCTACTCCCAGCACGACCTACGAGCAGAGATCCAACGCCTCCGTGACCGTCACCGCCCGCGCTCCCCAACCGCGGTCCCGCCCGATCGGCAACGCGCCACCGATGCCTCGTTGTTACGCCGCATGCAGACCGCCACCGACCGCATCGCGCGGCTCGAGGACGACAACCGCCAGCTCCGTAACGGTCTGGCCGCAGCGCTCGGGCAACGCCGAACCGCCGCCATCCTCGGCCAACCCGCCGACGACGACACGCCGAACAACAACCCCCCGAAAGTGATCGGGCCATGCTGAGACAGAGCCGCCGTCCTCCGTCGACTCCACCGTCCACCAAGCATTTCCTCAGCTCAACGCCTTGATCAAGCGTCGGACTCAAGATAATGGAGGGCAGGTGTCGAAGGCCGGTGTCCTTCCCGGTGCGGATGGCGTCCTCGACGCGGGCGTGGACTCGGTGGCGGGCTTCGAGGAACTGGAGCTGTCCGTGGGTGGTGTTGGTGGCGGTGAGTTGGTAGCGCCACCCGTCGGTCTCTTCCAGTGCGCACAGCTGCGCCCCGGCGCCGGGGCGTTCGCGGCGGCACAGGATGCGCATGTCGGCGGGCCAGTTGCGCAGCTCATCCCCGCCGACCGAGGCGCGCAGCAGCCCGGTCAGGTCGACCACGCCGGCGTCGTCGGGGTCCCGCGGTGCTCCGTCGCGGTCGAGGACTTGTTCCCACGCCTTGGCTGGGACCTGCCCGATCGCGCGACGGCCGCGGTGGTCGAGGTCGAACCCGACCGAGTATTGCACCCGGTGTCCGTGCACGGCGTTGAGCCCGGTGATGTGGCCGATCAGGTCCAGGGTGGCGCCGGCGCCATCGACGGTGATCAGCAGATCACGGCGGTACCGGTGTGGGACCTGTGCGATCGCCTCGGTGAGCACCGCGATGTGATCACTCGCGGTATTGGAGCCGGCGTTGCCCGGGCGCAGCAGCAACGCCAGCGACTCCCCGGTGTTGTCGCACCACGCGGTCAGCGGGTGATGACCGTAGGTGCTCCTGTTGACTGAACTACCGGGACCAGCGGTCGTGTCGCCGGACGTCGAGCGAGTCGTGGAGGGCTACGTTCCGCGGCCATGGTCGACGGGATCGGTGAAGATCGTGATCTGTCCGCGCTGGTCGT
>JBOHEP010000135.1:0-22201 GCA_050701075.1 Pseudonocardia sp. | reverse complement strand
CCGAACCAGACCCGGTCGCGGTGGAACTCCAGGGTCCGGATGGCCACGTTAAGCTCGGTGCCCGCCACCGGCGAGGCCATCCCCACCGCGCCGCAGTACACCTCGCGCGGTGCCCGCTCCAACGCGGCGATCACCTCCAGCGCCCGGTGCTTGGGTGCGCCGGTGACCGAGGCCGGCGGGAAGGTCGCGGTCAGCACGGTGGCATCGTCGGTCCCCGCCGCGAGCAGCCCGGTCACGGTGGACACCAGATGCCACACCCCGGGATGCGGCTGGACATCGAGCAGCTGCGGCACGGTGACGCTGCCGGTGGTGCACACCCGGCCCAGGTCGTTTCGGGCCATGTCGACGATCATCACGTTCTCTGCGACGTCCTTGGCCGACGCCCGAAGCGCCGCGGCGTTGCCGGCATCTGAGGGTCCTCGGCGGGGCAGCGTGCCCTTGACCGGTGCGGTTCGCACTGACCTGCCATGGCGGGCCAGGAACAGCTCGGGGGACAGCGACGCCACGGCTCCCCACCGTCCGGTCACCAGTGCCGCCCGCTGCGGTCGCTGCCGGGCGACTCCGGCGGCGAAGACCGCCACTGGATCGCCCGCGAACCGCGCCTCGAATCTGGTGCACACGTTGACCTGGTAGATCTCGCCCGCGGCGATCTCCTCCTTGGCCAGCCGCACAGCCTTGCGGTACTCGTCCGGGTCGGGGGCGTCGAGGTGGCTGCAGCGCCACTGCCGCGGTGGCGGGCGAGCCCCGGGGCGCGCCACGATCCCGGCGAGCTCAGCGACCAGGGAGGGGCTCGGTTGGCCCAGTGCCTCGAACCACCAGCGCCCGGCGTTGTCGCGGCGCAGCACATGATCCGCCCAGCCGCGGGCGGCCAGGGGGAGCCGGCGCACGGCGGGCCGCGGATCGGCCAGGCCGTAGCCGAGGTAGCCGATCCATCCGCCGCCGACCGGCCCACCAAGCTCGCCTGTGCTGCCCGGCGGGAAGGCTCGATCGGCAGGTAGCGCTTGGATCCGCACCGAAGGCGCGATCACGGCGGTCCCGCCGAACCAGTCACCGATCAGCGCGGCCGGCGGTGGCAACCCGCGCCGGCGGGATCGCTGCGCCAGCGCCACCAGCACATCCCACGGCGCAGCGTCACCATCAAGTACCAGTGCCCTGATCACCCCCTCATCCTGTCCCGCTGGGATGACGACAAGCATCCATATCGCGGTCCGGGGCGCCTTCCAGACAGCGACAAGCATCCATGTCGCTGCCGCGGGTGTGGTAGTTCTCGAGGTCGAAGTGGCGGGTCAGGCGGCGGAGG
This sequence comes from Pseudonocardia sp., assembly GCA_050701075.1. GTDB lineage: Bacteria > Actinomycetota > Actinomycetes > Mycobacteriales > Pseudonocardiaceae > Pseudonocardia. Next base: position 20,901 of record JBOHEP010000135.1, on the reverse strand, counting down.
CGGGCGACGGGCCAGGGCCAGACTGTGGTGTTGCGGCCGGCGTGGTCGAGAAACCAGCTGCGGCAGCCGCCGGTGGCCCACACCGTCCTCGCCATCCGGGCCTGCACGTCGCGCACGAAGGCCGCCTGCACCTGGACTCGCACCTCCACCGCGGCCAGCTCGTGGGCCCGCATCACCCGCAGTGCGTCGAGCACATAGCCGACCTGGGTCTCGATCCCCAGCACCACGGAGTTGTGGGCCGGCGCGCTGTTCGGGCCGGTGAGCAGGAACAGGTTGGGGAACCCGGCCACGGTGGTGCCCAGGTAGGCCTGCGCACCGGTGTCGCGCCACTGGTGGGCGAGCAGCCGCCCGCCCCGGCCGCGGATCAGCCGCGTCATCGGCATCTCGGCGGCGCGAAAGCCGGTGCCGAACACGAGGGTGTCCACCTGTCGCTCGGCACCGTCGATGGTGACCACCGAGCGCTCCCGCACCTCGCGGATCTCCGCAGTGACCAGCTCCACGTGCTCGCGGCGCAGCGTGGGGTAGAAGGTGCTCGAGCGCACCACCCGTTTACAGCCCAACGCGTATGCCGGGGTCAGCGCGGCCCGCAGGGCGGCCTCGGGTACCTGGTGGCGCAGGTGCAGCCGAGCGAGCAGGGACACCGCCCGCATGATCCGGGGGTGGATGAAGCCGATCAACGCGCATTCCCGCCCCCAGTACAGCGCGGCCCGCACGGCACTTTGCAGCCCGGGCACGGCTCGCAAGGCGCGGTGCTCGAGACCGCTGCGTAGCCGGTTGTGCTGTGGCAACACCCAGGCCGCGGTGCGCTGGAAGACGTGCAACGCCGCGACCCGGTTGGCAATCGCGGGGATCAGCTGTGCCGCGGACGCCCCGGTGCCGATCACCGCGACGCTGGCTCCGGTGAGGTCCAGCGAGTGGTCCCATCGGGAGGTGTGCACGGCCGTCCCGGTGAAGCGCTCGAGACCGGGCAGCGGGGGTAGCGCCGGTTCGCTGAGCTGTCCAGTGGCCGATACCAGCACGGTCGCGGTGAACCGGCCGCGGGACGTCTCGATCGACCAGTGCGTGCGGTCGGAATCCCAGCGGGCCTCGAGTACCTCGTGGTCCAGCCGCAGGTGGCTGTGCAGGTCGAAGCGACGCACGCAGTCCCGCAGGTAGTGGTGGATCTCACCCTGCGGGGAGAAGCTGGCAGTCCAGTCTGGGTTGGCGGCGAAGGAGAAGGAGTACAGGGTGGACGGCACGTCGCAGGCGCAGCCTGGGTAGGTGTTGTCCCGCCAGGCCCCGCCGACATCGTCGGCTCGTTCCAGCACCACGAAGTCTGTGGCGCCGTGGCGCTTGAGCTGGATCGCCATCGCCAGCCCGGCGAATCCGGAGCCGATGATCGCCACCTGGACGTGCGGGTGGTCATCCATCCGCGACGTCCTCACCCCTGCCCATCCGCTTGCGACCGCGCTAGGAAAAACGCCCCTTCACGGTAACCGCTGGCCGTCGCCGCCGCACGGGGCCGCTACCGCTAGGGGCAACACCATTGACCTCTGGTCACGCAAGGTTTTCGGTCTCGGCACAAGTTGGCTGGAATGTTGCGCCATGTGGGTTTATGGTCGCCCGCGGGAGGTCATTATGCGTGATCTGGAACCTACGGTGCGTAGCCGGGAACTCGGCGAGGGGCTGCGGCAGGCAATGCGCCGGGCCCGGCTCAACGGCCGGCAAGTCGCGCACCTGCTTGGCTGGTCACCGAGCTGGGTGTCCCGGCTGCTGTCCGGCAAGCGTAACGCCAGCGAGCTGCACGTCGCGGCGTTCCTCGCGGTGTGCCGGGTGACCGGCGCGGAGCGCGACCGGCTGCTGGCCCTGTGCCAGCAGCGGCACACCCCGGGTTGGCTGCAGCAGCACGGCTCCCGGCTGCCCCGGCAGGTCGTCACCCTGATCGACCACGAGGACAAGGCGGTCGCGATCAGCGCGTTTGAGTCGACGCTGGTGCCTGGCCTGCTGCAGACTGGTGACTACGCCAGCGCGGCGATCCACGACTCGCGGACGGTGCCGGCGGAGGAGATCGAGGATCGGGTGGTCGCCCGGCTAGCCCGGCAGAGCCTGTTCAGCCGGAACCACCCGGCGCGTTTCACCTTCTTCATCCATGAGTTCGTGCTGCGGCTGCCGATCGGCGGTCCGGTGGTGATGTCCGATCAGCTGCACCACCTGCTGCGGATGTCGGTGCGCCCCTACCTCACGCTGCGCGTGGTGCCCGCCGCGCTCGGCGGCCATGCCGCAATAGCTGGCTCGTTCCAGCTGATGGAGTTCGCCGAGTTCAAGCCAGTGGTCTACCTGGACAGCCAGACCTCCTGCCTGTTCCTGGAGCGGCGAGAGGAGATCTCCGCCTACCAGTACATCCTTGGAGTGCTGGCCGAGACTGCCCTGAAAGAGGGAGAATCCAACGACATGATTGCCACCCTGGCAACCGAGCTCTACGCGGATCGAGAGGACCATGATGCCCGCGCCTGAGCCGGACGGGATCGTCTGGCACACCAGCAGCTACAGCCCCAACGGCGGCACCTGCGTCGAGGTCGGCTGGCGCACCAGCAGCCACAGCCCCAACGGCGGTGACTGCGTCGAGGTCGCACCCGCGCCGCAGGGCGTGCGGGTGCGCGACTCCAAGGACCGCGACGGCCCCGCGCTGGCCTTCCCCGTCGCAGCCTGGCACGCCTTCCTCAGCACCGTCACCCCCTGACCTCGCCGGCGTGCGTGCCTCGCCGTGACGACTCGCTTCGTCTCGTTGACTGATGGTTCATCGGGGTGTTCACACCTTGACCGAGGGCAGGGCTTGGCTGACTCCCAAGCAGTTCGACCCCACCACCAGGAAGCACTGATCGGCTGCGGCGCCACGGGCGGTCACCTCCACTGGGCCGGTGGCGTGGTGGCAAAACTATGTCGATCACGACGGTGAAATCGTTGGAGATTCCGCGTAAGGTACGGGACGCTCAGTCGCCGCATTGAGCATGCCGGCGGATGCTTCGGGAACCCACGACGGCGACGGAGCATTTACGGTGGGCCGCGGTTATCCCAATCCCCGGAACTATGCCTTGAGGCGCCAACGCTCAGGCCGACCACGCTGTCGGCCGCCCGAGCTGGCCGGGTACGTCGGCCGTTTACCCCAGCCAATGCCGGAGGGCCCAGGCCAACAGCTGAGTCACGCCGACATGCACTGCCCACCCCAACCAGGTCCGCACCCTCGCCCAGTCCAGCCGGCGCAGGGTGTGTTCAGCTGGCGGCGGCATCACCGTACCCGGCGCGTCACCGCTTTGGGAGGAGCTTGTCCGTCCGCAGCAGACGGCAAAAGCAAAGGCAAGGAGGTTGCCCACTCCCTGCCACTCTCAACATATAGCGCACTGGGGGCCTTGCGGCAAGACCCGGGTCGTGCCGCAGACTCTCCGACCGAAGCCAGAACCTGCGGAAATCAGGGATTCGCGAAGTACGTGTGCCTTGGTCGACGTATGGGTCTCGCGGGAGGCGAACCGCCGGTGGGACCTGCGGTGCGGTTGCGGGCACTCGGCGCGGAGGTGCGGGTGTGTGCGCCGCCGGACTGCGCGGAGTAGCTGGCCGAGATGCAACCTTGGTGAATGGGGGTTTCATGATTGACGTGATCGTTGCCGGCGGTGGAGCGACCGGCTTGATGCTGGCCGGCGAGTTGCGGCTGCACGGCGTGCAGGTGCTCGTGCTGGAGAAGGAGGCGGAGCCGGCCAGGTATGTCCGTGCGCTGGGCCTGCACGTGCGCAGCATCGAGGTGATGGACCAGCGTGGTCTGCTGGAGCGGTTCCTCGCGCACGGCCAGCAGTACCCGCTCGGCGGTTTCTTCGCCGCCATCGCCAAGCCCTCGCCCGACCGGCTGGACACCACGCATCCCTACGTCCTCGGCATCCCGCAGACCACCACCGATCGCCTGCTGGCCGAGCGCGCCACCGAGCTCGGCACCGAGATCCGGCGCGGCACTGAATTGGTTGGGCTGAGCCAGGACGACCACGGGGTGACCGTCGAGCTGGCCGACGGCACGCAGCTGCGCTCGCGCTACCTCGTCGGCTGTGACGGCGGCCGCAGCACGGTGCGCAAGCTGCTCGGCGTCGGCTTCCCCGGCGAGCCCACCAGGCGCGAGACGCTGCTGGGCGAGGTGGAGCTGACCGCGCCGCCGGAGACGCTGAACGCCGTGGTGGCCGAAGTCCGCAAGACCCACAAGGGGTTCGGCACCATGCCCCTCGGGGACGGGGTGTACCGCCTCATCGTGCCCGCCGAGGGCGTGGCCGAGGACCGCACGGTGCCGCCGACCCTCGACGAGCTCAAGCAGCAGGTGCGGAAGCTCGCCGGCACCGACTTCGGCGCGCACTCACCGCGCTGGCTCTCCCGCTTCGGCGACGCCACCCGGCAGGCCGAGCGCTACCGCACCGGCCGGGTGCTGCTGGCCGGCGACGCGGCGCACGTCCACCCGCCGACCGGCGGGCAGGGGCTCAACCTCGGCATCCAGGACGCGGTCAACCTCGGCTGGAAACTGGCCGCCGAGGTCAACGGCTGGGCGCCGGAGGGGCTGCTGGACAGCTACCACACCGAACGGCACCCGGTGGCCGCCGACGTGCTGGACAACACCCGCGCGCAGACCGAGCTGCTGTCCTCCGAGCCGGGCCCCCGGTCAGTGCGCCGGCTGGTGTCGGAACTGATGGACTTCGAGAACGTGAACCGGTATCTGATCGAGAAGATCACCGCGATCGGGGTCCGCTACGACCTCGGCGAGGGGCATGAGCTGCTCGGCCGGCGGATGCGGGACGTGGGGCTGAAGCGGGGACGCCTCTACGAGCTGATGCACGGCGGCCGCGGACTGCTGCTCGACCAGACCGGCCGGCTCTCGGTGGCGGGCTGGGCGGATCGGGTCGATCACGTCGTCGACGTCAGCGAGGAACTGGACGTGCCCGCGGTGCTGCTGCGGCCGGACGGCCACGTGGCGTGGGTCGGTGAAGATCAGCAGGATCTGCTCGGCCGGCTGCCCAAGTGGTTCGGCGCTGCCGTCAGCTGAGCGCGCAGGTGTGGCCCGAGAGGAATACCCGCCGAACAAACTTCGGTTCAAACGCTGTGAGGGACCTGTGTCGAATCAGGGGTACGAAGAGGAATTGCGGTCCGAGCGGAGTTACGTGGCCGGGCTCTACACGCGGCTCGACGCCGAGCGCGCGCGAGTGAAGGGCGAGTACAACGCGGCGTTGCGAGGAAACGGCGGGACACCCGTGGAGCGGGACGTCGAGGTGCGCGCGTCGGCCAAAGAGGTGAAGCGGCTGGACGTGGCGGACAACGGGCTTTGTTTCGGTAGGTTGGACACCCTTTCGGGCGACCATTCGTACATCGGCCGGATCGGCCTTTTCGACGAGGAGAACGACTACGAACCGGTGTTGTTGGATTGGCGGGCACCGGCGTCGTGCGCGTTCTACGTCGCTACCGCCGTGACCCCGGAGAACATGCGACGGCGCCGCCAGTTCCACACGCGCGGGCGCCGGGTGATCGACTTCACCGACGAGGTGCTCGGCCGCCCAGCGGTGCCGACCGGGGGGACGCGGCCCTGCTCGCGGCGGTCAACGCGCCGCGCGGCGCGGGGATGCGCGACATCGTGGCGACGATCCAGGCCCAGCAGGACAAGATCATTCGACTCGACCACGCCGGGGTGCTGGTGATCGAGGGCGGCCCGGGCACCGGGAAGACCGTGGTGGCGCTGCACCGCGTCGCGTACCTGCTCTACACCCAGCGGGAGCGAATGGAACGGCACGGTGTGCTCGTGGTCGGGCCCAACCCGGCGTTCCTGAACCACATCGGTCGGATCCTGCCGTCGCTGGGCGAGTCCGACGTGGTGTTCATGACCACCGGCGACCTTGTGCCCGGTCTGCGCGTCACCGCCGAGGACACCCCGGAAGCCGCGCGGCTCAAGGGCTCGCTGAAGGTCCTCGACGTGCTCGCGGCGGCGGTCGCCGATCGGCAGCGGCTGCCGGAGCACCCGCTGCCGATCGACCTGGCGGGCGTCACCGTGCGGATCGACGCCGAGACCGCGGAGTGGGCCAGGGAGGAGGCGCGGGCAAGCAGGCTGCCGCACAACGAGGCCCGCGCGGTGTTCGCCGAGATCGTCACGTACGTGCTCACCGAACGGGCGATAGGCCGGATCGGCCGGGGCTGGCTGACCCGGAACGACCGCGAAGCCTGGGAGCAGCTGCGGGCAGACCTGCTCAAGGAGCTCCCGGAGGACGATAAGTACACCGCCGCGCTCGACGAGCTCTGGCCCGTGCTGACGCCGGAGACACTGCTGGGGCCGCTGTACACGTCCCCCGAACGGCTGCGGGCGGCAGGCGCCGACCCGGCGCTGCTGCGCGCCGACGGCGAGGCCTGGACGGTGCCGGACGTGCCGCTGCTCGACGAACTGGCTGACCTGCTGGGCCGCGACAAGTCGGCCGACCAGGCCACCGAGCGGGAACGGAAGGCCGAGGCCGAGTACGCCGCCGGCGTGCTGGACAGCCTCATCCGCCGCGAGGACCTGATGGACGACGAGGACCACCTGCTCGCCCAGGACATGGTCTACGCCGAGGACCTGGCCGACCGGTTCCTCGAGCGCGACACCCGCGACCTCGTCGAACGCGCCACCGCGGACCGGGACTGGACCTACCGCCACGTCGTGGTCGACGAGGCCCAGGAACTATCCGAAATGGACTGGCGGGTGCTGATGCGGCGCTGCCCCGGCCGGTCCTTCACGGTGGTCGGCGACCTCGCCCAACGCCGGTCAGCGGCCGGGGCGATGTCGTGGGACGCGATGCTGGAGCCCTACGTGCCCGGCCGCTGGGTGTACCGGTCGCTGTCGGTGAACTACCGCACCCCAGCGGAGATCATGACCGTCGCCGCCGCGCTGCTCGCCGAGTTCGCGCCCGGGGTCCAGCCACCGGAGTCGGTCCGCGCGTGCGGCGTCGCGCCATGGTCCAGGCGGGTCACCGAGGACGAACTGCCCGCTGCCATCGAGGAATTCATCCGGGACGAAGCCGGTCGCGAAGGCACCAGCGTCGTGATCGGGCCACCGGGTGTGCCGGGCGCGGTGGTGGCGTCGGAGACCAAGGGCCTGGAGTTCGACGCCGTCCTGGTCGTGGAACCAGAACGGATCCTCGCCGACGGCCCACGCGGCGCGGCCGAGCTCTACGTCGCCCTCACCCGCGCCACCCAACGCCTCGGCGTCCTGCACCAGGGCCCATTGCCGCAGGCCCTGACCGGACTCGCTGAAACCGGGACACCCGCCCAGGCCGGGAATCAAACGGTTGGCGTAGCGATTCGCGTACGGCCGGCCCTGAGTCAGAGCGTGACCAGACGACAACGGGAACTCCAGGTAGGTGAAGTTCTCAGGCACGCCGCCAGGCGGCCCGACGGACAGGTTGAGCAGGAACTCACCACCAACAGTGCGGCTGACCGACAGCATTCCGGACACGATGCCGGGGTCGCCGTCGACGGTCGTGGCAGGCCAGGAGGTTTCGATCACCAGCACGTCGTCGTCCACGACCTGAGCGTAGGGCCAGCTCGTCCGATCATGTGCCGAGCCTCGCCGCCGCCCAGGCCGCCGACGATGTGCGCGTGGTGAACCGCAGCTCGGGCGATCAGGCAAGCCTCTCGAGATACGGCCCCTTGTAGCCACACGACGTGGAGGTGGTGTCAGGGAACGAGGATCGTTTCTCCTGCGGCGTTAAGCCGTGCCTCGACGTCTGCCATGATCTCTCGCGCTGCTGCGATGGCGGCGGCATCTGGTCGTGGGCTGAGCGAATCAAGGTTCATGGCGACTTGTTCGGGGGTGGTGAATCCCACGAGCACAACGGCATGCGGTGATCGGTCCAGGCATCCCCACAGCGCGGCGCGGATCAGGTCTTCGGTGTGTGGGCCGACGATGGCCCGGACTCGCTCAAGTCCTGCGTTGATGATCTCGATCGCGTCGGGTTGGAACCACCGTTTGCGGAGTCGGTGATCTCCAGCACCAAACGCGCGCTGAACGTCCGTGCGGTATGTCCCGGTCAGTAGCCCCTGTCCGAGCGGTTTGCTGATCAGGATGCCAACTTTGTGCTCGTCGGCGAAGGAGAACACGCCCTCGGACTGGCGCGACGGCGTCAGGAGGTTGTCTCTGATCGCCAGGATGTCGGGTTGCACGAACTCGAACAGAGCGCGGAACCGCGCGATTTTGTCGCCGCGTTGATCGGGTGGGGTGGTGAGGCGGTCCAGCGCGAAGCGGTGTGGGCCGCGCATCCCGATGGCTTTGATGAGGCCCTCATCGCGGAACGCGCGCATTGCGTCCAGCGCGGGGTGCAGCCAGCGGTCGTCGACACCGAAGTCGGGGTGGTGGAAGGCGTAGATGTCGAGATGGTCGGTGTGTAGGTTGTCGAGCGATTGTTCCAGTTGACGACGCATGTGGCGGGGTTCGAAGCCGTGTTCAGCGGTGCCGGCGAAGTAGCCGACCTTGGACGTGAGCACGATCTCGTGGCGGGGAACCTGCGCGACGAGCCGGCCGAGGATGCGTTCCGATCGGCCGTGGCCGTAGACGTCGGCGGTGTCGTAGAGGCGGGCACCATGCTGCCAGGCTGTTTCGAGGCCAGTTATGGAGTTCTTTTCGTCGGCGCCGGTGGACCAGCCCATCGGCATACCGAGGTTGTCGTCGGGGCCGCCGATAGCCCAGCAGCCGATGCCGACGGCGGGCACCGTGATTCCGGTGGCGCCGAGTTGGCGAGTTGGGTGCGGTGTGTTGTCAGCGTGATCGGCAGCGTCGTGTGGGGTCATGCCAGCCTGCTCTGCTCGTGGATGACGGCGAGTTCGTCTAGAACGAAGTCGAAGAGTTCACCGGGCCGTGCGCACACGAAAACTGGTACGGCGGCACCGCGGGTGCGGGAGTGACTGTAGAGGCCCACGACGGCGATGTCATCGAACCGGTAGAAGCTGAAGACACGATCACCCGGTCGGTAGTACACCTCGATCTCGGCCCCGCCGGGCTGGCGCAATGCCTCGTAGTCGCTGCGGGTGGCGCCGATGCGGGTGCGCAGTTCGTCGTGGCTGATGTCGAAGCGGTCCGCCAGGACGGCAACGGTCAACTCGTCGTCAGGGTCCGCCAGGAACACACGAACACGGCAGCCGGGTCGGGCGGCGACCTGAGCGAGTTCCCGCGCGTGCATGTTGCGCCAGGTCTGCCCGTAGACCACCACGATGTCGAGTTCGGTGACCTCGGCGAACAGTTGATTCCATTCCAGCTCGGCGAGGTAGGTCGCGCCGATCCTCAGAAGTCCAGCGGGCTCGAAGTCGCGGGTCAGGCTCTGCGCGAGTCGATTGCGCACCGGAACGGGCCGGTTGGTCTGGTCTGTCAGCCGGGTCCAGGCGATGGCCCACCGGCGATCGCTCGCGGGCACACCGCACGCGCGTACCAGCGCCTGGACCAGGTTCTTTCGGGGCAGGCGCCGGCCAGCCAGCGCGTCCTGGACGGTGCTGCGGGGAAGCGGGATCTTGTTGCGCTCACCCCACTGTTGCAGGGTCCGGTAGGACGGATTGCCCGCGCGCAGTCGGACAGCGCGCAAGCATTCGGCGAACTCGGCGACGGTGGTCGCGTCGAGCGGGTCTAGGTCGTCTGGTGGCGTTGTCATCGACCTCGGTGGCGGACCATCGGGTGTCCCATAGTGTCCGAAACCCTACCCGTCTTGGTGCGGTCGATGGGGTATTGGCCCAGTTCGCGGGCGTGCAGAAGCTCGGACAGTCCGGGTGTGTCCGCAGCTCTTGTCGGTCCCGGTGTTGGCCAGGTGTGCTGGGTACCAATCGCACGTCCTGGTGGGGGGTCACATGTACGCGCTGCGCGACGCCGGCACCGAATCAACCACCGGCTCGGAGACGACTTCGCCGTTTCATGGCCGTCTCATAGAGGCAGTCCGCGTCGCGTCGCTCGACGGCATCGTCCCGGACAGGACCGTGACCGCGCTGGCGAGCGTGCCCGAGACCGACCTGGCCACGCTCGCTGAGCACGTGGCGCAGGCCGTGCCAGGCCGGTTCAGCATCACGGGGGGTTTGGATCGTCGAGTCTTGTTCGCCGAGCGCCCGGCGACCGCGGGTGGCTGGGTGGTGGCCGACTTGTCCGGCCAGGCACACAGCACCCGCGCGTGGCCGGACTGGGTGTCGGGTCGGGTAAGCATCGCCGAGCCGGGTCGTTGGTTGTCGGTGGCCGAACTGTCCGACGAGGCGGCCGATCGGTTGGCGCGCCCGCGGGTTCTGCTGACCTCGCTGTATCACCCTGAGTGGTTCCCCCTTCCTCGTTTCCCACTGGCGATCTCGGACGTCGCGCGGGCAGCGCGCCTGACGCTGATGGGCAAGGTGCACTTGATGGACATGCAACTGGGCGCGTCACTGGACGACATCATCCGGCGAGTTCACGATCACCAACCCGACATCGTGGGCGTCTCGGCGACCTTCGGTCAGCACGACCTGATGCGCGACCTGCTCGACCGCCTGGATCGGCTGCCCGCTCCGCCGCTAGTGCTCGCGGGTGGCAGCTTGACGGTGCGCAACGAGGCGATGCTGCTGGAGAGGTACCCGCGGCTGCTCATAGCGCGCGGTGCTGGTGAACCGACCATCGCCGACGCGATGGCGTACTTCCACGGCGACCGCGAACTCGCGGATATCCGCGGCATCGGGTACCGCGGTGCGCCTCGCCGCGGGGCTAGCGAGCACGCCCGCCGGGTACGACGTACCGCCGTGGCGCCCAACCGCGTCCAGCGGGACTTCCTGCCGGAGCTTGACCTGCTGGACGCCACCTTCGCGTGCAACGGGGTGGCACAGTTGGAGGTTTCCCGCGGATGCACCAGCCACTGCTCATTCTGCCCTCGCGGGCACAAGGGCTCCTGGTCCGGCGGCGACATTGATCGGCTGCCCTGGATGCTGGCCGAGATCGGGAAGGTCGCCGATCGGCACCCGGAGATCTCGCGCACCCTCTATGTGGTCGACGAGGAGTTCATTGGCTGCGGCCAGGACGCCGTCGACCGGGCGCTCGATGTCGCGAGCACGATCAGCGGTGCCGGATTCGCGTGGGAGTCGTCATGCCGGATCGACCAGGTCGTTCGCCGCGACCGCGACCGCGCCTGGCACGTCGAGCGGGCAGCGATGTGGCGCGCGCTGCTCGGCCGCGGTCTGCGCAGGATGCTGTTCGGCGTCGAATCAGGCGTGACCTCGATCCTGGAGCGGTTCGCCAAGGACACCACGGCAGAGCAAAACGCGCTGGCGATCCGCACCTTGTCGGCCCTTGGCGTGCCGACCCGGTTCACGTACATCACCTTCGACCACCTGATGATCGCCGACGAACTCGCCGAGAGTCACGCCTTCCAGGCACGCACCGATCTGCTGCTGCGTCCGCTGCCCGAGCTGTCGGTGGAGCAGATCGTGGACGGCGTCGCCGACCCGGACTTCGTCGCCGAGCACGCGACCGGACGACCGTTCTACGCCGAGATCTCCTACATGCTGGTCTCGATGGAGTGCCTCGTCGGCGCGCCGTATACCCGAGTGGTAGCCGCCCGCGGCCTGGCCGGTCAGGCGAACCCCACGATGGGGCGGGTCGAGGCACGGTTCGCGGACTGGCGCATCGGCTCCTGCTCTCGCCGCGCGCAGATGTGGGTCGATCGCAACTTCGCGCTCGACTACACCCTCAAGAGCCTGGAGAAGGTCCTCGACGGCGTCCCCCGTCGCCGTGTACGCAACGCGCGGGTCGTGCTCAAGGACGGTTCATTTCGGGTGCTCACCGGGATGCTCGACCTCATCAGAACCTACGGTCCCGACGCGCCCGATCCGGGTCTGGACGCCGCAGTGCTCGCCCTGCTGGACACGGCGGTCGGCGAACTGGCGCCGACCCTGTCGCTCGCGGTCGAGCAGGTACTCCCGACCCTGCCGGCGACCAGTTGGCGTCTGCTCGATCGCGAATTCACCCGGTGGTGTGAGGCCGAGGGTTGGCAACTCATCAACGCGAATGACCCATGCGGCACCTGACCTCCGCCGTCGCCCCGGCCGTCGTGCGGGCAGCCGGGGCCGGGGTGTTGCCCCGCCCATCTGAAGTCACCACAATCGATCGTCGTGCCCTTCCTGGGTCACGGTCGCTACCAGGAGGAGCCGCGAACGTGCCTGGCCGATTCATCGCGTTGGAGGGAACGGACGGAGTCGGCAAGACCTCCTTGGCGCGCCACCTCGCCGACCTCAGCTACGACACCGCGATCACCAGGTTGACGCAGCCGACGGGGCACGTCACAGCGGACATGGGCGCCGGCGAGCTGGCGTTCGTGTCACGCCGGCAGATCTCCGTGACCTCGACCTACGCGGCCACGTTGATGCAGCACCTGTCCACCATGCTCTGGCACAGCGGTGACGCCCCCGATCTTTCCGATGCGTTCTGGGTTTCGCTGCAGGCGGCGTGGTTCACCGCACACACCGAGACGGTCCTGGCACCACTGCTCGACGCCGGGCTCGATGTCGTCGTCGATGGCTGGCTCTACAAGTTCTTCGCCAAGTTGCTCATCCAAGGTTTCACCGGGGCTGACCTCGCGGTGATCTTCGACCGGGTGCGGATGCCCGACGCGGTCGTTCTGCTGCACGCCGACGCGGGCGCGGTGTTCGACCGCCGCCGGGACTTCCGGCCTGCCGAGCTGGGGATGCACGCCGGCTACGGCGAACTTGACGACCTGGGCCGCGACACCTTCGTCGACTACCAGACCAAGATCGCGCTCAACCTCCAGAAGTTCGCCGACCGGTACGGCTGGCACACCGTTCAGCTCGACCCCGACGAGCCCATTTCCGCCACCGCGCATCGGCTCGCGCCGATCATGGCCGAGCTTCGGACACCGGCGAACTCTGCGCCAATGGCGACAGCGACGAGGAATGGAGAAGTGCCTCGATGACCATGACCAGCACGCTCGCCGCGCACGGCGGGACGAAAGCACTGGACGTCCCGCAGCCGCATTACCAGTGGCCTGCCCTCACCATGGACCTGGAAGACGCCGTCCGCGCGCAACTGGGCCGGTCGTTGTCCGACCGGGACGCTTCCGGGGTGATCGGCGAGTTCGAGGCGGCGTTTGCCCGGTTCGTGGGCGCACCGTTCGTCGTGTCGTTCGCCTCGGGCACCTCCGCCATCCACGCCATGAGCCGCATCGCCGGCCTGCTGCCCGGTGACGCCGTGATCGCGCCGGCCTACACGTTCTTCGCCACGGCGACCCCGTTCGCCTACGACGGCATCGAGGTCCGTTTCGCCGACGCCGACCGCTACGGCAACGTCACCGCAGCGACCCTGGCCGAGACGCTCACGCCGGCCGTCCGGGCGGTCATCGTCACGCACATGTGGGGCAACCCGTGCCCGATGGACGAGATCGCCGAGTTTTGCCGCGCCCACGACCTCTTGCTGTTGGAGGACTGCTCCCACGCGCACTTCGCGTCCTGGGGGGGCCAGCGGGTTGGCACGTTCGGCGATATGGCGGTGTTCTCGACCAACCAGAAGGCGATCACCACCGGCGAGGGCGGAGTCCTCGTCACGGGAAACGACCGCTATCGCGAACTGGCCTTGTTGTTCGGGCACTACAACAAACGCTGCCAGGCGGAGATCGATCCCAACGCCCCGTACTACCTGTACGCCTTCACCGGGATGGGCCTCAAGCACCGCATCACCACCCTGGGCGCCGCGATCGGTGTCCACCAGCTCGGCCACGCGGCCGACATCGAGAACCGGCGCCGCGCGATCCTCACCCGATACCTCGCTGGCCTGGCCGACAACCCGGTGATCACACCCGCGGTCGTGCCCGAGGCGGACGGACAGCACGGCCTATATGTGCTCGGACTGCGATTCCATCCCGAGAATGCCTCGGTCTCCCGCGACGAGTTCGTCGCGCTGTGCCAAGCCGAAGGCGCCGCCGAAGTGGACGCTCCCGGCTCCACGCGCGACATCAGCACCGAGCCCCTGTTCGCCCGCCGTGATCCGTTTGCGCCGTGGGTGCCCAGCACCCCGCCGACCACACATCTGCCCGGTGTGACCAGGTTCGCGGACACCTTCGTCAAGATCCCGCTGTGGGGCTACGAGGGCGACGAGCCGCTCGTGGCCGGCTACCTCAATGTCCTCGCCAAGGTCTCCACAGCGGTCGCCCGATGACCGCCGCACCGACCGCCGAACCCGTCGGCGCGCGCGGGCGAACGCCGACGCGCCATCCCGTTCAGGTAGACCTTGACGGCGATTTCGCGCTCGGCGACCTCCTCGCTCTACCCGATACAGGCCCCGCGCGCCGAATCACCGCGACGCAGGCGACCCTGGCTACGTTGTGGCGACTCAACCCAGCGGTCCCCGCCGAACCGGCCGCCAGTTCTCAGCATGGCGCGACCACGGTGCCCCATACGTCGACCGACGCCGACGTCGCCCTCCTACACCGGATCGAAACCGGTGGGCTGTTTCGGCCTCCCGTCCACGGGCAGGTCGCCGCGCTGACTCCCGAGCTAGGCGCGGCCTGGCTGGCGCTGGCCGTACACTGGATCGACCTCTCCCGATCCAGTGGCGACCTGCGTTTCCTCAACACAGCCTGCAAACTCACCGGTGCCGTTTGGATTCGCCACAATGGCGCTGCTGGTGCCTGGGGCGGGCCGGGCCTGACTGCCCACCTGGCCGCCGTCGGTCGCCTTCTGGGCGAGGCCACCGACCTGCTCAGGTCGCGCCTGGCAAACCGCATCCTCCTCTCCGAGCCAGCCAAGCCCGGCGACGAGGAACTCCGCCCGGCCCGGCTCACCGGCACCGTGCGGGCACGGACCGTCGTCCTGGCCGCCGCCGGGTCTCGCAGTGCCGGACGCCTGGTGACCGCAACGACCGCCGCCGGGCTGCCTATCGAGACGGTGTGCTGGTACACAGCGGCCCCGCACGGCGGGCCGGCCGTGTCGTCGAACTACTCCAGCGCGTGGTACCCGCTCACGCCGCCCGCCCCCTCACCAACACCCGGCGTACCGAATGGCGTCCCGGTCACCTCGGCCGACTCCTGGGACGACGTGGCAGCCGCGATCCGAGCCGCAGACGCTGACCTTGTTCTGCTTGTCGGCATGCCGGTGGTTCCGGCCCGCGTGCTGGGCGCCGCCAAGCTCGGCGTGCTCAACGCCCACAACGGCGCGCTGCCCAGCCACCGTGGCATGGACGCGGTCGGCTGGGCACTCCTGCACAACCAGCCGATCGTGTGCAGCCTGCACCTGGCCCGTCCCGCAGTCGACGCGGGGGAAGTCCTCGCGGCTCACCCCGTTCCGGTCGCTCCCACGCGCACGCTGGCGGCCAGGGTGAAAGCCACCCAACTCCGGCTTCTGCTCGCTGGGGCCGCACACGTCGCGGCCATCGGCGGCCTCCCTGACTCGACTCCCCAGCCCGCCGCAGGCACCCAGTTCTACCGCCTGCACCCCCACCTCAAGCGGCTCCTGGACGCCTCGCCCTACGCCCACGACAACCAACCCCAGCGGGTGATTCAGCTGTGACCAACCCACCGCACCCCAGCTTCACCACACTCAGTAACATCGATTGGGACGACACCACCTCGATCCGGCACGGCTGCACCCCGCTGTTCGAAGCCCTCACCAGCGAGCCGGAGTTGCTAGCCGGCCTCGTCGCGCGCGTCCGCGACGATCCGCACCTGGCCGAGATGTGCGAGGGGTACGACTTCATGCACAAACTCGTCCTCTACGACGCCGCCGACCTCAACGTCCGGCTACGCCTGCACGTGTACCAGGACGGATTCTTCGACCGGCCCCACAATCACCGTTGGAGCTTCGCCAGCCATATCTTGCGCGGCGGCTACGTCCACCGCATCTTCGGCAGCGACGACCAATTCGGCGAAGACACCGACCCGAATACCCTGCGCCCCATCCACGAACGCCTCGAACAACCCGGCTCGACCTACGTCCTGCACCACACCAGCGTGCACACCGTCCAAGCCGAGGCCGACACCATCTCCCTGCTCGTCCGCGGACCGTCCGCCAAACAGCGGTTCCTGATCCTCGACGCAGCCGCCGGGGTTTTCTTCTGGGTCTACAGTGCAGCCCAGGAATCACCCGAACAGCGCGCCAACAAACGCTTGACCCCCGACCGACTCGACCAGACCATCACCCGCATCCAACGCCTCATCGCGGACCTCGAACCGGCGAGCCGATCCGCATCCCTCGACGGAAGGTAGAGACGACCGTGGACGACGACGCAATGCAGGGAATGCTGTTCGGCACCACCGGGACCGATGCCGACACCACCGAGAGCGGCCCCGTCGACGAATTGCGGGTCTGCGCACTCAACGTCAACAGCCCCAACCCGAGCCGCGCGCAACGCATCGTCAACTGGCTGCTGGCCAACAAGAGCAACACGCTGGTGCTCACCGAGATGCAGCCATCTGAGGGGGGCCGTCACATCCTGGCCTGCCTGCAAGCGGAGGGCTTCACCACCACCTGCACGCCCGGCTGGAAAGACACCCGCTACTTCGCCGCCATAGCCACCCGCGGCATCGAAACCGCCCCGCTCCAGTCGGCGGGATTCGACCCCCGCATCGCCGCTGTCGACCTGGTCACCGACCACACCACCGTGCGACTTGTCGGCGTCTACGGCCCCACCAACGGCATGACAGCCGAAAGCAGCCACCGCCGCCGCGAGTTCCAGCGTCGCCTCCTGGACTACCTCGCCCAGGTCAACAGTCCAGCCCTGTGCGTAGCGGGTGATCTCAACGTGGTCGAACCCGACCACCGACCGCACCTGCCCGCCTTCGAGGACCACGACTACGCCTTCTACACGGGCTTGCTCGCGCTCGGCCTGCGCGACGCCTACCGCGAGCTCAACCCGTCAGGCGGCGACCACAGTTGGATCAATCCTCGCTTCGGCAGCCAGCGCCTGGACCACAGCCTCGTTGGCGTCGGAGCTGGGGAAATCCAAGCGTGCGCCTACGACCACACCACCCGCAGCGACGACCTCAGCGATCACGCCGCCCTGCTGACCACCATCGGGCTCACAGCCGACCATGAGGCGACGAACGGCCATCACCGGTGACGAGCGACAGGCGTTCGCGGTGAAACGTCAGCCCACCAACACCGGGGTACCCAGGCGGGCCAGGAGCTTGTCGCGGAAGCGCGTCATGTGCGGATCGAACCGGTCTTGAGCCCACTCTGAGGGGTCATCCAGGGCGAACCAGCGGACCTGGTTGGCCTCTCGCGGATCGGCCTCGATCCGCATGTCTTGATCACCGGCGAGCACGAACCACAGCGACACGTCCGTGTGGCTGTGCTCGCCGCGGGTCTTAGTCACGGTCAGGAATAGCGGCTCGTCGCCGAACCGCGGGTGGAACTCGCCAGTGATCTGCAGTTCTTCGGCTTCCTCTCGCAGCACCGTAGTGCGCGGGTCCTCGCCGTCGTCGACATGGCCGCCGGGGAACAGCCACAAGCCCGCTTTCACATGGTCGACGAGCAGGACCGAACGCCGGGCGTCATCGAACAGGGCGAAATAGACACACAGGTGCTTGCCGGGCGTAGCCGGTCGGGCGATCCGAAACAACCCCGCACCTGAGCGGACCCACTGCAGCGTGGTGGCCTTGTCCTCAGCCTCGTGCTCGTCAAAGGGTGCGACACCTGCCACCAGGTCAAGCACCACCGCGCGCGGATCCTGAGCTGCCACCGTCATCTTCGAAGTCCTCCACGACGATCACACTGGGTCCGAGCCGTTGCCCTCGGCAACGACGTCTGCCGACGCCACCGGAGGGCGCGTGGCGGACCCTAGCAGCGCTCCGAGCGGATCTCGCGGAGCCCACGCCGCCCCTTGCGCACTGGTCGCAGGGCTCACCCACCCGTGTCCGCCAGGCTGAGCGTCAAGTTCAACGCCGAGTGGTCAGTTAGTCCGGCTGTTCGTACGGAATGGTCATACCGACACGCAACCACCGCCGTACAGTGGGCGCGGCTGACAAAGGCTATGGTCGAACTGGTTCGACGGCCGCGAGATCCACACCATCGTCTTGGACCCTGAGCGCGCGCCCCTGGTGAAGCTCGCCTTCGAGCTGTACGCCACCGGTGACTACACCCTCGACACTTCTTCAAGGAGGGTTTTGCATAATCCTCCGACCCTGGTGGTTAATTCGTTCGTGTTCATGAGGCCAGGGCGGGTTCGAGGCGGGCGAGGTGGCTGGTGCGGGTCCGGTCCAGTGGGTGGCCGTTCCACCAGGCGTGCAGCCGGATCAGGTTGACCGCGACGGCGGCGCTGGCATGTTCGAGGCGGGTCCTGGCTAGTCCCCGGTAGCGGGCGTGCCGCATGCCGGTGACCGCCACGCCTTGGCGGATGGTGCCTTCGACGCCGGCGCGTAACGCGTATCTGGCCTCGAAGTCCTTGGTGGCCTGGGCGGCCCGGGCGGCGAGTTGGGCCTGGTGGACGTCGCGGGGGTGCACGGTGAGCTGCCGGCGCCGCGACGTTGAGGTGGTGCACTGGGCTCGTACCGGACAGGGCCCGCAGGTGCGCTTCGCGAAGGTGATCACGATCGTGTCGGTGCCACGCTGGGCGACCGGGTTCCAGGAGCTGCTGGCGTGGCCTTGCGGGCAGGTGGCCTGCCGGGCGTCGAAGTCGATGGAAAACGCGGTGCGGTCGAACCCGGCACCGGCCCTGGCCTGCGGTGAGGTATCGGCCAGCATCGGGGTGACCAGCGCGATGCTGAAGCTGGCCAGCGAGGACACCAGCAGTTGCGCCGAGGGGTAGCCCGAGTCAACGTAGTGCTCGGCTGGCAGCAGGCCCCGCCCGGCCAGGCGGGTGTGGATCGGTTCGGTCATCTGGTTGTCGGGCACGGTCGCGTCCGTGGTCTCCACGTTCGTGATCAGGTGCGGTGGCGTGATGGCCTCACCGTCACCGTCGCTGCTGTTGGCGGCGGCGGTGCTGGTGTCGCAGGTCTCGGTGACGTGCACCTTGTAGCCGTTCCAGAACGTGTCGCGCTTGACGCCCCACCGGGCATCGAGGTCATAGGGCGAGGTGATCCGGGATCTGCCCGGTGGGAGACCCTCCGCATCCGCCTCCCGCCGTCTGATCACCTCCCGTCCCTGGTCGTCTTCGACGGCGAGGTAGTTCTGCAGGAGCACGACCCGCAGCACCTCGACCTGATGTAGCCGCGCCAGGAACGCCCGGTCGGGATCACCGCCGGCAGCGGCGTGCACCGCTTTGAGCAGCGTGTGCCCGTCGCGCCCGTACGCCAGCGCCAGCTGCGCCTTCTTCGTCTCGGAGGCAGGCATCCGCCAGGTATCGATCCTTGCGGCATACCGTTTGCCCCACGAGTCGTCCAGGAGTTGTGCCACCACCTGCGGCGCGGCCACCGCTAGGGCCTCCAGGCAGGCCCGCACCGACTCCCCGGCCAGCTCCAGCCGATTCAGGTCGCGGACCGCGGAGATCACGTGAGTGGAATCGGTGCGCATCTTGGCGCCCGCGCCCACCAGCCCGCCGGCGGCCAGCCGCTCCAGCAGCGTGTCCAGCACCACCTGATCCAGACCCCCGCCGGCGACCCTGGCCCGGAACTCACTCAACACCGAGTGGTCGAAACCGGGATCGGCCAGATCAAGGCCGAGCGCGTACTTCCAATCGATACGGGTACGAACGCACTCGGCGGCCTGACGGTCGGTCAGATCCTCCGCCATCTGGAAGACCGTCACCAGAGCCAGGCGCGACGGCGGCCAGCCCGGCTTACCCCGCACCCCGTAGGCACCCGCGAACTGCTCATCTGCCAACCACTCGCCGAGCTTGTCGCGCACCAGCACCGGCAGCGGACGCTCGCGTTTCCCGCGGTACATCGCCGCCACAGCCTCGGCGACCTGCGGCGCGGGCAATGGCCACCGCTGCACCACCACAGACATCACAAGCTCCAGTCTGCGGCCCACACGAGGGGAAGGCGACAAGAAGAGAGCGAGCCACAGGGTGATCATGCCGAACACAAGATCCAAAACTGGTACGCCACGCCGGGCGAGCCAGATCCCAACAAAATTAACCACCAGGGTCCAGTTCGTCGAACGCGGCCGGGTGCAGGTTTGATGAGACCGCGACGGAGCGTTTCTCGTAGGCGGCGTCGACGAGGCGGTAGAGGCCCTCGGCGGCGTCTTGGGCGACCGGGAGCAGCCCGATATCGTCGACGACCACGAGATCCGCGCGTAGCACCCGGGCGATGGCCTTGGTGACGGTGTCGTCGGCGCGGTGACGCCGGAGCAGCACCCCGAGGGCTTCGAGGGTGAACCAGGCGACCTTGAGCCCGGCCTGCACGGCTTGCTGTCCGAGGGCTTCGAGCAGGAACGTCTTCCCGGTCCCGGACGGGCCGCAGACCACCAGGTTCTCCCGCCGCGAGATCCATTCCAGGGTGCGCAGCGCGGACTGGGTGGGCGCGGGGATCGAGCTGGTCGTGGGCTGCCAGGCTGCGAAGGTCTTCCCGGTCGGGAACGCCGCCGCGGCCCGTCTGGTGGCGAGTGCGGAGCGTTCCCGTCCGGCGGCTTCCTCACCGAGCAGGGCGCGTAGCACCTCGACCGGTTCCCAGCGCTGTGCCTTCGCGGTCGCGATCACCTCGGGGGCCAGGCGGCGGATGTGGGGCAGCCGCAGCCGGCGCAGCAACGCCTCCAGATCCGCCGGTAGCGGCGGCGCGCTCGGGACCCCGACCACCGGCGCGACTGTGCCGGGCGTCGTCGCGGCGCGGCTCACGAGGCCACCCCGCCCGTGCACTCGCCCGCGAGCTCGGCGCCGCGCTCTAGCGGGAGTTTCCGGGCTATTTCGATCATGGGTGTGTTGCAGCTGGTCACGGCGTTGTTGATGTTCGTCGGGTGTATGACCTAAGTGGGGGGTGCCCAGCGGTTGAGGTTGAAGATCTCGGTGAG
>JBOHEP010000134.1:0-2734 GCA_050701075.1 Pseudonocardia sp. | reverse complement strand
GCCTCGGCATCTGCGCCGATCTGGAGGCCGCGATGGAGAAGCACGTGGCGGGCTACGCCGACGAGTGGCGGGGGGTCCTGGAGGACCCCGGGAAGCTGTCCCGGTTCGTCTCGTTCGTCAACGCGCCCGACGTCCCCGACCCGACGATCACCTTCGTCACCGAGCGCGGCCAGCCCGTGCCGGTCGGGATGCCGGGGGTGCGGTCATGACGGCCGGGGTGGACCTCCGCTGGGAGACGGTGTGTCGCTACGACCGGCTCCAGCCCGAGCGTGGGGTCGCGGCGTTGTTGGATCCACGGCGCAGCGACAGCGGAGCCGTCATCGATCCACGGCGCAGCGACAGCGGAGCCGTCATCGACGCGGTGCAGGTGGCCCTGTTCCGCACCCACGACGGCGCGGTGCACGCGATCGGCAACATCGACCCGTTCTCCGGGGCCGCCGTGCTCTCCCGCGGGATCGTCGGGGATCGTCGTGGGGTGCCGACGGTTGCGTCTCCGGTGTACAAGCAGGTGTTCAGCCTGCTCGACGGCCGTTGCCTTGACGACGCGGACGTCGCGGTCCTGAGCTATCCGGTCCGGGTGGTGGGGGAATGGCTACAGGTCGGGCTGCTATGACCATGGCCGCCTCCGATTCCGACTCTGCCGTCCCTGCCGCCGCCGTGCCGCCGCTGGCCGGCTTCACGGTGGGGGTCACCGCCGCTCGCCGGGCCGAGGAGCTGGGCGCCATGCTCGCCCGGCGCGGTGCCGCGGTACTCCAGGGTGCGGCCCTGCGGATCGTGCCGCTGGCCGACGACACCGACCTGCGCGACGCCACCGATGAGCTCATCGCCCGCCCGCCCGACATCACCGTGGCCACCACGGGCATCGGGTTCCGGGGCTGGGTGGAGGCCGCCGACGGGTGGGGCATCGGTGAGGATCTGCTGCGCGCACTCGGCGGTGGACGGTTGATCGCGCGCGGCCCCAAGGCACGCGGTGCGATCCGGGCATCGGGGCTGGTCGACGCGTGGTCACCGCCGTCGGAGTCGTCGGCGGAGGTGCTGTCCTACCTGCTCGCCGCCGGCGTCGAGGGGTTGCGGATCGCGGTGCAGCTGCACGGCGAGCCGCTGCCCGACGTCGTCGAGGCGCTCACGGTGGCCGGCGCCGAGGTCGTCGAGGTGCCGGTGTACCGCTGGATGCCCCCTGCTGACATCGCCCCGCTGGATCGGCTCACCGACGCCGTGCTCACCGGCGGTATCGACGCCCTCGCCTTCACCAGTGCCCCCGCCGCTGCCAGCATGCTCGCCCGCGCGGCGACGCGCGGTCTGCGGGAGGAGCTGCTGACCGCCCTGCGCGGGCCCGTGCTGGCACTCTGTGTCGGACCGGTGACGGCCGGGCCGCTGGAGGCGGTCGACGTTCCCACCGTGCAGCCGCAACGCTCGCGGTTGGGCGCGATGGTGCGGCTGCTGGAGGCCGAGCTGCCCTCGCGAGTCCGCCGGCTGCCGGTGGCCGCGCACTGGTTGGAGTTGCGCGGGCATGCCGTTCTGGTCGACGGCGCGTTGCGCACCGTGCCGCCCACCGGGATGGCCCTGCTGCGGGCCCTGGCCAGGCGGCCGGGCCGGGTCGTCGCGCGATCGGAGTTGCTCATGGCGCTGCCCGGTGGTGGCGACGACGAACACGCGGTGGAGACCGCGATGGCCCGGCTGCGCACCACGCTGGGGGTCCCCGAACTGGTGCAGACCGTCGTCAAGCGGGGCTACCGGCTCGCCCTGGATCCCGCCACCGGACCCACGTCCATCGGGGGGCACAGCCTGCACGGCGACTGCCGGTGAGGCCCTCGTTGTTGCTGGTCGCGCACGGCAGCCGGGAGGCGGCCGGGAGCGTGGTCATCGAGCGGGTCGCCGCGCTCGCCGCTCGGGCACTGCCGGGCGTGCGGGTCGCGGCCTGCTACGCCGACGTCCGCGGTCCGACACCTGCCGACGCCCTCGCCGAGCTGCCCGGACCGTGCGTGGCTGTGCCGATGTTCCTCGCGGCCGGCTATCACGTGCGCGTCGACGTGCCCGCACAGGTGCATGCCGCCGGGCGCGGCGATGTCGTTCTGGCCGATGCGTTCGGCCCGGACCCCATGCTGGTCGCGGCCGCGGCGGAGCGGCTGGTGGCAGCGGGGTGCGGCAACGGCGACGCGGTGGTACTCGCCGTGGCCGGGTCTAGCGATCCGTACGCGCAGGCCGATGGTGCAGTCGCGGCGCGGCGGCTCGGACGGGTGCTCGGCAGGCCGGTCACGGCGGCCACGATCGCCGCGGATGGCCCCCGAGTGGCCGACGCCGTGGCGGGTCTGCGGGCCGCCGGTGCCCGCCGGGTGGCGGTGGCGAGCTGGCTGCTCGCGCCCGGCCTGTTCCAGCAGCGGCTGGATGTGTGCGGGGCCGATGTGGTGGCCGCGCCGCTGGCCGCCCACCCCGCTGTGGTGGAGCTGGCTGTCGCCCGCTACTGGACCGCCCTCGCCGCGGTGAGCCGCTCGGCCTGACCGCCCAGCCCGTGCCGCCCATCGGCCCGACTGGAGTCCATCGGCCCGACTGGAGTCCAGCGGCCCGACTGGCGCCCAGTTGGCCCGGACTGGCGTCCATCGGCCCGACTGGAGCCCAGCAGCACCTGCTGCCGCCCAATGGCCCCATGTGCGTGCTTTGCCCCGGCGGCCCCGTGCCCCGCCCGCCTGCTTCATGATCGCCGAAATCGGGACATTCGCTGCGGTGGCGCACCGAA
>JBOHEP010000133.1:0-22948 GCA_050701075.1 Pseudonocardia sp. | reverse complement strand
CTCCTGGTGCACGGCGCGCAGGACCTCTCCCCGCACGACAAGGGTGCCTACACCGGTGACGTGTCCGGCGCGATGCTGGCCAAGCTCGGCTGTCGCTACGTCGTCGTCGGGCACTCGGAGCGGCGTGAGGTCCA
Organism: Pseudonocardia sp.; assembly: GCA_050701075.1. GTDB lineage: Bacteria > Actinomycetota > Actinomycetes > Mycobacteriales > Pseudonocardiaceae > Pseudonocardia. The sequence continues at coordinate 22,814 of JBOHEP010000133.1, read as the reverse complement.
CGGCGAGACCGACGCGGTCGTCAACGCCAAGGTGCGGGCCGCGATCCGCCACGGGCTTGTGCCGATCCTGTGTGTGGGGGAGGGTCTGGCGGTGCGGGAGGCGGGTGAGCACGTCGCGCACACCACGCGGCAGCTCACTGCTGCGCTGGCGAAGGTCACCAACGAGCAGGCGCAGAACCTGGTGATCGCCTACGAACCCGTATGGGCGATCGGCACCGGACGGGTGGCGAGCGCCGCAGACGCGCAGGAGGTGTGCGGCGCGCTGCGCAAGACGGTCGGCGCGACCTACGGCGAGGAGATCGCGTCCGGGGTACGGATGCTCTACGGCGGTTCGGTGAAGGCGAAGAACGTGGGCGAGATCGTGGCCGAGCCGGATGTCGACGGTGCCCTGGTGGGCGGGGCGAGCCTGGACCCCGACGAGTTCCCCCAACTGTGCGCGATCGCCGCGGGCGGCCCGCTCCCGTAGGTGTCCGGGGAGCGACGGGGTGTGACCCCGGACGACGTGGTGATTGTGCGCGGGTATCGTGGGGAGCCCGAGTAAGTAGTGGATGGGATCCGCCGGAATGCAACTCGCACTGCAGATCGTGTTGATCGTCTCCAGTTTCCTGTTGGTGTTGCTGATCCTGCTGCACCGGGGTCGTGGTGGCGGGCTGTCGAGCCTGTTCGGCGGGGGTGTGCAGTCGAGCCTGTCCGGCTCGAGTGTGGTGGAGAAGAACCTGGACCGGATGACCTTGTTCGTCGGTGCGATCTGGATCATCGCGATCATCGGCACCGGGCTACTCGTCAAGGTTGGGGTCTAGGAGGCATGGCAATGGCCGGCGGCAACGCGATTCGCGGCACCCGGGTGGGTGCCGGACCGATGGGCGAGTCCGAACGCGGTGAGACCGCCCCGCGCCAGCGGATCGCCTACTACTGCGCGAGTGGACACGTGACCACCCCGTCGTTCGCGTTCGAAGCGGAGATCCCCGACTCGTGGGACTGCCCCCGCTGTGGCCTCCCGGCCGGGCAGAACCATGACAGCCCGCCGGCGGCGCCGCGCATCGAGCCGTACAAGACGCACCTGGCCTATGTGAAGGAACGGCGCAGTGATGCCGACGGCGCGGCGATCCTCGAGGAGGCTCTCGGTCGGCTGCGGGCCTCGCGCGAGCTCTGAGCCGTCGGTGGGCGTCCGTGCAGCGTTGCGTGACCGGCTCTTCCGGGTCGTCGACGAGGTCGTCGCGCGTCATCGTCGCGAGCAGACCGCCGATCTGGTTGCCGAGTTCGGCCGGCGGCTGCGTTGCGAGGCCGACCGGATCATCGGCGAGGTCCGCGACGGTGAGATCCGGGCCCGGCGCGACACCTTCGCCGCCGCCGAACGCGAGGCGGTCTCCTCCACCGCCCGCTTCGTGCAGCGCGCGATGCCCGAGGCCATCCATTTCCCGCACCCGCATGCCACGCTGGCCCACGCGCTGGAGATCTCCCCGACCGGCGGGTCGGCGCTGGAGTTCGGGGTGTTCAGCGGTACCACCCTCAAGATCATCGCGGCGTCCCGCGACGGTGGTGGAGTATATGGGTTCGACTCGTTCGACGGTCTCCCGGAGACCTGGCGAACGGGGTTCCGCGCCGGCGCCTTCGACGTCGACGCGCTGCCGGAGGTTCCTGGCGCCGAGCTCGTCGTGGGCATGTTCGAGGACACACTTCCCGGGTTCCTCGCCGCACATCCCGAGCACGTCGACCTCGTCCACCTCGACGCCGATATCTTCAGCTCCACGGCCACCGTCCTGGCCCACGTCGGACCGCGGCTGCGGCCCGGCAGCGTGCTGGTGTTCGACGAGTTCTTCAACTACCCGGGTTGGGAGGATCACGAGGCCCGGGCGTGGCAGGAGTACGCGGCCGAGCACGGCGTCGACTTCCGCTACGAGGCCTACACCCTCGACAACGAGCAGGTCGTCGTCCGACTCGTCTAGTCAACCGCCGGCGGCACGGGTCAGGTCGGCGGCGAAGGTTCGTGCGAGCTGCTCCTTGTCGATCCCGGCCGGCACCGACGACGCCGATATGGTCACCACCCGGTCGGTGGTGACCACCGCGGAGAACACGTTGCCGCCCTGGAAAAGACACACGAACGCCCCCGCGCCGGCCTGGAACGGCGTCAGGGTGCCGGCGTCACAGAAGCCCGGAAGGTTCCTGAGCTCATCGGCCGGCGCATTCCGGCCCAGCGCCGTGACGTCGACCGTGACGAAGAAGGCAGTGGGAGCCCCGCTCGGGTCGTAGACGCAGCGGACGTCGTTCGCCGTCGTCGTGTCGGGCGTCCACGTCACGCCGGTGACGACGCCGAGCGCGGCGGTGTCGAGCAGGCAGGCGGCGGGCAGGGCCGGCGGGGGTGCGGGTACGGCCGTCGGTGCGGGTGCGCTCGCCGGCGGGTTCCCGCCTGTGCATGCGGTGAGCGCCACGACCAGCCCGGTCAGGACGGTAGGGCCCAGCAGGGCGGGACGCTGCACGGTGGCCTCCGGGAGGGCGGGCGGGGGGCGTCCCGCCCAGTCCGGCAGTCGAGCGCTTCGCGCCGTACGGCCGTCGATGTGAATGATGCGGGTGACCATACTGGCCGCGCTGTCATCGCGTTGCATACCGGTCGATCTCATGCATCACGGTGCAGAGATGAGTACGATGATGCGATGCGAACGACGATCGACCTGCCGGACGACCTGCACCGAGTGGCCACATCGATCGCCAGGGACTCCGGGCAGACCCTCAGCCAAATCGTGGCGCGGCTGTTGCGTGAAGCCCTGGGCCAGAACAGGGGACGTGAGGACTACATCAGTCCGATCACCGGACTACCGGTGATCAGGTTGGGAGATGGCCCGATCACCACCGAGGATGTTCGCGCGTTGGACGACGACGAGTGACCTCCCTTCTCGATGGGAACGTCCTCATCGCGCTGGCGATCGAGGAACATGTCCACCATTCGGCAGCAGAACGTTGGTTCGCTGGGCGGGACGGCGGTTTCGCGAGCTGTCCGATCACCCAGGGCACGCTGGTGCGCATGCTCGTCCGGGGAGGTCGATCCGGGGACGCTTCAGTCGCAGCCCTGCTGCGCCTGATCAGTGACGACCGGCACGAGTACTGGCCCGACGACCTCTCGTACAGCGAGGTCCGGATGGCCGGAGTGGCCGGGCACCGGCAGGTGACAGATGCCTACCTCGCCGAGCTCGCTCGCGCTCACGGCGGCCGGTTGGCCACTTTCGATAGGGGATTGGCAGCCTTGCATTCCGACATCGCCGAACTCGTAGAGACGAGTTGACCGACCGGTCTGGTCAAGCACCGCATGAGTTCATCGGAGTCTGGATCACGCCGCCAGGTTCGTGATCGTTGCACGGGAACACGGAGCCGCATCCCGTGCGGTTCCCCGTACCGAAAAGCTGATCTTGGCAGATCCCCGCGACTCCAATGATGCCGTGATCACCGGTTGGGAACCCAGAACCGCATTCCGCACGGCTGACGGTTCCTCAACGTCGATCAAGCGCTCGGTGCCGTCCGCCCACCGGATCCCCGCACCACCTCCACACGTGTTCTCGGCCCGACCGAACCCCCGCTGTCAAAGGACACGCCGACCTGAACCCCGCGGAACTCCTGCGCGCGGCGCGGCTCTAGGAAACTCGTGGGGTCGTCCGTTCCGATGAGCCGTTCCCGGGCCATCCGGTGCCGCGAATGCCGAGTGCGTCGGCGTAGGCGTCATGCAGCTGGTCCCAGCCGTGGTTGCGCGCGTTCTCCCCGACGACGGGACCGATGGGTCGCCCGTCGAGCAGGTACTCGGCGACCGTGAGGCACTGGTGCCAACCCGCAGCCACCTTGGGCATCCAGTCCCACTCGCGCAGCTTCCCCGGATCGGTCAGGGCGCCCCACACCTTCTTCGGAGGATGCCGAAGGGTGCGAAAGAAGACCAGGGTTGGGCGACCGTCGCTGGCATCACACCGGACATCGGCCAGTGCGCCGGGTGTGAAGTCGGGCTGCGTCAGCGTTCCTCCTGGCTGTCGAGGTGAGGCTCAAGGGCGTCGAGGTGGGTGGTCCAGAGGTGGCGGTAGCGCGCGAGCCATCTGTCGACACCCGCGAGCGGTTCGGTCTCGAGCCGGTAGATCCGTCGTTGCCGCGAAGTGCGGCGCGAGACGAAGCCCGCTTCACGAAGCACCCTGAGGTGCTTGGAGATCGTGGGCTGGCTGACCGCGAGTGCCGCAACGAGCTCGCCGACGCTGCTGTCGGACTCGCGGAGCTCGTCGAGGATCCGCCGGCGGTTGGGCTCGGCCAGTACCACGAAGGCGTCGACGAACATGCTCTCATCATGCTCGGCAAGGCATATACGCGTCAAAACATGTAACGGTTGGTCGCTGATCCCGGGGACGGCAGGGGACTTGTCACCCGAAAGAGCTTCGTTTAGGCTCACCTGACTTCACCAAGGCTTGGTTTGTTAAGGAGTGGCGAGTGTTCGACTTCGTCGTAGACGTGCTAGGCCGATCCGCTCCCGGAAGGGTCCCGTCGAGCTCCCGCCGCTACGTCCTACCGCTGCTCGCCGTCGTCGGATTGCTGATCGCCGGCTGCTCCACGGCCGCAGATGCCCCGACCGGACCCGACACGGCCGACCGGCTCACCATCGCGACCCAGGAGGACCGGGGCCCGATCAACCTGTTCGCCGGGGTGGCCGAGCCCCTCGCCGAGCTGGTCTACGACAAGCTCGTGGCGCCCTCGCCCTACGTCGACGAGCCGAAGCCATGGCTGGCCACCACGGTCCGGGCCATCGACCCGAGCACCTGGGAGGTCGACCTGCGCCAGGACATCACCTGGCACGACGGCACCCCGTTCGGCGTCGAGGACGTGGTGTTCACCTTCCAGTACATGAAAGACGCCCCGACCGGCCGCTGGACCCACCACGTCAGCGACATCCCCACGATCAGCTCGACGACCGCGGTCGACGTCGACACGGTGCGCTTCACCTGCGCGTTCGCCTGCCCGGAGCTCGGCACGGTGACCCTGGCCGACCTGCCGATCATCCCGAAGCACATCTGGTCTGCGGTGCCACCCGCCGAGGCGAAGAAGGTCACCACCCTGCCGATCGGGACCGGGCCCTACCGACTGATGAGCTACGACGCCACCAGCGGGTACCGGTTCGAGGCCAATCCTGCCTACTTCGGCGGCACACCGCGGGTCCGGGAGCTGGTGGTGCCGGTGATCGAGGACCCGTCGGCGACGTTCACCGCCCTGCGCTCGGGGCAGATCGACGCCACCTTCCGTCCGTTGTCCCCCGAGCTGATCGACCAGTTCGCCGGCACCGACGGGATCCAGGTGATCAAAACCGGGGCCTACCGCTTCCCGGAGATGCGAATGAACTTCGAACGGGCCCCGTTCGACAACCCCGACTTCCGCCGGGCGGTCAGCCGCGCGGTCGACAAGGACCAGATGCTGGCCGTCGTCGGGCTGGGGAAGGGTCGGGCGGCCGTCGAGGGTTACCCGCACCCCGACTCGCCGCATACCGCGATGGGTCTGTCCACCCCCTACGACGCGACCGAGGCCAATACCCTGCTCGACGGGCTCGGCCTGCGCGACACCGACGGCGACGGTGTGCGCGAAGGCCCGGCCGGCCCGCTGAACTACCAGATCCTGGTCAACGGAGCGTTCCCGACCGACGTCCGGGCAGCCGAGCTGGTGGCCGAGGACCTCGGCGAGGTCGGCATCGGCGCCACCGTGGCCGGGGTCGACGCCGGCACGCTGTCCGACCGCAACGCCAAGCGGGAGTTCGACCTGCAGGTCGGCACGATCACCGCGCACGGCGTCGCCGATCCCGACCAGTTCATCATGTCCCACCGCTCCGGTTACCTGTGGAAGGCCCCGGCGATCGCCTACCCGGAGTGGGACGCGCTGTTCGAGCGGTGGAAGGCGACGACCACGAACGAGGCGCGTGAGGAGGTGTCGCACGAGATGCAGATGCTGTTCAACCGCCAGCCCACCTCGGTGCCGCTGTACTACCCCGACGAGTACTACGCCGTGCGGCCGGGCAGCTTGACCGGCTGGATGGAGTCGCCCGGGTTCGGCGTGGTGCACAAGTGGTCGCTGCTGCCGGCACAGGTCAGCCGGGACGCCAACGCCGTCGTCGCGGCGCGATGATCAAGGGTCGCGGGACCATGTGATGACGCGACTGCGGGCGCTCCTGCCGCGCGTCGGGCAGTACGCGCTGGTGCTGTGGGTCGCGGCAACGCTCAACTTCGCGTTGCCGCACCTGGCGCCCGGCGACCCGGTGACCTACCTCTACGCCGGGCCATTGCTGGGGCTCTCCGCCGAGCAGATCGGCGGGATCCGTGACAGTTATGGGCTCAACCAGTCGATCCTCGAACAGTACGGGTCGTTCTGGGCCGGGCTGGTGCACGGCGACCTGGGGCTGTCGGTGCTCTACAACCGGCCCGTCACCGAGGTGTTGCTCGAACGGGTGCCGTGGACACTGGCGCTGGTCGGTCTCAGCACGGTGTTCGCCGTACTGATCGGGGTGCTGCTCGCGACGTGGGCGGCGTGGCGGCGTGGCAGTGGCGGCGACCGGCGAACGGTCGCCGGGGTGCTGGCGCTGGACTCGATGCCCAGCTTCTGGATCGGGATGATCCTGATCGCGGTGTTCGCGGTGCAGCTGGGCTGGTTGCCGTCCTACGGTGCGGTGACGATCACCGGCGAGGGCCTGGTGTGGTTCGGTGAGGTGCTGACCCGGCTCACGCTGCCGGTCGCGACCCTGGCGCTGGCCACGTTGGGCGAGTTCTTCCTGCTGGCGCGGGGATCGATGGTGGCCGTTCTCGAGGAGCCGTTCATCCGGCTGGCGAGAGCCAAGGGGATCAGCGAGCGGCGGGTGGCGCTGCACCACGGGCTGCGCAACGCGCTGCTGCCGGTCTACACCAACCTGACCCTGTCGTTGGGGGTGATGCTGTCCGGTTCGGTCGTCGTCGAGGCCGTGTTCGCCTATCCCGGACTGGGGCAGCTGATCTACGAGGCGGTCACGGCGCGCGACTATCCCCTGCTCCAGGGCGCCCTGTTACTCGTCACGCTCGGGGTCGTCTCGGCGAACCTGCTGGCCGACCTGACGTATCCGCTGCTCGACCCGCGAGTGCGTCGGACAGCACCGGCCACGACGACAGCCGCCGACGACGCGGTGGTCGGATGAACCGTTCGGCAGCCGTCCGATCGGGCCGACGCCGGCTGGGTCCGTTCCGGACCGGGGTCGTGCTGATCGGCGCGATCGCCGCGATCGCACTGGCCGCGCCGCTGCTCGCGCCCTACGACCCGGACACCCGCAGCGGTGCACCCTTCGGCCGTCCGTCGGCGGCGCACCTGCTCGGCACCAACGACGTCGGACAGGACCTGCTCTCCGAGCTGATCTACGGCGCCCGGATCTCATTGCTGGTCGGTCTCGTCGCGGCCCTCGTGGCCATCGTGATCGGTTCCTCGGTGGGCCTGCTCGCCGGATACACCCGAGGGTGGGTGGACAGCGCGCTGATGCGGTTCGCCGACGTGATACTGGCACTGCCCGTGGTGCCGCTGACCATCGTGGTCGGGGTGTTCGCTGGGCCGGGTCTGCTCACCCAGATCGTCGTGATCAGTTCGGTGATCTGGGCCAGGGTGGCCCGCGAGCTGCGCGCCCAGGTGCTCTCGCTGCGAGAGCGCGATGACATCCAGGCGCTGCGGGCGATGGGTGCCGGGCCGGGGTATGTGCTGCCGCGCCACGTCCTGCCTGCGGTGGCACCGCTGGTGGCACCGCAGTTCATCCTGGCCACGAAGATCGCGATCACGCTGGAGGCGTCGCTGGCGTTCCTCGGGCTCGGGGACGTGACGGCGAAGAGCTGGGGCACCATGCTGTCGCTGGCCCACGCCCGCAGCGCGTTTCTCACCGACGCCTGGGTGTGGTGGGTGCTCCCGCCAGGGCTGGCCATCGCCGCCACCGTGCTGGCGTTCGCGCTTATCGGCTACGGGCTGGAGGAGCGGGCCCGTCCGATCCTGCGCGACCGGGTGCGAGATCGCGTCCCCGGCGGCACCCGCCGTCAGGGGAAGTCTCGCCGTGTGCGGACAGCGAGGCCGGAGCACTCCTCTGCGCGCCTGAGTGGCCGGTCGATGGGGGCGGCGGGTGGCGGGCCGGCGGGAGCGGGGGGAGTCGGGTCGGTGGGAGCGGGGGGAGTCGCGGGTGGCGGGCCGGCGGGAGCCGCGGGTGGCGGGTCGGGGGTAGCCGCGGGTGGCGGGTCGGGGGGAGCCGCAGGTGGCGGGCCGGCGGGAGCGGAGAACGCGTCGCCGGTGCCGTTGCTGATCGACGGTCTCGGCGTGCGCTACGGCGACCGGGCCGCGGTGCGCGATGTCACGCTCCGCGTCGCGGCCGGCGAGACGGTGGGCCTGGTGGGTGAGTCGGGCAGCGGCAAGTCCACCGTGGCCGCGGCCGCGGCCACGCTGTTGCCGGGTGCTGCGCGGATCACCGCGGGCCGGATCCTGGTCGACGGGAGCGACCTCGCCGAGCTCGACCCGGAGCAGGTGCGCCGGTTGCGCGGGAGCCGGGTGGCGCTCATCCCGCAGGAGGCGATGAGCGCGCTCAACCCGGTGCACTCGGTGCGGGCCCAGATCATCGAGGCGATCACCGCGCATCGTCGGGTCTCCCGGGACGCCGCCCGGGCCAGGGCGGACGAGCTGCTCGCCGACGTCGGGCTCGACCCGTCCCGTGGTGGTGACCATCCGCACCAGCTCTCCGGCGGGATGCGGCAGCGGGTGGTGATCGCGATCGCGCTGGCCGGCGATCCGGCCGTGGTGATCGCGGACGAACCGACCAGCGGACTCGACGTCCTGGTCCAGGACGAGGTGCTCGAGCTGCTGGACGGGCTGCGCCGCCGCCACGACCTCGCGCTGCTGGTCATCTCCCACGACCTGCCCGTGGTGGCCCGGATCGCGGATCGGATCGGCGTGCTGCACGCCGGTAACCTCGTGGAGATCGGGCCCGCGCAGCAGGTGTTGTGCGCACCCGAGCATCCCTACACCCGGACGCTGGTCGACGCGGTGGCGCGGCTGCCGGAGCCGGTGCCGTCGTGACCCTCGGCTGCGTTCCTCGCTCGCCGGCGCTCACCGCGATGCTCGTCGACCCCGCCTCCGTCATGATGGTCAAGTGCGACCCGCGCCCGCCGGCTCTCCTCGCGACGCTGGTCGGCCCTGCGCCGTGACGTCGTTGCTGTCCGTGCGGGAGCTCACGGTGAGCTTCCGGGGAGCCGATGGGAGCCGGTGCCCCGGCGTCGACGGCGTCGACCTGGATGTCGCCGCCGGCGAGACGGTCGGCCTGGTCGGTGGATCGGGGGCAGGCAAGTCGACGGTGGCCCGCGCCATCGCCGGTCTGGTGGCGCCTGACCACGGCAGCATCGTGCTGGACGGGAACGATCTTGCGGTGGCGAGCACCCGCACCGCACGGCGGCTGCGCCGGGCGATGCACCTGGTGTTCCAGGACCCGTACGCGGCGCTGCCACCGTCCGCGACCGTCGCCAGGATCGTCGCCGAGCCGATGGTGATCCAGCGGATGCTCCCCGACCGGGATGAACGGGACACCCGGGTCGTCGAGGCACTCGCCGCGGTGCGGCTGGCCCCTCGCTACCTCACCCGCTATGCCCACCAGCTCTCCGGGGGCGAGCGCCAGCGCGTGGCGCTGGCCCGCGCGCTGGTCACCCGCCCGCGGCTGATCCTGGCCGACGAGCCGACCCAGATGCTGGACGCGTCGCTGCGGGCGGGCATCGTCGACCTGCTCGCCGAGCTGGCGGCCGCGCACGGCCTGGCCGTGCTGCACATCACCCACGATCTCGCGCTGGCCGGGCGGTCCTGTGATCGGCTGGTGGTGTTGCGCTCCGGCCGGGTCGTCGAGCATGGTCCTACCCAGGAGCTGCTGTCCCGACCGGTGCATCCGTACACCACAGCTCTGCTCGCCGCCGCCCGGCGGCTGCACGTCAGGAGGAACTCGTGACAGCTGACCCCGTCGCCCCGCTCTCCGCCTTCGCCGTACTCGATATGGACATCCGAACTCCCGAACGATCCGAGCGCGGCGAGCGGATCGACTGCTACGCCCTGCCCGAGACCGACCTGAGCCGCTACCCGCTGGTCGTCGTATCCGGCACGATCGACCAGGAGTTCCTCGCCCGGCACCGCGAGGTGATCCGGCGCTATCTCGACGGCGGGGGAGTGCTGCTCTTCGGTGGCCAGCTGCACCGCGACTGGCTCCCGGGAGCGTCCCGGTTCGTGCCGCTGGCGCGGCCGTCGCTGGAGGCCTACCGGGTGGCCGAGATCGCCCCGCACCCGATCTTCGACGGCGTCGAGCCGGACGACCTGACGTTCCGCCGGGGCGTCGCCGGGTTCTTCGCCCGCGGGCACCACCCGCCGCCACCGGGTGCGGAGGTGCTGGTGCGGCTCTCCGGAGGCGAGCCCGCGACCTACATCGACCGGGTCACCACTGCGGGCACCATCGTCGTGCACGCCAACGGCGACCTGCTCGGTTACGACGGCCTGCCCGGCAGCACCGCCACCCGCCTCTCCGGCCAGTTCCTAGCTTGGGCCTTCGCCGAGTCCGCCACCCGCCGAGCCGCGCCCCCCCACCCCCACCCCCACCCCGCGAGTTGCACATCCCAGCACGGCGAGTTGCGCATTCCAGCACGGAGGCCGAGATCTCCGATCGGCCGGCAACCCCGGTCTGGGACGAACCGGGCGACATCGGGCCGGCTGGGGGCGGCATCGGGCCGACCGGAAGCGGCCCGGGGTCGGCGGGAGGCGGCCTGGCGGCGGTGTACGGGGGATCGGCCCCCCATCACCGGGCGCTCACCACTGCGAAGTACGCCCAGCACCTCACCGGGGGCCTGCGATACCTGCCCGAGCTCGCCGACACCGACCTGACCGACCTCGACGGGCTGATCATCCCCGAACGCCTCCACTTCGGCCTGCTCACGCGCGCGGCGGACCGCATCCTGGAGCTGCTCGACGCCGGCGGCACCGTGTTCGCGTTCGCCGGCGGCGAGCCCGTGCCCGAGTTCCTCCCGGGTGTGCGCTGCGAGCCCCGCCCGACGAACTACTGGTGGTGGCTCGAACCGGGGGCCGATCTCGGGCTGCGCTCCCCGTCGCCGGAGCACGCACTGTTCGACCACCTGACGCTGCGGGACTGCACCTGGCACTTCCACGGCGTGCTCGACCCGCCCGACGGCGCGGAGGTGCTCATCACGCTCCCCAGCGGGGAGGCGCTGCTCTACGTCGACCGGGTGAGCACGCCGGGCACCCTCGTGGTGGCGACCTTGGACCCGATGAGCCATTACGGCAGCTACTTCATGCCCGCGACCGAGCGCTTCCTGGACGGGTTCCTGCCCTGGGCGGCCCAGGCGACGGCCCGGAGCTCGCGATGACCGGGGCGTCGGTCGCGGTCGTCGACCAGGGCCGGAACCTGCATTTCGGCTTCGACGACCTCATGCGCTACCACGGGCCGGGGTTCCCGGGCGGCGTCGCGCACGGATTTGTGGTGATGCAGCTCGCGCTGCCGCTGTTGGATCCCGACGGCCCTCCGGAGCGCCGGGAGATCCGGCTGGACACCGCGTTCCCCGGCCCGGGCGCCCGCGACGGGATCGAGCTGGTCACCCGCGCCGTCACCGAGGACCGCTACGTCGTGGACCCCGCGCTCGGCCGGCCCGACCGGGGTACGACGCTGGAGCGCTACGTGTTCCGGTTCAGCTACCGGGATCAGGTGGTACGGCTGGAGATCCGCGAGGGCTTCGTCACCGACGAGTTCATCGCACTGTCGCGCAGGCCCGGCCGGACCGCCGAGGAGGAGGCCCACCTGACCGTGCTCAAGCAGGAGATGGCCGATCGGCTGCTGGGTGTGCCGGCCGATGAGGTGTACGACGTGGTCGGCGGGTGAGTGTCACCAGACGGCGTTCAGCTCCGCCCGATCCGAGGCATAGGCGTGGATCAGCCTGTCCCTCGTCACCAGCGGAACTCGCAGGGCCTGTGCGGTGGCCACGATGAACCGGTCGGCCGGGTCGCCGTGGAACTCCGGAAGCTCCGCCGCGGCCACCGCGGCCGCCGTCGTGAGTTCGGCGAGCTCGACCTCCGGAGGAGCCAGCACGTCCTCCACCCAGACCCGCGTGGGTCGGTCCAGCTTCACCCGCCCTTTGGCGATCAGCATGGCGACCTCCCAGCAGCTGACCGGGCTGAGGAGGATCTCGGACGCGGTACGGAGGTGCTCGGCCGCGGTCCTTGACAGTCGGGAGGAGCCGGCCTTCCACCACAGCAGAACGTGTGTGTCGAGCAGGATGCGATCAGCGGTCGGCATTCCACGACTCACCGGTCGAGAAGTACAGTTCGTCGTCCTCGACGAGCAGTGTGACGGAGTGGTCGGTTGAGGCCGGCTCCGCGATCGGCACCAGCCGGGCGACCGGTACGCCGTGCTTGGTCACGACGACCTCCTGACGTGTCCGCGCGACGTCGTCCAGCACCGCCAGGCAGCGAGCCTTGAACTCGCTCGCCTGCATGGTCTGCTCACCCATGCCCGAAAGTATAGCACCATGGTCATTGGCTATGGTCAGAAGGGGAGTGGTTCCCTCAGTTGATCGGGTGCGGTGGCGTCGGCCGAGGCAGCGGGGGGAATGCAGTTGGCGCCACACACAGGTTGCAGCGTGTGCGTCGCGCACGGTAGGTGTGTGCGACGAGCCGTCGGTGATGCGCGGCCGACGCGCATGCGTACTTGACCTTGCGAAGCTCGTCGAGCCCCTCCGGGCTTCGACGATCGGAACTGCCCGCACGTCACGCGGGGAGAGCGCGCAGCAGCGTCGACGGTCCGACAGCCGTCGCCCCGTCGGCCTGCACCCGGTCGCGGAGCGCGCGATCCGCGGTGACCACCAGCACGCTGTCACAGGTCAGGTCGCCCACTAGCGCGGCGATAGCCGTGTCCCCGTCGGACTCGGCGCGGTGCACGATGAGCTGCGGATGCGTCGGAAGGTCGGTGGCGGATCGTGCGGCGCCCTCCAGCACGAGGTGCACGCGCATGTCCGACCCGTCGCCGCATGAAGTCCCGAGCAGGGCCGAGGCGAGGTCCGCAGGATGCTCGACGAGCGCGGCCACCAGCTTCCCCGCGAGTCGACGTGCCGCGCCCGCCCGGTCACGCCACCAGCCGTCCGGGCGGGAGCCGACGACGTTGGCCCCGTCGACGATCACATGCAGCTCACGCAATGGGAGGCATCAGATCGCGCGGGAGCTTGGACGCCGCCGAGCGGTCCAGCAGCCATCGGGTGCGCCGGCGCCCCCGGGCCCCGGCCACCGGGATCGCCGTCTCCCCACCCCCGGCCAGCGCCATCGCCACCACCGGGGCCTTCGCCGCACCCGTCGCGATGATCCACACCTCGGCGGCGCGGCGGATGGCCGGCAGGGTGAGTGACACCCGGGTGGGCGGCGGCTTCGGGCAGCCGTGCACCGCGACGACGGTGCGCTCGGTCTCATACACGGCGGGAGAGTGCGGGAACACCGACGCGGTGTGCCCCTCTTCGCCCATACCCAGCAGGAGCACGTCGAACGACGGCACCGGGGCGTGGTCCTCGGGACGGGAGTGGTGGGCCAGCAGTTCCGCGTACTCCGCGGCCGCGACCTCCGCGCCGGACGGTCCGGTGCCGCGGTCCGGCCCGATGGGGAAGATCTTGGCGGGATCGACGCGGACATGGTCGAGCAACGCCGCCCGGGCGTGGGTCTCGTTGCGCCCCGGATCGCCGTCGGGCAGGAAGCGCTCGTCGCCCCAGTAGAACTCGATATGGCGCCAGTCGACGGCGTCGCGGGCGAGAGTTCCGCGGATCTGCTCGAGCACCGCGATCCCGATGCCACCGCCGGTGAGCACCAGCTTGGGCACGTTCCCGGCGGCCTGCAGGTCGACCAGCCGGGTCACCAACCGGGCCGCGACGGCAGCGGCGAGGATCCTCGGGTCTGCGTGGACGGCGACGTCCGGTGGGGTCACGAGGGCGTCCCGGCCGACGAGGTCCGTACCGGTGCGCGCCCGCGGGTCACGGCCCCGATACCGGCCAGCGCCGACCCGTAGATCTCGTCGGCGTCGAGGCGGCGCAGCTCCTCGGAAAGGCAGTCCGGCACGCTGCGCCTGGCCAGGGCCACGAGTCGTTCGGGCTGGCCGGGCTGGCGCAGGCTCCCGATCTTGCCGTCCGGGCGGACCAGCTCCACCGGACCCGATGCCCGGTCCAGTCGCACCGAGACCAGACCCGGCCCCTGCTCGGCTCGGGAGCGCTTCACCCGGACCTCCAGGCGCGCGGCCAGCCAACCCGCCATCAGCTCGGTGGACGGCGAGATCGTCTCCCCGCTCACCACGGCCGCGGTGACCGGCTCGTGCGGCGGATGGTCCAAGGCGGTGGCGAGCAGGGCCCGCCAGGAGGTCAGCCTTGTCCAGGTGAGGTCGGTGTCCCCGGCGACGTGGTGCACCCGACGCTGTTCGAACGCCTTCATGGGGTTCTTCGTCGACAGCGCGTCGGTGATCCGGCGCTGCGCGAGCCGCCCGACCGCGTCCTGCGCCGGCACCGCGGGCGCCTCCGAGGGCCACCACGCGACGACGGGCGCGTCCGGCAGCAGCAGGGGCATCACCATCGCCGCGCCCGCCTCCTCCGCGGCGAGTGGCCCGTAGCCGCGCAGCACGATCACCTCGCTCGCGCCGGCGTCACCGCCGACGCGGATCTGGGCGTCCATCCGGGCGGCCGCCCGACGCTGGCCCCGCGCCAGCACGATGACCCGGCACGGGTGTTCGCGGCTGGCCGAGTTGGCGGCCTCGATCGCGCCCTCGATGCCGGCGCCGTCATCGGTGACGATCACCAGGGTCAGTACCCGACCCAGGGCCAGTACCCCACCGCTCTCCCGCAGCTCGACGAGCTTGCGGTTGACCGCGGACGTGGTGCTCGACGGCAGATCGACGATCAAGGCCGGCTCCTCATGGACGGCGCCAGGTGCGACCCGTGCGTGCCATCATGCGCTGTGCGGACTCCGGGCCCCAGCTCCCCGCCGGATAGGGGTCCGGCGACATGCCGGAGGCGGTCCAGCTCTCGATCACCGGGTCGAGGATCTCCCAGGACCGCTCCACCTCGTCGTTCACCGGGAACAGCGACGGCTCGCCGAGCAGCATGTCGAGGATCAGCCGTTCATAGGCCTCGGGCGAGGCCTCGGTGAACGCCATGCCGTACCCGAAGTCCATCGTGACGTCCCGGACCTCCATCTGGTTGCCCGGCACCTTCGACCCGAACCGCATGGTGACGCCCTCGTCGGGCTGTACCCGGATGACGAAGGCGTTCTGCCCCAGCTCCTCGGTCATCGTCGCGTCGAAAGGCAGGTGCGGGGCCCGTTTGAAGATCACCGCGATCTCGGTGACCCGCCGGCCCAACCGCTTGCCCGTGCGGAGATAGAACGGCACCCCGGCCCAGCGGCGGGTCTCCACCTCGCAGGTGATGGCGGCGTAGGTCTCGGTGCCCGACTCCGGGTCGAAGCCCTCCTCCTCCTTGAGCCCGCACACCAGCTCGCCGCCCTGCCAGCCGCCGGTGTACTGCCCGCGCGCGGTGGTCTCGTCCAGCGGGCCGACGAGCCGGGTCGCGTTCAGCACTTTGATCTTCTCGGCGCGGAGCTCGTTGGAAGAGAACGACGTCGGCTCCTCCATGGCGATGAACGCCAGCAGCTGCAGCAGATGGTTCTGGATGACGTCGCGCGCGGCCCCGATCCCGTCGTAGTAGCCCGCGCGCCCACCCAGGCCGATGTCCTCGGCCATGGTGATCTGGACGCTGTCGACGTAGTGGGCGTTCCAGATCGGTTCGAAGAACTGGTTGGCGAAGCGCAGGGCCAGGACGTTCTGCACCGTCTCCTTGCCGAGGTAGTGGTCGATGCGGAACACCGAGTCCTCGGGGAAGACGTCGCCCACGATCTCGTTGAGCTCGCGCGCGGATGCCAGGTCGTGGCCGAACGGTTTCTCGATGACCACCCGGCGCCACTGGTCACCGTCCTGCGCCGAGAGTCCGGAGCGGGCCAGCTGCTTGAGCACCACCGGGAACGCGTTCGGGGGGATGGACAGGTAGAACGCATGGTTGCCGCCGGTGCCCCGGACCCGGTCGAGGTCCGCGACGGTGGTCTCCAACCGGTCGAACGCGTCGTCGTCGTCGAAGCTGCCGGGGACGAACCTGAAACCTTCGGCGAGCCGGTCCCACACGTTCTGCCGGAACGGGGTGCGAGCGTGGGCCTTGACGGCGTCGTAGACGACCTGGTTGAAGTCCTGATCGGCCCAGTCACGGCGGGCGAAGCCGGTGAGCGCGAAACCCGGAGGCAGCAGGCCCCGGTTGGCCAGGTCGTAGATGGCCGGCATGAGTTTCTTGCGGGCCAGGTCGCCGGTCACCCCGAAGATCACCAGACCGCAGGGCCCGGCGATGCGGGGCAGCCGCTTGTCCCGCGGATCTCTCAGTGGATTGACCCACCCACCCGTGACCAACCCGCCCTTCACCGACCCACCCGTGACCAACCCACCCGTGGTCCGCTTCTCAGCGAAAGAGCCAGTGGGCACGTCAGCGTGCCCCGTCGAGCTGTCCCTGAACGGTGTCGCCGAGCTCGACCCACGAGGCCTCGAACTTCTCGACCCCCTCGTCCTCGAGGGTTCGGAACACATCGGAGATGTCGATGCCGACACCGGCGAGTGCGTCGAACACCTCCTGCGCCTGTGCCGCGGTGCCCGAGACGGTGTCGCCGCGCAGCTCGCCGTGATCGGCGAAAGCCAGCATCGTCTTCTCCGGCATGGTGTTCACCGTATCGGCGACCACCAGCTCGGCGACGTAGAGCGTGTCGGAGTAGTCGGGGTTCTTCGTGCCGGTGGACGCCCACAGCGGCCGTTGCGGGCGGGCACCGCGAGCCGTCAGCTCCGCCCAGCGCCTGCCCGCGAACACCTCCTCGTACGCCGCGTAGGCGAGCCGGGCGTTCGCGACCGCGGCCTTGCCGCGCAAGACCATGGCCTCGTCGGTGCCGATCGCCTCGAGCCGCTTGTCGATCTCGGTGTCGACCCGGGAGACGAAGAAGCTCGCGACCGAGGCGATCCCGGCCAGGGTCTGCCCGTTGGCCGCCGCCCGTTCCAGCCCCTCGAGATAGGCCCCCATCACCGCGCGGTAGCGCTCGATGGAGAAGATCAGCGTGACGTTGACGCTGACGCCCTCGGCGAGTGACCGGATGATCGCCGGCAGGCCCGCCTCGGTGGCCGGGATCTTCACCAGGAGGTTCGGCCGGTCGACCGCCTTCCACAGGTCCAACGCCTGCGCGACGGTGGCCTCGGTGTCGTGGGCCAGGCCCGGGTCGACCTCAAGGGAGACCCGGCCGTCGACCCCGCCGGTCCGCTCCCAGGTGCCGGAGAAGATGTCACAGGCCTGCTGGACGTCGGCGACGGTGATCTCCCGGACGGCGTCGGGGACCGAGGCGCCACGCCCGGCGAGCTCGCGGACCTGCTCGTCGTAGGCCTCGCCGTGGGCCAAGGCACCCGCGAAGATCGTGGGGTTGGTCGTGACGCCGACCACGTGCCGCTCGCGGATCAGCCCCAGCAGGTTGCCGTTGCGCAGCCGTTCCCGGGACAGGTCGTCGAGCCAGATGGACACGCCCGCCGCAGCCAGGGCGGCGAGCCGGTCGTCGGTGCTCATGGCTGGTTCCTTCGTTGGTCGGTACCTCCAGCCTAGACGCGGCCGAGGCTTCGGTGGGCCGCGTCGACGACGTTCTCGGCTGTGAAGCCGAACTCACGGAAGAGGGTCTGGTAGTCCGCGCTCGCGCCGAAACGCTCGATCGAGACGATCTCGCCCGCATCTCCGGCGAACCGATGCCACGGCTGGGCGACGCCCGCCTCCACGGTGACCCGGGCCCGCACCGCGGCCGGCAGCACCGACTCGCGGTAGGCGTCGTCCTGGGCGTCGAACCATTCGACGCACGGCATCGACACCACCCGGGTGGGCACGCCCTCGGCCTCCAGCACGGAACGGGCCTCGACGGCGATCTGCAGCTCGGAGCCGGTGGCGATGATCACCAGCTGCGGAGTGCCCGAGGATGCGTCAGCCAGCACGTAACCCCCACTCGCGACGCCCTCGGTGGACGTGCCCTCCAACACGGGCAACCCCTGGCGGGTGAGCGCCAGCCCGGACGGACCTTCCGGGCGCTCCAGGACCGCCTTCCACGCGGCCGCGGTCTCGTTGGCGTCACCGGGGCGCACGACCGCCAGGCCGGGCATCGCCCGCAGGGCCGCGAGGTGCTCGATCGGCTGGTGGGTGGGGCCGTCCTCGCCCAGGCCGATGGAGTCGTGGGTCCAGACGTAGATGACCGCCGATTTCATCAACGCCGCCAGGCGCACGGCCGGGCGCATGTAGTCGCTGAACACCAGGAACGTGCCACCGTAGGGGCGGGTGGGGCCGTGCAGGGCGATGCCGTTGAGGATCGAGCCCATCGCGTGCTCGCGGACGCCGAAGTGCAGGGTGCGGCCGTAGGGGGTGGCGGAGAACATCTTCGTCGACGCCGACTCCGGGCCGAACGAACCCTCGCCCTCCATCGTGGTGTTGTTGCTCTCCGCGAGGTCGGCCGATCCGCCCCAAAGCTCCGGGAGCACCGGGGCCAGCGCGCTCAGCACCTCGCCGGAGGCCTTGCGCGTCGCGACGGGCTTGGCGTCGGTGGTCCAGCTCGGCAGCGCTTTCGCCCAGCCCTCGGGCAGGGTGCGGCCGAGCATCCGCTCCAGGAGCTCCTTGCGTTCGGGCTCGCGGGCGGCCCAGTCGTCGTAGGTCTTCGTCCAGGCCGCGTGGGCGGACCGGCCCCGGTCGATGACGGCGCGGGCGTGGGCGAGGACCTCGTCGGCGATCTCGAAGCTCTGCTCGGGGTCGAAGCCCAGGATCTTCTTGACGGCGGCGACCTCGTCGTCGCCCAGTGCGTTGCCGTGCGCCTTGCCCGTGTTCATCCTGGTCGGCGCCGGGAAGCCGATCACGGTGCGGAGCAGGATGAACGACGGCCGCGACGTCTCGGCCTTGGCGGTCTGCAGCGCGGCGAGGATGTCGGCCACGTTCTCGCCGCCCGCCACGACCTGGACGTGCCAGCCGTAGGACTCGTACCGCTTGGCGGTGTCCTCGGACAGCGCGATCGTGGTGTCGTCCTCAATGGAGATCTTGTTGTCGTCGTAGATCACGGTGAGGTTGCCGAGCTGCTGGTGCCCGGCCAGCGACGACGCCTCGCTGGTGACGCCCTCCTCGATGTCGCCGTCGGAGGCGATGACGAAGATGTCGTGGTCGAACGGGCTCTCGCCGGGTGCCGCCTCCGGATCCCACAGGCCGCGTTCACGCCGGGCGCCCATCGCCATGCCCACCGCGGAGGCGAGCCCCTGGCCCAGCGGTCCGGTGGTGATCTCGACGCCGGGGGTGTGGCGGTGTTCGGGGTGGCCCGGGGTCTTCGAGCCCCACGTGCGCAGCGACCTGAGGTCGTCGAGCTCCAGACCGTAGCCGGACAGGTAGAGCTGGATGTAGAGGGTGAGGCTGGAATGGCCGCAGGAGAGCACGAACCGGTCGCGGCCGATCCAGTCGGCATCGGCCGGGTCGTGGCGCATGACGCGTTGGAACAGCGTGTACGCCAGCGGCGCGAGGCTCATTGCGGTGCCAGGGTGACCGTTGCCGACCTTCTGGACGGCGTCGGCGGCCAGGACCCGGGCGGTATCGACCACGCGCTGGTCGAGCTCGGTCCAGTCCGCGGGCAGGTGGGAGCGGGTGAGGGAGTCGATGTCGGTCACGGGCACGGTAGGTGCTCCTGGAGGCTGGTGGGGGCATACGGGTGCGCAGCGGCGCTCTCGGGCTTGCCGGCAAGCCTGCCACGTCGGCGTGCCGGGTGTGATCCCCACTCGGGGGAGCACCCGGGTGGTCTACCCGACAACGCGCGCGGGCATGCGCCGGGCTAGCATCGACAAGCCGTAGAACATCCGACGGCGCGAGACCATCTGGCTACGAAGTCTACGAGCATGTGGCCACGGAGTACGAAGAGGTTGCCGGTGAGCGTGCCCGTGTCCCATCCGGGGCCGCCGAAGGTGATGCCCGCTGCGCCCGGCTCGGGATTCCGGGCCCACCTGCAACGGTCGCGGAACACGGTGCGGGCCTACCTCGGCCTCACCAAGACCCGGATCATCGAGCAGCTGCTGGTGGTCACGGTGCCGGCGATGTTGCTGGCCGAGCGCGTGGGTGGCGGGGGAGGGGCCGCCGCGCCGTGGTCCGGAGCGTGGCTGATCGTCGCCACGCTGGTCGGCGGCGCGCTGGCCGCCGCCAGCGCGCACACGCTGAACTGTGTGGTGGACGCCGACATCGACGCGCTGATGAAGCGCACGGCGCGACGACCGCTGGCCAAGGGGCAGGTTACCCCCCGGGGCGCGCTGATCTTCGGCCTGGCGTTGGGGGTCCTCAGCTCGGTCTGGCTCGGGCTCAGCACCAACTGGTTGGCGGCGGGCCTGTCGGTCGCGGCGATCGCGTTCTACGTGCTCGTCTACACGCTGCTGCTCAAGCGGCGCACCGCACAGAACATCGTGTGGGGCGGCGCCGCCGGCTGCATGCCGGTGGTCATCGGCTGGGCCGCGGTCACCGGCACCGTCGAGTGGCCGGCGCTGGTGATGTTCGGAGTGATCTTCTTCTGGACCCCACCCCACTTCTGGGCGCTGGCGATGCGTTACCGCGATGACTACGCGGCGGCCGGGGTGCCGATGCTGCCGGTGGTGGCCACCCCGGCGCAGGTGTCGCGCCGGATCGTGGCCTATTCGTGGGTGATGGGGCTGTGGACGCTGCTCCTGTTGCCGGTCACGTCCTGGATCTACGCCGCGGTGGCGGTGCTCGGCGGCACGTGGTTCGTCGTGCTGGCCCACCGGCTGCACGCGGGGGTGGTGGCGGGCCACGACGTGGAGCCGATGAAGCTGTTCCACCTGTCGAACATGTACCTGTGCGGGCTCTTCGCCGCCATCGCGGTGGACGCGGCCGTCGGCCTCCCGATGCTCGGCCTGCCGTGGTGACTCCCCGCTGAGCCCGTTGCGCGAGCCGGGGTGCTCAGGGCGTCGACCGATCGCGATGAACGCGTTCAGGAACAGCGTCGGTGCCACCGCGGCGACGTCCAGCGCGCGGAAGGCGTCATCCCAGCGGCCGAGGTCGTCAAGCGTGGCGAAACCGCCGGTGACCAGGGAAGCGCGCGCAGCCCAGGCGGGTCCTCGTAGCCCGGGCTGCCACTGCACGGTCCGATTCCGGTCGCTGTGTTCGATCACCTCCAGCCCCGCGCCGGACAGGAGCGCGGCCAGGCGCAACCCGACCTGCAGGTCGTTGCCCAGGGCGCGGTGGAAGGCGTGGTACCGCTCCTGCATGTCGGTGAACTCGAGGATCTCCGGGCGGATTCTCGTCATGGTCGCCTCGATGTCGACGAGATAGACGCATCCGCCGGGTCGTATGAGCGTCGCCAGATGGTTCACGATGGGTTACTCACGGCCGCCGTTGTGGGCCAGGACATGTCGGAGTACCGCGACGTCGTAGTCACCCGGACGTAGACCGGTGTCATCGGCCTGCCCGAGCCGGGCGCCGGCGTGGGCGACATCCTTCGCGTCGATCAACGTGGTGGCCCGTTCTATGGCGTCGGGGTCGGCGTCGACACCGGTCACCGACCCGGAGGTGCCGACCACTGCGGCCATTGCGACCAGCGTGGCACCCGGCCCGCATCCGACGTCAACGACGCGCACTCCGCGTTGCGCAAGGCAGAAGCTACGCTTGCTCCAATGGCGCCACTACCCACGACTCCTGCGGTAATCAATACCCCTCCTTGTTGAGGGCAATATGCCATCGACCCCCAGCCCCAGTACTATCCCCAATTGAATTCCCCAGACCCAGTTACTCCCACGCTAGCCCAATCAGGGTGCCCGGGTGTTCGCCGAAGAGGAGCTCCTCGCGTTGATCGAGTCGCAGGCCCGGGTCGGTGTCGCTCACGTGCGCCGGGCCCTCTGGTCAGTGGTGATGGTCTGGATGTGGGCGTGCCAGTCCAGCTCGAACGCGGTGATGGTGGCCCGGCTGTCGTTCGGTGCGTCGTCGCAGTGCAGGTGCCAGAGGACGTCGACGACCTGGTAACGGGCGAGGTCAACAGCGGTTGAGGTGTCCCATTGGCTGGTCAAGAAGGCTCCGTCGATCTCTGGCGCGGGATTGGCTCGGGCGCGTTGGGCTCAGTTGCCGATGAGTTCGTGGATCTGCAGGGCGACGGCGGCGTGGCGGTCGGGGTGCAGCTCGGCGACCTGTTCCTCCAGTGCGCCGCGGGCGACCCAGACCGAGGCCGGGGGGGAGGGGGGGCGAGACGATCTCCGAGCTGGTCGCCGGCTACGGCGTCTCCCGCGCCACGATCTACCGGGCCATCAACAGCGCCGAAACGACCTGAGCATGGACCCGACCGTGGTCCGGCTCGACGGGCCGGCCTGTGCTCGCCCCCGCACGCCCTGACTCGGGCCGGTCACATTTTGCACTTGGCCGGAGCTTCGGGGGTCCCGGGCCGTCAGCCTCGGTCGCTCCAGGAGCTCGCTACCGATGGATCCCGTTCCGATGTTCCCCACGGGCCTGGTCGCCCATGACGTCCCCCTTTGTCGCAGTCAGCCTGCCCGCCACCAGCTCTGCACCCGTAACCCGACGTAGCCCTCGAAGTCTGACAGGTTCCGAGTGATCAGGGTCAGACCGTTCGTTGCGGCGGTTGCGGCGATCTGGCCGTCGGCGAAGGGGCGCATCTTTCCGGCACGCTCAAGCCGCGCCCGT
>JBOHEP010000132.1:0-1042 GCA_050701075.1 Pseudonocardia sp. | reverse complement strand
GCCGGGCGCTGGCATGTCCTTCGCCGACGGCGGCGTAGAGCCCGGAGAGGTCCGGGAAATGCAGCTCCCGGGACAGCGCGACCATCGCGTCGGCGGAGACGAGCCGCTGCAACGGCATGCCGGTGCGGCGCGCCTCCCGGGTGATGGCCTCCTTGCCCGCCTCGATGGCCTCCTCACGCCGTTCCTTGGCGAACCACTGCCTGACCTTCGTCTTGGCCCGCGGTGACGCGACGAACGCCAACCAGTCGCGGCTCGGGCCGGCACCCTCGGCCTTGGACGTGAAGATCTCGACGACGTCACCGGACTCGAGCTTGCGCTCCAGCGCCACGAGCTTGCCGTTGACCCGCGAGCCGATGCACCGGTTGCCGACCTCAGTGTGCACCGCATACGCCAGGTCGACCGGGGTGGACCCGACCGGCAACGTCAGCACATCGCCCTTGGGGGTGAACACGAAGATCTCGGCCGACGCCAGGTCGTACCGCAACGACTCCAGGAAGTCCCCCGGGTCGGCTGCCTCCCGTTGCCAGTCCAACAGCTGGCGCATCCACGACATGTCGTCGACCTCGATCGCACCGTTCACGCCCGGGTGGCCCTGCTGGCTCTGTTGGCCCTGCTGGCTCTGCCGTCCTCGGGTCTCCTTGTACCGCCAGTGTGCGGCGATGCCGTACTCGGCCGTGCGGTGCATCGCGTGGGTGCGGATCTGCACCTCCAACGGCTTGCCGTCCGGCCCGATCACGGTGGTGTGCAGCGACTGGTACACGCTGAACCGCGGCTGGGCGATGTAGTCCTTGAACCGCCCGGGCATCGGCTGCCACAGCGCGTGCACCATCCCCATCGCCGCGTAGCAGTCGCGCACCTCGTCGACGAGCACGCGCACGCCGACGAGATCGTGGATGTCGTCGAAGTCGCGGCCCGTGACGATCATCTTGCGGTAGATCGAGTAGTAGTGCTTGGGCCGGCCCTCGACGGTGGCGGAGATCCGCGCGGAGTCGAGCTGCTGGGTGACTTCGTCGATCACCTGCTTGAGATAGGTGTCCCGGGA
>JBOHEP010000131.1:0-5338 GCA_050701075.1 Pseudonocardia sp. | reverse complement strand
GACCCGGGACGTGCCGGCCGAACCAGAGCTCGACCTGGCCGGCCCGGGTGCCTGCGGTGTCCCGCGGCGGGCGTGCGGCGGTGAGGGCCCGCACGACCGTGCCGACGATGTCCGCGACCTGCTCGCGGCGCACCTGCCCCTCCAGCGAGAGGCCGACCGCACGGCCCGCGTCGTGGATGGGGGTGCGGACGTAACCGGGGTAGACCGTTGTGACGTGCAGTTCGGTGCCGTACTCGACGCGCAGCGCGTCGGCGTAGGCGCTCATCCCGCGCTTGGCGACGCTGTAGGCGGACACGAACGGCGCCACCAGGTAGGCCAGCTCGCTGGCGACGAACACGACCCGGCCCAACCGCGCGCGCCGGCCCTCCGGGACCCGGCCCGACCGCGCGCGCCGGCCCTCCAGCAGCGCTGGCAACGCCGCCGCGGTGACCCGCCAGGCGCCGAGCAGGTTGACATCGATGACGCGGTAGGCATCGGGGTGCAGGGGCCCGCCCGCGTCGTTGGGGATGCCGATGCCTGCGTAGTGCACCACCGCGTCCAGGCCACCGAGCCGCCCGACGGCAGCATCCACGGAGTCGTTCACGGCGGCGTCGTCGGTGATGTCGCAGGCGAGCACGTGTTCACTCGCCCAACGGTCGAGCCCGACGACCCGGGCACCCTGCGCGCGTAACCGTTGTGCGGTGGGTGCACCGAAGCCCCCGGCCGCACCGGTGATCAATATCCGGCTTCCGGCGACATCCGTCACTGCCATCGGCGCGGCCCCTTTGCCAGCTTGCTGTTACCAGCAGTAACTGTTACCACTGGTAACATGCCGCAGAACCCGCCTCCTGTCAAGACCGCACCTCGCACCGAGCGGCGAGCCGAACGCCGCGCCGACATGGTGCAGGCAGCCATGAACGCCGTACGCCGCCACGGTGCCGGCGTGTCGGTCGCCGAGATCGCCGCGGCGGCCGGGATCACCAAACCGGTGCTCTACCGGCACTTCACCGACCGTGCCGACCTGCGACGAGCGGTCGGTGAGCAGGCCGCCGCACTCCTGCTGGCCCGGATCACCTCCGAGCTCGACCGCGACCGCGAACCCGTCGAGCACATCCGGGCCATCATCGAGGCGTTCCTCGCCGGTATCGAGGACGAGCCGGAACTGTGGCGCTTCGTGGTGCACCACCCGGCGGAACGCACGCCCGGCGCCGAGATCGTCGATGACGTCCGCCAGCAGGTCGCCCGCCTGCTCGCCACGCTGCTCGGCGAGCGGCTGCGCTCCCGCGGGTTGGACTCCGGCGGTGCCGAAGCCTGGGCCCATGGCTTGGTCGGGATGGTGCAGAGTGCCGGGGACTGGTGGCTGGAGCGGCGCACGATGAGCAGCGCAGCCCTCACCGACTACCTGACGACGTTCATCTGGGGCGGGCTGTCGGGCGTGCCGGCCGGCGCGAAGCTCCCGCCCTCCGCGTTGCGGCTGGTCCCCGCCCCCGACCCGAAGGAGAACCGGCATGCCTGAGGATCACGACGACGGCTACACCGGCCCGGCGACGCTCACCGTGGACGGCCTCGACCTGCCGGTACGGGTGCAGCTCGACGCCCGCCACGAGCCGCACGACGGCAAGTTGCACTGGTTCGGCCGGCTGCGCGTCGACCCGGGCATCGCGGTGCCGCGGGCGTTGACCGCCGGCACCGGGCGGTTCGAGCTGCGCACCGACAGCGGCCGGGCGCGGGCACACATCGGCGACCTGGACCTGTGGGGCCGCTACCGGGTCACCGGAGTGGGCACGCCGCCATTTCGTCCATGACGATCCGGCGCGTCGCGGCTGTCCCCGACCGCTGCTGATGCGATGGCGAGCGGCACCAATGAGCTGCTGGTCTCGGCCGCGTCGGTCTGGGAGCTGTCGATCAAGCAGTCGGTCGGCGAACTGCGCGTGTCGCCGACCTCCACGAGCACGCCTTGCGACAGGGCTTCTCCGAACTGCCCGTGACCGGAGCTCACGCCTGCGCTCTACGCGACCTGCCGTTCCACCACAGGGACCCGTTCGACCGATTGCTGATCGCGCAGGCCCGGGTCGAGGGCCTCACACTCGTCACGGCCGGCCGCGCGATGAGCGCCTACGACGTCCCGATCCTCCCGGCGGGGGCCTGAGCAGCAGCTGCTCGTTCAGCCGATGGCGAAGCCGACCCGGCGCACGTCCGCGGGGGCGATCTCGACGTAGGAGATCTGCGCCGCGCGAACGGTGTAGCGGTGTCCCTTGTCGTCGACGAGCCGCAGCAGGCCGTCCTCGCTGGTCAACGACGAGTCCACCAGATCTTGAACCTCCTCCGGGGTCTGGTCGCTGGTCACCACGAGCTCTCGCGAGCTCTCCGCGATGCCGATCTTGACCTCCACCGGGTAACCTCCTGGGTCGCATGTCGGACGTGCCGGACACACGGTAGTACGAGCCGCGAGCCGCCGGCCGCGCCGCCCGGGTGGCGCGCCGATTGGGGGTATTCGCCCACACCGAGGGAGGGTGCGGGAGTGGAGAGGCCCTTACTGCCCGACCGTGTCGTCACGGCGCTGCGGTCCGTACCTGCGCCGGTCTGCGCGTACGTCTACGACCGCGCGTTGCTGCTCGACCGCGTGCGGCTGGTCCGCTCCTGCCTGCCGCCGGGTGCCTCGCTGCTGTATGCGGTCAAGGCCAACGGGCACCCCGATCTGCTCGCCGCTGTCGCGCCCTCCGTCGACGGCTTCGAGGTCGCCTCCGGTGGTGAGTTGGCACTGGCGCTGGCGGCCGGGGCTGAGTCGGTCATGTTCGCCGGACCGGCGAAGACCGACGACGAGTTGTGCGCGGCGGTCCGCGCGGGCGCCACCGTCAACGTCGAGAGCGAGTTCGAGCTGCGCCGCCTGTCGCTGCTCGCGGCCGACGCCGGGGCGAGCGCCGAGGTCGGCCTGCGGGTCAACCGGCCGGTGCCGATCTCCGCCGGCGTCACGCACCGGATGACCGGCAGGCCGACCCAGTTCGGCATCCCGGAGGTCGACCTTCCGGCGCTCGTCGACCTGGCCTCCCGTCTGCCCGGCGTACGGCTGCGGGGCCTGCACCTGCACGCGGTATCCAACAATCTGGACGCCGACGCGCACGTCGCCTTCGTCACCGATGCACTGGACTGGGCGGTCGCCACCGGCCTGAATCTGGACCATGTCAACGTCGGCGGCGGGTTCGGCATCGACTACCTCCGTTCACGCTCCTTCGACGTGTCACTGCTGAAGTCGATCGTGGTACCGGCGGGTCTGCGCCTGATCTTCGAGCCGGGACGGTTCCTGGTCGCGCCGGCCGGCTGGTACGCCGCCGAGGTGGTCGACCTCAAGCGCAGCCACGGCCGCTGGTTCGCCGTCGTGCGCGGTGGCACGCACCATTTCCGGCTGCCTGCCGCCTGGGGTTACAGCCACCCGTTCTCCGTCCTGCCGGTGGACGACTGGCCGTACCCGTTCACCCGCCCGGTGGTCGCGGACGTCGAGATCGATGTGGCCGGTGAGCTGTGTACACCGCGTGACATCCTGGCCCGGGACACGTGGACGGACCGGCTGCGAATCGGCGACCTGCTGGTGTTCGCCGACACCGGCGCGTACGGCTGGGAGATCTCCCACCACGACTTCCTGGCCCACCCGTATCCGGCCATGATCGTCCTCTGAGCTCATTGTGGGCCGGAACCACCGCCGCACCGCTGCCGGAGATCCAGCGCTCAGCCCTTCAACCCCAGGCTCGCCATCCGCTTGCCGTGGTTGGACTGCAACCGCTTGAGCAGCGTCGCGATACCCGACAGGTCACCCGAACCCGAGACGATGAAACCCGCGAGCTCGTCGCGCTCGGCCACGATGTGCTGGGCCTGCGTCACGGCCTCGCCGAGCAGCCGCCGGCCCCACAGCGCTAGCCGGTCACGCACCTCGAGGTCCCCGGCGCACGCCGCGCGCACCTCACGCTCGGCGAAGGCACTGTGTCCCGTGTCGGCCAACACGTGCTTCACCAGCTCCCCCGTCGGGCCGGACAGCCAGACGGCGACCTCGCGGTAGAAATCCGCGGCAAGCCCGTCCCCGACGTAGGCCTTGACCAGTGACTCCAGCCAGCTTCGCGGCGCGGTCGAGGCGTGGTATGAGTCCAGCGGGGCGACGAACGGGCGCATCGCCCGTTCGATCGACACGCCCAGCCCGTCGAGGTGCTCCTCCAGCAGCCGGTAGTGCCCGATCTCGGCGGCGGCCATCTTGGACAGTGCGGCGCGACCGCTGAGGGTGGGGGCGGTGCGGGCGTCCTCGGCGAGCCGGTCGAACGCCGAGAGTTCTCCGTAGGCAAGGACGCCGAGCAGGTCGACGGTCGCAGCCTCGGCTTTCCCCATGAACGGGAGCCTAGATGCAGCACTGGGACGACCATCACCCCAAGCGCAGGGCGTCGCGCTGCCCAACGGGACCGCGACCGGGTAGGGTGTGCCACAGCGCAGCGCTTGCACTCATCGGAGCGCGCGCTCATGCGTGGTACCCGACGCACCGGGGCCTGATCAATCAGGGATCGGATGCGCCGGTGTGCCGCAACGACCTGGTGCGTGCAGCGCCTCGCCGGCTCTCCCATCCACTGGTTGATGAGCCGGCCCCGGCTCCTGTGCGCGGAGAGAGGCGATCATCCTGTCCGTCAAGAACGACACCCCCATCGATATCACCCCCGAGGGCATTGAGGAGGCCCACCCGCTGCAGGCAGGCGCCCCGGTCCGGCCCGAAGCCCCCACCTTCGCCGAGCTCGGCGTCCGCCCGGAGATCGTCCGGGCGCTTGCCGACGCCGGTATCGAGCGCACCTTCGCGATCCAGGAGCTCACGCTCCCGCTGGCCCTGGCCGGCGAGGACATCATCGGCCAGGCCCGCACCGGCATGGGCAAGACCCTCGGCTTCGGCGTGCCGCTGCTCCAGCGGGTCACCCCGCCCGCCGAGCAACCCGCCGCCGACGTCCACGGCGAGCCGGCCGACCGCACGAAGGACGTACCTCAGGCGCTCGTCGTGGTCCCCACCCGTGAGCTCTGCATCCAGGTCGCCAAGGACATCGCCGACGCAGGCCGGCACCTCGGCATCCGGGTCACCGCGATCTACGGCGGCCGGGCCTACGAGCCGCAGCTCGCCGCCCTGCGCAAAGGCATCGACATCGTCGTCGGCACCCCCGGGCGCCTGCTCGACCTCGCCGAGCAGCGCCATCTGGTGCTCGGCCGGGTCAAGGCACTCGTGCTCGACGAGGCCGACGAGATGCTCGACCTGGGCTTCCTGCCCGACGTCGAGCGGATCCTGCGGATGCTGCCCGACCAGCGCCACACGATGCTCTTCTCGGCCACCATGCCAGGGCCG
>JBOHEP010000130.1:0-1491 GCA_050701075.1 Pseudonocardia sp. | reverse complement strand
GCCGCGGGCGTGCTCGACACGCCCGCGACGCCGGAGGAGTCCTTCGCCGACGACCCGCTGCGGATGCTCCGGGCGGCCCGGTTCGTCGCCCAGCTCGGGCTGACGCCGGCGCCGCGGGTGGTCGCGGCGATGACGGCGATGGCCGGTGAGCTCGCCCGGGTCACCCGTGAGCGGGTACAGGCGGAGCTCTCGAAGCTCATCCTCGGCGCGCACCCGCGCCGGGGGTTGGAGCTCATGGTGGACACCGGTCTAGCCGAGCACGTGCTGCCCGAGGTGCCGGCGATGCGGCTGGCCATCGACGAGCACATGCAACACAAGGACGTCTACACACACTCGCTGGTGGTGCTCGAACAGGCGATCGAGATGGAGGAACCGGGCGAGCCTGATCTTGTCCTTCGCCTCGCCGCCCTGCTGCACGACATCGGCAAACCGGACACCCGGCGCAAGGAGGCCGACGGCCGGGTGAGCTTCCACCACCACGAGGTCATCGGGGCCAAGATGACCCGTCGCCGGCTGCGCGAGCTGCGTTACCCCAAATCGCTGATCGACGACGTCGCCCAGCTCGTCTTCCTGCACCTGCGCTTCCACGGCTACGGCAAGGGTGAGTGGACCGACTCGGCGGTGCGCCGCTACGTCACCGACGCGGGCCCGCTGCTGGATCGGCTGCACAAGCTCGTCCGGTCGGACTGCACCACCCGCAACCGGCGGCGCGCGGCGATGCTCCAGCGAAGCTACGACACCCTGGAGGAGCGCATCGGGGCGCTGCGCGAGCAGGAGGAGCTCGACGCGATCCGGCCCGACCTCGACGGCAACGCGATCATGGAGCTGCTCGGCCTACCCCCGGGCCCGCTCGTCGGCAAGGCCTACCGCCACATGCTTGCGATCCGCATGGAACAGGGTCCGCGCGGTGCCGCGGAGGCGGGGGCGGAGCTTCGCCGGTGGGCGGCGGAGAACGGCATCGACGCCCCCTGACCCCGCAGCCTCAGCCGAGTCGTCGCGCGAACTCGGAACGACCAGTGGGACCTGTCGTCCCTACTTCGATTGACAGGTCGGCCGATCCGCCGGGCTGGGCGTCGGCGTGGCGGGCGCGACCTGGGCGTCGGCGTGGCGGGCGCGGCGCAGGCTCGCGTCGTGGGCGACGAGGCCCAGGAGATAGACGCCGGCCGCAGCGGCCAGTAGCCACGGTGCCCATCCGTTGGGCGGGCTGATCAGCGCCGCCGCGGCCACGGCAAGGACGTAACAGATATTGAACACCGCGTCGTAGAGCGCGAACACCCGGCCGCGGACCTCGTCGCCCACCTCACCCTGCACGCCGGCGTCGGCGCACAGTTTGATCACCTGCCCGGCGGCACCGAGCACGAACGCGGCGACCAGCACTGCCGGGGCGCTGAGCAGCGCCGCCAGCCCGAGCTGCGCGGCTGCGGCGACGACCAGCGCGGCCCGCACGGTGCGTGCCCTGCCCCACAGCCGGACCAGCCACGGGGCCAGCAG
>JBOHEP010000129.1:0-11478 GCA_050701075.1 Pseudonocardia sp. | reverse complement strand
TGCCGGTGAGCCGGGAGGCGACCTCGCCGATGCCGCCGTGGCCGCGCCAGAAGTCGCGCACGGCGTCGCGGTAGCGCCCGTTCCACTCCGACCACGCCACGCCGAAGCCGCCGACCCGGTACCCCTCCCCGGTGGCGTCCCACGGCTCGGCGATCAGTTTGCGCCGGGACAGGATCGGGTCGATCGCGATCGCGGTGAGCAGCGGGGCGTGCGGGTCGAACGTGCCCGAGCGCGGCCGGCCGAGAACGCTCGCCAGGTCGATCCGGAAGCCGTCGACGCCGAACACCGTGACCCAGTGCCGCAGCGCGTCGCAGACCAGCCGGATCACCGTCGGCGAGCCGGAGTCCAGGGTGTTGCCGGTGCCGGTGATGTCGGCGTCGTGGCCGTTGCCGCCCAGGGAGTAGTACGCCGGCGCGTCGAGGCCGCGGTAGGACAGCGTGGTGCCCGCGACGCCGCCTTCCGCGGTGTGGTTGGGCACCATGTCGAGGATCACCTCGATGCCCGCGGCGTGCAGTGCGGTGACCATGGCCCGGAACTCCTCCACCTCCTCGCCCGGGGCGCTGCAGTACCGGCCGTTCGGGGCGAGGAACGCGAGCGTCGCGTAGCCCCAGTAGTTGGGCATGCCTCGGTCCAGGAGCGGGGGCTCGTCGGCGATCGCGGCGACCGGCAGCAGCTCGACGGCCGTCACGCCGATCCGCAGCAGATGCGCGATCACCGCGGGGTGCGCGAGCCCGAGGTAGGTGCCGCGGTGTTCGGGCGGTACCTCGGGGTGGCACTTGGTGTAGCCGCGGACGTGCAGCTCGGTGATCACCGTCTCCGACCAGGGCACGTCCGGCCGCGGACCGGGCGCGGGCTCGTCCGGCTCGGCGACGACGGAGAGCGGGACGTGGCCGAGCGAGTCGAGGGTGGACGGCGGCCCGGTCATCGGGTCGTCGTCCCAGCCGCGGGCGGCGTGCAGGTCGGTGACCCGGCCGGTGACGATCCGGGCGTAAGGGTCGACGAGGATCTTGGCCGGGTTCGCCCTCAGTCCATGCCACGGCCGGTACGGACCGTGCACCCGGTAGCCGTACCGCTGCCCCGGTCCGACCCGGGGCAGGTATCCGTGCCAGACGCCGAACGTGCGTTCTGTCAGCTCGACCCGGCGTTCGGTCAGGGCGCCCGTTCCGCCGTCGACGAGGCACACCTGCACCGCGTCCGCGCTGGTGGAGGCAACCGCGAAGCGGACCCCGCCGGCGTCGGCGTGGGCACCCAACGGGAAGACCGGCACGATCGGCGAGGATAGGCCTCGTGGCCGCGCCCGAACCCATCGATGAGTCCACCGACACCCCCGAGCAGCCCGATTCGACCGACTTGGTCGTACGGATGGACGCCGTCGCGGTGCGGCGCGGCCCCGCGACGCTGGTCACCGCGATCGATTGGGCGGTCGAGCTGGACGAGCGTTGGGTGGTGCTCGGCCCCAACGGAGCAGGCAAGACCACGCTGCTGCGGCTGGCGGCGGCGGAGCTGCACCCGTCGGTCGGCACCGTGCACGTGCTCGGCGAACGGCTCGGCCGGGTGAACGTCTTCGAGCTGCGGACGCGCATCGGGCTGTGTTCGGCGTCGCCTGGCCAGCGGGTGCCCGCTGACGTGATCGTCCGCGACGTCGTGATCAGCGCCGGGTACGGCGTGCTGGGACGCTGGCGTGAGCGCTACGGCGCCGACGACGTCGACCGCGCCAACCAGCTTCTCGGCGCGCTGGGGGTGCGGGCCCTGGCCGACCGGGCCTTCGACACCCTGTCGGAGGGGGAACGCAAGCGCACGCTGATCGCGCGGGCGTTGATGACCGATCCCGAGCTGCTGCTGCTCGACGAACCGGCCGCGGGGCTGGACCTCGGTGGGCGCGAGGACCTGGTCG
Source organism: Pseudonocardia sp. (assembly GCA_050701075.1). Taxonomy (GTDB): domain Bacteria; phylum Actinomycetota; class Actinomycetes; order Mycobacteriales; family Pseudonocardiaceae; genus Pseudonocardia. The sequence continues at coordinate 9,584 of JBOHEP010000129.1, read as the reverse complement.
GCCGGCTCACCGCGCTGGCCGCCGACCCCGACGCGCCCGCATCGGTGCTGGTCACCCACCACGTCGAGGAGATACCGATGGGCTACAGCCACGGGTTGCTGCTGCGCGAGGGGGCCGTGGTGGCCGCGGGGCTCCTGGAGGAAGTGCTCACCGACGAGAACCTGTCGGCGACGTTCGGGCTGCCGCTGGTGGTACAGCACCGGCGCGGGCGTTACAGCGCGTGGCTGCGCTGATCTATAGGGTCCGTTCCATGACGGAGTTCGTGAGCCTCGATGTCGACGGTGGCGTGGGCACGATCCGCCTCGCCCGCCCGCCGATGAACGCGTTCAACCGTCAGGTTCAGGAGGAGCTGCGGGCCTGCGCGGAGGAGGCCACCCGGCGTGCGGACGTGCGGGCGGTCGTCGTCTACGGCGGGGAGAAGGTGTTCGCCGCGGGCGCGGACGTCAAGGAGATGGCGGGGATGTCGTACGCGGACATGGCCCCGGTCGCCCGGCGGCTGTCGGCGTGCTTCGGGTCGATCTCGGAGATCCCCAAGCCCACGGTGGCCGCGATCACCGGCTACGCGCTCGGTGGCGGCATGGAGGTGGCACTGGGCTGCGATCGGCGGATCTGCGGTGACAACGCCAAGCTCGGCCAGCCCGAGATCCTGCTCGGCATCATCCCCGGCGGTGGTGGCACGCAGCGGCTGGCCCGGCTGGTCGGGGCGCCGCGGGCCAAGGACCTGATCTTCACCGGACGGATGGTGCCCGCCGACGAGGCACTGGCGATCGGGCTGGTCGACCAGGTGGTGCCCGCCGATGAGGTGTACTCCGTCGCGCGGTCCTGGGCCGAGCAGTTCGTCGACGGGCCCGCAGTGGCGCTGGCGGCGGCGAAGAAGGCCATCGACGGCGGTCTCGACGTCGACCTGCGTTCGGGCCTCGATCTGGAGGCGGAGGTCTTCGCGGCGCTGTTCGCCACGGAGGACCGCGCGGTGGGCATGACGTCGTTCGTGGCGAACGGGCCGGGGAAGGCGCAGTTCACGGGACGCTGAGGTTCTTCCGGGGGTTCGGTCGGGCTCGGGCAAGCGTGGCTCCGGGTTCACAATCGATGATCACGGCAACACCGAACTGTTGCGGTGTTGCGCTGAGCCGGGCTGAGCCCTCTGTTCAGGACCGGGTGGTGAGGTTCCGGGTGGTGCCGTCCGGCTCCCCCCGTCCGTCGAACGGATCGATGATCGACGGCCGACCGGCCGCCACCCGGTTCCGCAGGGCACGCAGATCCTCGGTCGCCGTGTAGCGGCGGGCCCGCGTCTCGCCGACGGGAGTCAGCAGTTCGGCGGCGACCATCATCCGCAGGTCCCGCGCTGCGGTACCCGGCTCGACCTCGGCGTCGCGCTCGTATCCCGAGCGCCGGACGCGTAGCCCGGATGCGGCGTCGAACAGGGCGGTCAGCGTCCGGTCGGGCAGGCGTCGGGATGCCGCGAGATCGCTGAGTTCACGCCACAGCCGAGACGCCTCGTCCACCCGACGAAGCACGGTCTGAGCTTGGACGTGGTGCGCGACCAGCGTGAACCTGACCCAGCCCCGGGTGTCCCGCTCCGGGTGCCACATTCCGGCGCCGACCTCGGCCAGGGCGTCGTAGTAGCTGTTGGTGTTGCGCCCCAGCCATTCCTCGATGCTGCTGAACTCGGGAGCAAGCACCTGCTCGCGGGCCAGGACGAGCGTCTGGAGGGCCCGGGCCATGCGGCCGTTCCCATCGCGGAAGGGGTGGATCATCACCAGGTTGAGGTGCGCCATGGCTGCGCGGACGAAGACCGGTGCATCGTCGGGCTCGTTCAACACGACGCTCAACTCCGTCATCAGGCCAGGGACGAGCTCGGCATCCGGTCCCTCGTAGACGGTGATTTCGCGGTCGTCGTCGCGGACGTAGATCGGGCCGCGGCGATACTGGCCGGGGTTGTTGCGCAGATCATGTCCCAGCATCATGAAATGCAGGCTCCGCAGCAGCGAGGCGTCGATGCAGGCGTGCGGGTCCTCGCCGAGCTGCTGGATGTAGGTCAGGGCGTTGCGGTAGCCGACGATCTCCAGCGACGTCCGCCGGTCGGCGTCGGATGGTTCGTCGTTGTCGAGCAGGGCGAGTGCGTCATCGAGGCTGACGTCGTAGCCCTCGATGCTGTTCGACCCCTGGATGGCGCGTGCCTTCAGATTCCGTCGGAGCATGCCCTTCCAACGCCGCGGCTCATGCAGCACATGGCGCAGGTGGTGCCGGAAGCGGTCGATCTCACCGAGGACGCGGCGCTCCTCGTCAGCCAGGATGGGGGGGCGGAACAGCATGGGACCAGTGTCGAGATTGATGAAACATCCGTCAATGTGAACGGATGATTCGTCAATCCGTGCACGCGAGCCACGTCATGTTGCGAACAGCTCGCCGACCGGCAGGGCGAAGCTGGGCAGCAGTGGGCTCGTCAGCTGCTCGCCGGGACCGACCTCCACCACGTCGTCGAACGAGCCCGCGCGGTAGACGAGCATGGTGTGGGCCGGAGTGTCGACCAGCCACAGCTCCTTCGTCCCGCCGCACGACCGCACAGCCGTTGGTGCCGAAAATCCGGATCGTTCACCTGGACCACCCCGTCGATCAGCTCGGAGCCAATCGGGTGGTCCTGCGCGAGGAACTCGTCGGCGGTGACGCGAGCCGTCGCGGTCTGAGCCGTCATGACTGTCATGGTCGCACCGTCGCACGGCCCACCGACAGTTCTGAGCGACTTCTGTCGGTGCCCGTGCCTATGCTCCCCGGTCATGAGCGCGGACCCTGCACCCCCACCGCACGCCACCGCCGACGAGGTCGAGGCGGCGCGGCGCGACCCGAAGCTCGCCAACGTCCTCTACCACGATTGGGAGGCCGGTTCATACGACGAGAAGTGGTCGATCTCCTACGACGAGCGCTGTATCACCTACGCGGCCGACCGCTTCCGCTACATAGCGGGGGAGGCCGGCTGGCCCTACGGTCGGGCGTTGGAGCTGGGCTGTGGCACGGGGTTCTTCCTGCTCAACCTGATGCAGGCCGGAGTCGCCGCGCGAGGCTGCGTCACCGATCTGTCGCCGGGCATGGTCGCGGCCGCGCTGCGCAACGCCGGTTCACTGGGCTTGGACGACGGCGCCGTTGATGGCCGCGTCGCCGACGCCGAGCACATCCCCTACGACGACGACACGTTCGACCTGGTCGTCGGCCACGCGGTGCTGCATCACATACCTGATGTCGAGCTCGCGCTGCGCGAGGTGCTGCGCGTGCTGCGCCCGGGCGGGCGGTTCGTCTTCGCCGGGGAGCCGACGCGGATCGGCGACGCCTACGCTCGCCGCCTCGGGTGGTTGACCTGGAAGGCAACCACCATGGTCACCAGGCTCGCACCGCTGCGGGGTTGGTGTCGCCCGCGGGACGAGCTGAAAGAGTCGTCGCGGGTCGCGGCGCTTGAGGCCGTCGTCGACCTGCACGTCTTCGATCCCGCCGCGCTGGAACAGCTCGCCCGCCGCGCGGGGGCGCCGGATGCGCGGGTGGCCACCGAGGAGCTCACCGCGGCGATGCTCGGCTGGCCGATTCGCACGTTCGAGGCCGCGGTGGCGCCCGGCAAGCTCGGCCTGGGGTGGGCGATGTTCGCCTACCGCTGCTGGCAGCGGCTGTCCTGGCTGGACCGCACGGTGTTGTCGCGGATCGTGCCGCGGGCCTGGTTCTACAACGCGCTCCTCACGGGCACGAAGCCGGCCGGGTAGGACGCCGTCATGAGAACGCCGGACGTGCATCGCCCACTGGAGCCGCTGTGGCGTGGCTTGATCGTGTACCGGGTCCTGACGTTGGTCAGCGCCGTGCTCGTGGTGCTGATCTCGCTCGACGAGTACGCCGCACCCGGCGGCGCCATCGCAGTGCTGGCGGCGATGGTGGCCTGGACCGCGGTATCCGGCTACGGCTACCTCGGCGGCCGGCCCGAGGCCCCGGACCGCCGCGGATGGTTCGCGCTCGCCGACCTCGCCGTCACCAGCGCAGTGCTGGCCACCACCCCGCTCGTGCAGACCCCCGTCCAGATCGCGGCCGACGCGCCGGTGATGGGCTCATTCTGGACCGCACCCGCGGCGCTGGCGTGCGCGATCGCCTTCGGGTTCGGCGGTGGGCTCGGTGGGGGTCTGGCGATCTCTGCCGTGCTCGTTGCCGTGCAGGCCGATGTGGCGAACGAACTGGGCGACATCCAGCTCATCATGCTCGCCGCGATGACCATCGGTTTCGCCGCAACGGTGCTGCGCCGCTCGGCCGAGCGGGTGCGTCGGGCCGTGGCGGCCGAGGCCGCGGCGGCCGAGCGGGAGCGGCTCTCCCGCGCCGTGCACGACGGGGTGCTGCAGGTGCTCGCGCACGTCAAGCGACGCGGCGAGCAGCTCGGCGGGGCGGCCGGTGATCTCGGCGCGTTGGCCGGCGAGCAGGAGATCGCCCTGCGCACCTTGCTGACCACCGGACCCGCCCCCACCGACGCGCAGGGGCGCCGCGACCTCGAGGCCGCGCTGCGCACTCTGGCGTCGGCACGGGTCACGGTCGCGACGCCGGGGCATCCGGTGGAGCTGCCCGCGGATGTCGTCGACGAGTTGGTGGCGGTTGTCGTCGCCGCGCTGGCCAACGTGGCGTTGCATGTCGGATCGCAGGAGCCCGCTTGGGTGCTGCTCGAGGTCGTAGAAGACCGGGTGGAGATCAGCGTGCGTGACGAGGGGCCGGGAATCCCTGCGGGGCGGCTCGCCGCCGCTGAGGCCGAGGGCAGGCTCGGCGTCGCCCGGTCGATGCGCGGCCGGGTAGGCGAGCTGGGTGGCACGATCACTCTCGACACCGAGCCCGGGCGGGGCACGGAGTGGATCATCAGGGTGGTTGGGCCGTCATGAGCGAGCGTACGAGCGGGTCATCGGCACCGAGCGGGCATGCGGGCGGGTCATCGGCACATCGGGACGCGCAGGTCACCGTCATGGTTGTGGACGACCACCCGATCTGGCGCGAAGGCGTGGCCCGCGACCTCACCGAACGTGGGCTCACCGTCGTCGCCACCGCCCCCGACGCCGACGCCGCAGTGCGCATCGCGGTGGCCACCCGCCCGCGAGTGGTGCTCATGGACCTGCACCTCGGTGCGACATCGGGTGTGCGGGCCATCGAGGGCATCCTGGAGAAGCTGCCCGAGACGTCCATCCTGGTGCTGTCCGCGAGTGGTGAGCACACCGATGTCCTGGCGGCGGTGAAGGCCGGGGCCACCGGCTACCTCGTCAAGTCGGCGGGGGTCGAGGAGCTGATCGCCGCCGTGCGGCGCACTGCGGATGGATTTCCGGTGTTCACCCCGGGGCTGGCCGGGCTGCTGCTGGGGGAGTACCGGCGGCTGGCGGGGGAGCCCGAAGGCCGTGGCGGGGCACCGGTGTTGACCGAGCGCGAGACAGAGGTGCTGAGGTTGGTGGCGAAGGGCCTCACCGCGCGCCAGATCGGCGAGCGGCTGGTGGTCTCGCGCCGCACCGTCGAGAGCCACGTCCAGAACACGTTGCGCAAGCTCCAGTTGCACAACCGCGCCCAGCTTGTGCGGTACGCCATCGAGCAGGGCCTGGCCGACGATTGATCGGGCAGTTGAGCCGCACGCGTCCGCTGATGTTGTTCACCATCGGGTGACGCTGCCCGAATCTCCCCAGGCCCTGACTCCACTCGTGGAGGATTGTCGATCCAGGCCGAGCGGCGGGAGAGGTGAATGAGTGGGACCGGGCAGGTCGCGTCGCTCGTCACCGTCGTGCTGGTCGACGACCCCGACCTGCCCACAGTCGGTCGTAGCGCCGCTGAGGCCCTCGCGGCCCACGGACTCGACCTGCTGGCCCGCGCCACCGCCCCGTGCGAGGCGGCACGCGTCGTATCCGAGGTTCGACCAGGAGTCGTCGTGGTCGATCTCGACGGCGTGCGGACCGGCGCCGCCGCCCTCTCCGCGATCGACTCCATCACCACTCGGGTGCCGGAGACACCGGTGCTCGCCATCTCCTCCTGTGACGGGCACGCCGCGGTGCTCGCCGCCGTGCGCGCCGGAGCGGCGGGCTACCTGGTCAAGACGGCGAACGTGGTCGGCTTCGCCGACGCCGTGCGCCGTGTCGCCGCCGGCGAAGCGGTGTTCTCCTCGGGGCTCGCCGATCTGGTGCTCGAGGAGCACGGCCGTCTGACCGGCCCGGCTGAGGCCCGGCCGATGCGGTTGACCGACCGGGAGTCCGACGTGCTCCGGCTGGTGGTCGACGGGCTCACCGCGCGCCAGATCGCCACCCGGTTGGTGCTCTCCCAACGTACCGTGGAGAACCATGTCCAACGCGTGCTGCGCAAGCTGCGCGTCCCCAACAGGGCGGCGTTGGTGCGCCACGCGATCGAGTGCGGCCTTGCCTGACCGGCCCGCGCCGTTGCTCAGGAGTGCGGTCAACCGAGGCGGCGGAGGCGCTCCAGTACCGCAGTGAGCACCGCGTCGGTGTCGGCGTCCAGAGCCACGTGCACCCATGGACCGGACGGGCGGGCGCTGCGTTCGGGCACCGATGACCCGCTGGCGGGGTCGAGCGTCGGCACCGTGGACCCGCTTGCGGGGTCGTGCGTCGGCACCGATGACCCGCTTGCGGGGTCGAGCGTCGGCACCGTGGACCCGCTTGCGGGGTCGAGCGTCGGCACCGATGATCCGCTTGCGGGGTCGAGCGTCGGCACCGTGGTGCCGCGGGCGGGGCCCAGGTCGCAGGCCACCCGGACCGGCATCGGCGTGGTGCGCAGGGCGCCGGGCACGATCAGCTCCAGCACGGCGACGGCGTCGTGCAGCGCCACCGCGTCGATGCCGTAGCGCCTGCGGAACACCGCCCGGTACGGAGTGATCACCGAGGCAAGCGCAGCGCAGCGCGGCCCGGCAGTGGCGAGCGCGTCGAGCCAGGCGCGGTTGGCGAGGCAGCGCATCGTCAGGTCCAGCGGGACCAGCGTCACCGGCACCTCGGCCTGGGTCAGCACCCGGTGTGCCGCCTCCGGATCGCAGTGGATGTTGAACTCGCCGGCCCCAGTGGTGTTGCCCGCGCCGAACGAGCCGCCCATCACCACGATCCGGCCGATCCTGCGCACCAGCCCCGGGTGCACGGCCAGCAGCAACGCGATGTTGGTCAACGGGCCGATCGCCGCGATCGTCACCGGGACCTCCGAGGTGCGCAGCACCTCCGCCATCAGCGCCACCGCGCCTCGCGGGTCCGGCGCGGCGCCGGCCGGCAGCGCGGCGGCGCGCCCACCCAGGCCGTCGTCGCCGTGCCAGGCCTCCGCGCGTTCCGGTTGGGGATGCACCAGCGGGCGGTCGGCGCCGGCCGCGAAGGGGACGTCGGATCGACCGGCCAGCGCGAGGATGCGTCCGGCGTTCGCGGTGGTGCTGACGAGTGGGACGTTGCCGTACACGCTCGTCACCGCACGTAGCTCCACCTCCGGGGACGCCGAGGCCAGCAGCAGCGCGACCGCGTCGTCCACGCCCGGGTCGGTGTCGATGATCAGCGGGAGTCCCGGCCCGATCACGACAGCGCCTCCACGTCGGCGAATGTCGGTAGGGACGGCTGCGCGCCCGCCCGGGTGGCGGCGAGTGCTCCGGCCGTGCAGGCGAACCGGAGCGCACCCGCATCGGATGCGCCGTCGAGCAGCGCCACGGTCAGGGCGGCGGTGAAGGCGTCGCCTGCCGCGGTGCCGTCAACCGCGGTGACCGGCGGCGGAGCCGCCCAGGCCACCTCACGGCCACCGCGGCGCAGCACGGCCCCGTCCGCGCCGTGGGTCACCGCGACCGCGCCCGCCACGTCCAGCCCGTCGAGCGCGGCTTCTTCAGCTCGGTTGACGACGACGAGGTCGGCCCGGCGCAGCACCGCGGGCGCCACCGGTCGCGGGGGAGCGGCGGTGAGCACCACGAAGCCGGTGGTGTGCTCGACGGCGGCCGCGACCGCGGCGTCGGGCACCTCCAACACCGTCAGCACCGCGTCGGCGCCGCACACGTCGGCCGCATGCACGGTCAGCGCCGCATTCGCCCCGGCGGCGATGACGATCGTGGTCTCGCCGGCGTCGTCGACCGTGATCAGCGCGTGCCCGGTGGGGATGCCGGCGACGTCGCGCACACCGCTCAGGTCGACGCCGCCCACGCTCAGCAGCCCGAGCGCCTCGTCGGCGACCGGATCGTCGCCGACCGCGGCCACGAGAGCCACCTCGGCGCCGAGCCGGCATGCCGCCAGCGCCTGGTTCGCCCCCTTGCCGCCGGGCACCCGACTCAGCCCGGTCGCGGCCACGGTCTCGCCGGGCCCGGGCAGGCGCGGTACCCGCGCGACGAGATCGAGGTTCACACTGCCGACGACGATGATGTGGGGCACCAGGGCACCCTGGCCGACGCTGCGCGGCCGGGCAAGATGGCCGCCCATGACCTCGATGTGGGGAGCACCGCTGCGGCAGCGCTGGGCGCGGCATGGCCGTGACCCGCGCCAGGCTCGCTTCCTCACCTTCGCCTCGCTGCGCTGGGTGATCCGGCACCGCGCGTGGACGCCCTGGTACCTCGTGCGTTACGCCCGGTTGTTGCGGTTCCGCCTCGCCAACCCGCACGTGGTGCTGCGCGGGATGGTGTTCCTGGGCCGGCGCGTGGAGCTGCGTGCCCGGCCCGGCCACGGGCGCATGGAGATCGGCCGGTGGGTGCACATCGGGGACGGCAACTCGATCCGCTGCCACGAGGGGTCGCTGCGAATCGGCGACAAGGTCGTCATGGGCAAGCAGAACACGGTCAACTGCTACCTCGACGTCGAGATCGGCGCGGCGACGATCGTCGCGGACTGGGTGTACGTCACCGACTTCGACCATGTGATCACCGACGTGCACCGGCCGATCAAGGACCAGGGCATCGTCAAGACGCCGGTGCGGATCGGCCCGGACTGCTGGGTGGGGGTCAAGGTGTCGGTGTTGCGCGGGACCCGGATCGGGCGGGGTTGCGTGCTCGGCGCGCACGCCGTGGTGCGCGGCGACATCCCTGAGTTCTCGGTCGCGGTCGGCGCTCCCGCCCGAGTGGTGCGCAATCGGCTCGACGACTACGCGGCCGACGCCACCCGGCGAGCCGCGCTGGCCGACATCGCCCGCAAGCACGCCGCGGCGGTGCGGGAGCGGCTGAGCCGTGCCGAGTCGTCGGACAGTGAGTAGTCGCCGAGCCCCCGCATCCCGCCACAGTGCCGCGCGAAGCCCGCACCCTCCGCGCAGCGGCAGCAATCTCGAGTGCTGTGGGTCGGATTCCTGTTGTAGCGCGGAGGGCGCAGGATCGCGAATCCTCCGGGGTGAGGCGCAGAGCGCCGGTCAGGGACCGAAGACGTTGCCCGTGGGGATCTTCGGGCGGGCCAGTTCCGCCGGCCCGCCGGCCCGCGCCGATGCATAGACCTCGGCGGTGCGCCGCGCGATCGCCGCCCAGTCGAAGTCCGTGTCCAGTCGGGCGCGGGCCGCCCGGGCCCGACGTGCCGCGCCGGCCGGGTCGTCGAGCACGGCGCCGATCGCCCGGGCCAGGCCTGCCACGTCCCCCGGGGCGAACGACAGGCCGGTGTCGCCGTCGA
>JBOHEP010000128.1:0-2104 GCA_050701075.1 Pseudonocardia sp. | reverse complement strand
CATCGCCGAAGGACGCCGCGCAGCCGCCTGGGACCGCAACCGCCTCGCACTCGACATCCTCGGACTATGACCAAGGACACATCATGTGAACGGCATCACATATAGGCGACTTTGGTCAGGTCCCTGGATCGGCGGACGACCGACGGAGAATCCGACAGGTTAATCTTGCTTGCCCGTACGACTGCCTCGCCGGGGCGGTGCAGGCTGACACCGACGATCACCGCCAGGATATCCACGCTCGTCCTGTTGAACGCCGACGCGAGATGCCACGTTCCGCTCGGCATGTGGGCGGCAGTCGCGGCTGCCGCGTCGAGGTAGCGGTAGGCGTCGCCCTCGCGTCCCGCCAGTCCGTGCGCCGCGGCGGCTTCGAGCTGAAGCGCACCGACCGTACCCATCTCCGTCGGGTTCGGGTCGTCGCCGCACGAGCGCAGCAGCGCAGCGGCGCCGCCGTCTGCCAGCTTGGCGGCGACGTCGTAGTGCCCGGAAGCGCAGAGCCCGACCGATGACGCCCATGCAGCCTGTGCTAATGACATTGGGGTGTCGGCGTCCTCGGACAGTGCGCGACCCCGCTCAACAGCCAGTGCATGTAGCTCGGGCTCGCAGATGTACGCGAGAAGTCGTTGAACGAGCCGGTAGAGATCAGCCGCTGCCGATCGGCACTGGCGCCGTGCGTCACCCTCAGTGGCCCGGATCGACGCATGCGCCTGCCGTATCAGGGTCGGAAGCACCACGCCGACCTCAGACCGTTGCTTCGGCGACCTGTGCCAGAGCAGCCAGAGCCGCCGCACCCGAGCGGCCAGGTCGTCGGCATCGACGATCGGCGATGAAGTGCTGCCTGACGACAGCCCGAATGACGCGTCCCGCATCGCATCGCGTATCGCCGGAACGACGTGATGGACGTCCTTCGCCCACACGCGTACCGGAGCGTCGAAGTCATCGCCGGTGAGCTCGGAGAGATCGTCCACGCCGAGGGTGCGGGCCAGCTCGACCAGCAACTGCAAGGAGTTGAGTGGGCGGACACCGGTCTCAATCTTCTTGAGCCAGTCGGAACTTCGCCCGACGAGCCCGGCCAGAACCGGGCGTGTCATCCCTCTTGCCTCACGCCTGATCCGGATCCGTTCCCCAGTGGTGAGGCACGGCACCCGATGCCTGTCCCGCTCGCCGACTCCCACGAGCGAGAAGACTACCCAGAGCAGGCTGACAGGGACCCGGAGTCATGCCCGGTGCAGATGGATAGGCTCTGTTCGGCTTCAGACGAAGGAGGAGAAAGGCATGGCAGTCGTCGGCGTGACCGGCCACAGCAACCTTACCGACCGATCGATCGAACTCGTCCATCACGAGATCGTCGACCTGCTCCGCCCCCGCGCGGATGGCCTCGTCGGCATGACCTGCCTCGCTCGGGGCGCCGACCAGGCGTTCGCCGATGCCATCCTGGAACTCGGCGGCGCCCTGGAAGTCGTCGTCCCGGCGAGCGACTACTTCACCGCGATCTCCGATCCAGCCAGCCGGGAACGCTGTGCGGAGTACCTGCGCGTGGCGACGACGACGGTCACGATGCCGCACGAGACATCCGGTCCGACAGCCTACCTTTCCGCCAGCCAGTACCTCGTCGACCGCTGTGATGTCCTCCTCGCGGTCTGGGACAGTTCGCCGGCAACAGGCAGCGGCGGCACGGCCGATGCCGTTGCCTACGCCCGCGAGCGCGGACGGTCGTTCGTCGTCGTTTGGCCGGAAGGCGCACAGCGTTCCTGACCGAGTGGACGTCGCGCCACGCTCATCCGCGCAGGCCGCCGGCCTGCCCGCGGTGGCCTCGATGCATCCGGACAACCCCGGGATCGGCGAGGCCGGTGCCGCGCCGGTGGTGGAAGAGGTGCCGTCGCCCGTCAGATGCGGGCGACGTTGGAGCAGCTGGCGGCGGCCGTGCGGTCAGGAGCTGGCGCGTATCACCGACCCCAACTTGGTGCCGGCGCAGGTCGATAAGTGGTTGTCAGCGGAACTGGCTCGGCTGACAGTGGAGGAGAGTTGATGTTCGACGGCAAGAAGCTCATCGTGATCGGCGAACGCGACGGGATCGCGGGTCCGGCGATCGCCGCCTGTGTGCAGG
>JBOHEP010000127.1:0-26034 GCA_050701075.1 Pseudonocardia sp. | reverse complement strand
GGTGCCGAAGGCGATCTGCTCGTTCTCGTCGAAGGTGTTGCGCGGGTTGGCGTTGAGCGTCATCATGCCGACCTTGCGCAGCGGGAACCGGTCCTCCGGCCAGACCTTGGTGTCGTCCAGCGGGTCGAAGTCCAGCTCCGGGTGCCCGTCGTCGCTCATGATCTGGACGCACATCTCCCACCTCGGGAAGTCGCCGGCCTCGATCGCGTCGTGGAGGTCCTTGGTGTGGGAGCCAAGGGTCTTGCCCTGAATCTCGGCGGCCTGCTCGGCGGTGAGCGACTCGATGCCCTGCTGCGACTTCCAGTGGTACTTCACCAGCACGCCCTCGCCGGCGGCGTTGACCATGCGGTAGGTGTTGACGCCGAAGCCATCCTGATGTCGGTAGCTGGCGGGGATGCCGCGCGGCGAGAACAGCCACATCAGCATGTGCATCGCCTCGGGGGAGGCGGCCCAGAAGTCGAAGGCGCGCTTCGGCACGCTGGCCTCGTTGGTGACGGGGTCGGGCTTCTGCGAGTGGATGAAATCGGGAAACTTGACGGCGTCGCGGATGAAGAACACGGGGAGGTTGTTGCCGACGAGATCCCAGTTGCCGTCCTCGGTGTAGAACTTCACCGCGAAGCCGCGGGGGTCGCGCGCGGCCTCCGAGGAGTCCCGACCACCGATGACGGTGGAGAAGCGCAGCGCGATGTCGGTCTTCTTGCCCTCCTCCGAGAACAGCTTCGCGCGGGTGTAGCGCTCGATCGGCTCCTCGCCCCACCTCCCGGTCGCGGTGAAGTGCCCGTAGGACAGGAACCCGCGCGCGTGGACGACGCGTTCCGGGATCCGCTCCCGGTCGAAGTGGCTGATCTTCTCCAGGAACTGGTAGTTCTCCAGGGTGGCCGGCCCGCGCGGACCCACCGTGCGCTGGTTCTGGTTGTCATGGACGGGATGCCCCTGCCGGTTGGTCAAGATTCGAGGGCTGTCCTGAGTCACGGTTTCTCCTCACAGCGGGACGGGCAGGACTCCACCCGAGGTTGCCCGTTCGGGTGCGCCGGAAACCCCACCGCTGCGTCCAGTCGTGCCGAGTGCGGGTCCGGGTTCCCAACCGCTGATCACAGCACCGTCGGAGTCGGGGGACCTGCACCTGCTCGGGAAGCTGGGGCTGCGCGACCGGGTGCAGGTGGTGGTGCTCGCCTTCGAGAGTGGCCTTATGTGATTGACGGGGTGCGCGTTGCCCAGATGGACTGGGCGACCGATGAGTTTCACCTCGACCGCCCGTCTCATGTCCCAAGGCCCACCCAGCGAGAGGACCGCGACCATGTCCGGCACAGCAGCCGAAGCCTCTGATGTCCGGAAGGCGACCCGACGTGAGTGGGTCGGGCTCGCGGTGCTCGCCCTGGCCTGCCTGCTCTACGTGATGGATCTGACCGTCCTGCATCTGGCGGTGCCGGCGATCAGCGCCGACCTGCAGCCGAGCAGCACCCAGCTGCTGTGGATCATCGACATCTACGGGTTCATGGTGGCGGGTGCGCTGGTCACGATGGGTACTCTCGGCGACCGGATCGGCCGCCGCAGGCTGTTGCTCATCGGCGCGGCAGCCTTCGGCATCGTCTCGCTGCTGGCCGCCTTCTCCACCAGTGCCGAGATGCTGATCGTCAGCCGGGCACTGCTCGGGGTGGCCGGGGCGACGATCGCCCCGTCGACCCTGTCGCTGATCTTTCATATGTTTCAGGACCCGAAGCAGCGGTCGATGGCGATCGGGATCTGGATCGGTGCGTTCTCGGCGGGCAGCGCGGTCGGCCCGGTACTCGGCGGTCTGATGCTCGAGTGGTTCTGGTGGGGCTCGGTGTTCCTGCTGGCCCTTCCGGTGATGGCGGCGCTGCTCGTGCTGGGTCCGCGCGTGCTGCCCGAGTATCGCGACCCCGACGCCGGACGGCTCGACCTGATCAGCGTCGCCATGTCGGTGACCGCCCTGCTCGCGGTGATCTACGGGTTGAAACAGATCGCGCAGGACGGCCTGGCCCCGGTTCCGGCGGCGGCCATCGTGGCCGGGCTGATGGTCGGCGTGATCTGGGTCCGCCGCCAGCGCCGGCTCACCGACCCGATGATCGATGTCGGGCTCTTCCGGATCAGGGCGTTCAACGCCGCGCTGACGGTAAACTTCGTGGCGATCTTCGTGGCGATCGGCTACTTCCTGTTCATCGCCCAGTACCTGCAGCTCGTCGTCGGGCTGTCGCCGCTGGAGGCCGGACTCTGGTCGCTGCCGTCCGCGGTCGGGTTCATTCTCGGCTCGCAGCTCGCTCCGCGGATCGTGCGCCTGATCAGCCCGGCCAATCTCATCGCCGGGGGATTGGCCGTAGCCGCGGCAGGCCTGCTGATCCTGACCCAAGTCGGGGTGAGCGACGGTCTGGCCGCACTGATCACGGCATCAGTGGTGATCTCGGTCGGCCTCGGGCCGGTCTTCGGCCTGACCACCGAGCTGATCGTCGGGTCCGCGCCGCCCGAGAGGGCCGGGGCGGCGTCCGGGATCTCCGAAACAGCGGCGGAGCTCGGTGGTGCGCTCGGCATCGCCGGGCTCGGGAGCGTCGGCGTGGCGATCTACCGCGACGAGCTGGCCGGCCTGCCCGACAACGTGCCCAGCGAGGCCGCGGCCACCGCCCGCGACACCCTTGGCGGGGCCGTGGGTGTCGCCGAGCAACTGCCCGATGACGTCGCCGCGGCCGTGCTCGATCTCGCCCGGGGCGCGTTCGTCACCGGGCTGCAGCTGACCTCCGCGATCGCCGCGGTGATCGCTGCCGGCATCGCGGTCGTCGCGGCCGTGATGCTCCGTCCGCCCGGCAGGACCCGCCGGTGATCGTGATCCGACAGCCCGTCGTTCATCCCTGGTAGCCCGTGAGCAACGCCGGACCCAGCAGGATCATCAGGAGCACGAGTATCACGATGACCACGACGATGCCGAGCACCCGCGCCGTGTTCTGATCCCTACCCTGGTGGGCCGGTGGTTCCTCGGCCGGTGGCGCTTCGGATCGCGGATGCGGCGAGGCCGAGTCCGTCCCTACCGCGGGGCGGGGAGGCATCGCGGCCGGACCCGACCCTTCCGGCGCCTGGTCGGGTGGCAGCGAGACGACCTCCTGGATCGGGAAGAGTTCGGTCACCGCGACCTCGCCGAGCTGGGCGCCGTGCAACGAACGGGGCGACGGCACGGCGGCCACCGGGGCGGGCTGCGGCGGCGCCTCGGTCGCCTCCGGGGTGTTCGGACGGTGTGCCTCCCGGCTGTCCGAAAGGGGGCCCGGCTCGGGCGGCATCGAGACGAGGGGAGGCAACTGGCCGATCATCGTCACGGCCGCGTGCGGCGCCGCCGTCGACCGTTCGGACGCGACGACGATCGCCGACGCACCCATCACCGGCACCGGCTCCGCGGACAACCAGCCGGGACCCCACGCCCCCGTGCATGCCCCGGCGAGCGCCACACCGAACGTCTCCACCGAGCTGAACCGATCCGCCGGGTCGATGACCAGGCCGCGCATGACGACCGAAGCCACCGCGGCCGGCACGGATGGTGCGACATCCGAGAGCGGTGTCGGTGCTTCGTAGGCGTGCTTGAAGAGCAGCCCCATCGCGTTGCCGTCGTCGGTGAACGGCAGGACGCCGGTCAGCAGCTCATAGAGGATCGTGGCCAGCGCGTACACGTCGGTGGCCGGCGACAGCTCTCCGCCGCGCGCCTGCTCGGGTGCGATGTAGGCGGGGGTGCCCAGCACGTCGCCGGCGCGGGTGGCAAGCGTCTGCGATCCGCCGACCACCTTGGCGATCCCGAAGTCAGTGACCTTGATCACGCCGGTGCCCGCGAACATCAGGTTCTCGGGTTTGACGTCACGATGCAGGACGCCCTGGTTGTGCGCGGCGTTCAGCCCGGCGGAGCAGGCAAGCGTGATCGCGACCGAGCGTGCGGCGGTGAACCCGCCCGCGGTCATGGCGCTCCGCAGGGTTCCGCCGGTGAGCTGCTCCATCACCAGCAGACACAGCCCCTCGCGCTCGACGAAGTCGTAGACCGGCACGACGTGCGGGTGGTCGAGCGAAGCGAGGACGCGTGCCTCGTCGGCGAACCGGCGACGCACGGTGGGATCGGACGCGAAGGCCATGGGCAACTGTTTGATGGCCACCCGCCGGTCGAGCCTGCGGTGCCGCCCGGCGATCACGACGCCCCAGCCACCCTGCCCGAGCTCGCCGCCGACGTCATAGGACGGCAGGGCATCGCTGATCAGGCGAATGTCGGCGCTCATCGCCCGAACCCGGCACAGCGACCACCAGGGCCTGGCCCGGACTCCGGACCGTGACGGGCGCTGAGGAGACCGTCCACAGCTCTGCACCCTCCTCGATCGTCGGTCCGCGATACGCCTCATTGTGCATGACGGCGCGGGAGTTCGTGGTGGCTGCGAGCATGCCGGTCGGCACTGAACAACGACTGAACGCGTTCAGTGGACTCTTCTCGCTGAGAGCCGTCGCACTCCGTGGTTGTTCAGTGGGCATCCGCATTCTTTGTTCACAGATCAGTTGAACCACCAACGAGCAGTTCCCGTGTTCATCGATGTACGCGCCGCACAACCGATCAGCACCGACCGACAGCGAATCCAGTGACCTTGCGGCTGGTCATCCACCCATGCACCCGAAGGAGATCCGTCATGTCCACGTCCCGACGCGTACGCGGCACGGTGATCGCCGCAGCCGCCGCAGCCGCGATCGCGGTGCTCGCCCCCGCATCGCCGGCGGTTGCTGCCGCTCCCACCGTGCCGGTGGCCGTGCGAATCGCCACCGGCGACAACGCCGCAGCGATCAAGGCCACCGTCGACAAGTACCGTGCCGATCTCGGCGGGCAGGCGAACACCAACGCCGGCTCGGCCGGTTCCGGCCGGCGCGAGATCAACTGGGATGGCGTGCCCGACGACAGGTCGGCACCCAACAACCTGCCGGCCGACTTCTTCAACACCAACGTTCCGCGCGGCGCTGTGTTCGCGACCGGCGGATCGGGCTTCCAGGTCAGCGGGAACGCGGGCGTGGCGCCGATCGAGTTCGACAACCTCAACCCGAAGTACTCCGCCCAGTTCGGTGTCTTCAGCCCGCAGCGGCTGTTCACCGCGGTCGACTCACGAGTCCTCGAGGTCAACTTCTTCGTTCCCGGTTCGACCACACCGGCGACCGTCAGCGGCTTCGGCGCGGTGTTCACCGACGTCGACCGGCTGGGTTCGAAGATCGAGTACTTCGACCGGAACGGCCGCCGGATCGGGAGCCTCCCGGTGCCGCCGAGGCCGGGCGCTCAGACCGTGTCCTTCCTCGGTGTCAAGTTCAACGGCGCTCCCGTGGCCAAGGTCCGGATCACCTCCGGCACCGTCGACCCCGGCCGCGACGAGGGTGGCAGGGCGGACGTCGTCGTGATGGACGACTTCCTGTTCGGCGAGCCGGTCGCGTAACCCGGTGTGGGTGTCGAGATCCGATCGCGGTGATCCAGCCAGGAGCTGCAACCGCGATCGGTCCCCCGGCGTCTCTGACCGTGTCTCCTGTTCACGCCCGAGAAGCAACGGAGAAAAAAGATGGCAGGGCCACCTATCATCGAGATCCGGGAACCCGGTCGCCCCATTCGTCGGGTCCTCCTCGACCGCGCGATCGAGTTCGGCCGGGAGGGCACCGGCGAGATCCTCGCCGACACAGGGGTGTCCCGTCGCCATCTGCGGATCGTTCCGAGCCCGACCGCACTGTCGCTCGTCGATCTCGGCAGCCGCAACGGTACATTCGTCAACGGCATATCCATCCAGGGGCGCGTCCGGCTTCAGCTGGGTGACGTCGTTCGCCTCGGCGGCACCGAGATCGTCGTGCTGAGCCGATCCGGCATGGTGCCCACCGCCGCGGCCCGTCCCACGATCGTCGGGCGCGCCGTTGAGGCCGTGGTGCTGCCTCCGCCGCCGGCGCCGGCTCCGGTGCAGGCACCGCCATCGCCCGCGGCCACGTTCGTCAAGCGGATCCTCGGCGCGTCGCCCGAGCCGGGCCGGCCCCTCTTCCCGAACTTCATGGAGCTCTCGAGCAGGGTCCCGCTACCGGTCTGGCACGCGGTCCGGGTGGGCAGCGTGCTGGCCTACCTCACCCTGTGCGTCACGTTGTTCGTCGATCCGGGTGTCGGCCTGTTCGTCTTCTTCGGCGTGATCGTGCCGCTGCTGCCGATCCTGTTCTTCGTCGCGCCCGGGCTCTGGCGCAACATCTGCCCCCTCTCCGCGGCCAACCAGACCCCGCGGCTCCTCCGCTTCTCCCGCGCCCTCACCCCGCCTGAGTGGCTGCGGCAGCGCGGCTACATCATCGCGATCACGCTGTTCTTCGGGATCGCCGGCGCACGCCTCGCGCTGTTCAACACCAGCGCCGCAGCCACCGCGACACTGCTGCTGCTGATCATTCTCACCGCGTTGGCCGGTGGGGTGATGTTCAAGGGCAAGAGCGGCTGGTGCAGCAGCATCTGTCCACTGCTGCCCCTGCAGCGGGTGTACGGGCAGACGCCGTTCGTCACGGTTCCGAACAGCCACTGCCGGCCCTGTGTGACCTGTACGAAGAACTGCTACGACTTCAAGCCCAGGGCCGCCTATCAGGCTGACATGAACGATCCCGACCCGGGATGGAGCGCTCCACGCAAGCTGTTCGTCGCCGCACTGCCCGGTTTCGTGCTCGGCTTCTTCACCGTGCTCGACCAGAGCGAACTCTCCCTGCTCCAGACCTACGGGCAGCTCGGCCTGTTCGTCCTGGGCAGCATCGGCCTGGCCTACGCCGTGGACGCCCTCCTGCCGCTGACGCCGGCGATGGTCTCCGCACTGTGGGCGTCGATCGCGCTCAACATCTTCTACTGGTTCTCCGGGGCCACCCTGGCCGATTCGTTCACCACGATCACCGGCACGGCTGTGCCCTGGTTGCCGGGCCTGATCAGCGTCGCCGTGCTGATCCTGTCGGTCATCTGGATCGCGCGCACCCACGTCGTGCAGGTGCAGTACGCGGCGGAGCCCGCAGCGTCCGCCGGCCCGCAGCTGATCCCGATCACGCCGGTGACCAGGGCTCCGAGCGATCAGAGCGCCCAGGCTCCCGAGGCCGAAGTGTGTTTCGCCCCCGACGACAAGCCGATCAACGTCGAGATCGGGACGAGCCTACTCGAGGTCGCCGAGCGCGACGGCCGGCCGATCGAGGCCGGTTGTCGAATGGGCGTCTGCGGCGCCGACCCGGTGGCGGTGCTGGACGGCATGGACTGCCTGTCGGCCCCGGAGGAGGAGGAGCTCAACACCCTGCGCCGGCTCGGCCTGGCGAAGAACACCCGCATGGCATGTTCGGCCCGCCTGCAGTCCGGAACGGTTCGGGTCTGCCTCACTCCCGAACCCGGTGGGGACGATCTCGACGAGAAGCCTGCGGATTTCGACGCGACGATCGTCAGCGTGGTCGTGATCGGCAACGGGATCGCGGGGGTCACCGCGGCGGACTTCGTCCGGCGTGGCCACCCGGAGTGCGAGATCCACCTGATCGGTCAGGAGTCGCACGTCCTCTACAACCGCATGGGCATCTCGCGGCTGGTGTACGGGCGTTCGGCCATGCAGGGCCTCTACCTGCTACCCGAGACGTGGTACGACGACCACGGGATCACCGCCTGGCTCAACACCCTGGCGACCCGGATCGACCTCGACTCACAGCGGGTGTTCCTCGGCACCGGCGACGTCGTGCCCTACGACCGGCTCATCCTGGCGATGGGCAGTAGCAGCTCCCTGCCCCCGATCGAGCGCCTCGGCCGCCCGGGCAGCTTCGTATTGCGCGACGCCTCCGACGCCATGCGCATCCGCTCCTACAGCCAGGAGCTCGGCTGCCGCCAGGCCGTGGTCTCCGGCGGTGGTCTGCTCGGCCTGGAGGCTGCCTACTCGTTGCACGAGCTCGGCCTGCGGGTCACCGTGCTCGAGCGCGGCGCGCGGTTGATGTCCAAACAGATCGACGCGCGCTGCAGCGAGCTGGTGCACGAGCACTTCGCGCGGATCGGCATGCAGGTCCTGTACCGCGCCGAGGCCGTCGCGCTCAGCGGCGACGAACGGGTCAGCGGCGTGACGCTGAAGGACGGTCGGGCGCTGCGATGCGAGATGTTCCTCGCGGCCGTCGGAATCCGGCCCAATGTCGAGCTGGCGAAGGCGGCGGGGATCGCGGTCGGGCGGGGCATCGTCATCGACGACCGGATGCAGACCCAGGTTCGCGGAGTGTTCGCGGCAGGCGACGTGGCCGAGCACGACGGTCGCGTCCTCGGGCTCTGGCCGATCGGGGCCAAGCAGGCGGAGGTGGCCGCGGTCAACGCCCTCGGCGGGGACGCCACCCTCACCGCCGAGATACCAGCGACGATCTTGAAGGGGGTGGGGCTCGAGCTGTTCTCGATCGGCCGTGTCGAAGCGAAGGAGGACGACGAGGTCGTCGTCGTCGAGGATGGGTCCGCACTGTCCTATCGGCGGATGGTGCTCTCGGGCGGCAGGGTCGTCGGCGCGATCGTCCTGGGACACCACCCTGACGACGTGGCCACCGCCACGACCGCGGTGAAGAAGCGGATCCTGGTGGAGGACGGCACGGTGCAGAACCTGCGCGCGGGGAACTGGAGCGTGCTGAAGGACCTCCTCCGCCGCGGGCCTGCGCCGTCCTCGCCTACGGCTGCTGCGGCTGGGCGCCCATCGCCACGAACGTGAAGATCCGCTTGCCGAGGCGGACACTCCAGCCAGGTGGGAGCGAGGTCGGCTCGGCCCCGATCGTGGTCCAGCTCTCGGCTCCCGGCGCGGCGATGTAGGTCCCGGTAGCGGATCCCGCGTCCCGCAGGATGAGCTCGCCACCGTCGACCGAGGCGTACACGTGGACCCGGGAGATCAGGTTGTCCGGATCGTGGACCACGATCGGGGAGGCCTGCGCACCCCGCACCGCCGGATCGTTGTGCGGATCCCGGCCGATCACGTATGCACGGTCCAACAGGATGCGTGGGCTGCCGCCGTCGGCCACCAGGGCCCCGAGCGGGGCCTTGGCGACCATCGTCTGGTGGGCGGGTGCGGTGCGGGGTGGCGTCGGGGGCGGCTGGTCGGGTGCCTGCGCGGAGGGCTCGGTTGACGTCGGCTCGTCCCGACCGTTCGTCGGTGGTCCCTCGGCGGAACCGCCGGTGTCAGGTGCTGGAGCCGTGTCGATGTCGTCCCGAGACGTCGAAAGCGCCGCACTCGTGCCGGGCGGCGGCCCTCCGTCGTGCGACACAACCACGCTACCGACCGTGACGAGAAAACCATGTCCGGGAACCACGCCCTCGCGCAGGTCCGATCGCGGATGCGGCGCGGTCGCCCGGCCGGCGGAACACGTGAGCATGATCCGTTTCACCGGCAGCTCGATCACCCGGTCGACCCAGGTGAGGGCTTGCCGCCCGGACAGCCGGTGCACCGTGTCCTGACCGAGCGCCTCTGCCGTGACAGCGCCGCGCAGGAGAACGACGAGCCCTCCGTCGACCGGAGCGACCACCCCGAACGCCGGGATCTCGGCCGGCGGCCGCCCGGTCAGGATGGCGGCGAGGCTCGCCGCGACGGCGGCGCCGGGCGGTGTCTCCGCCGTCGCAAGCGCCTCGAGCAGGTCCACCGCGGCCGCGTCCTGGGCCGTTGTGCCCGCCGCGATCAGGATGACGACGTCGCCGAAGCGGGCGACGAGCCCGTCGCCCGCTTCGATGCCGACCCGCGCCCATGCGCTTCCCACGGCCACCCCCGGTTCCGAGTACGTCGATCTCGACGAGATGCCTCCCGGGCAGCCTTCCCGAACGGGCCGGCATTTACCAGGATGATCGGCGCCCGCACCGGTGTTTCCTCGATCTCGGCGGTAGTAGCGTCGGTGATGTGGGCCGGGTCGGCTCGCATCTTGATTCGAAGACTGTCAAGATTGATAAGTGTCGAGACAATCTCTGCCCCTGACCGCCCTTTCCGAGTGCTGCACTCCCTTGGCCACCGACACGCTGAGCGCGGAGCAGGCCGAGGTGCTGGCCCGTCGGTTCAAGGCACTCGGTGACCCGATCCGGTTGCGGCTGCTCTCGCTGATCGCCTCGCACGAGGGCGGTGAGGCGTGTGTGTGCGAGCTGATCGTGGGGTTCGAGGTGTCCGGCCCGACGATCTCTCACCACTTGAAGGTGCTCCGCGAAGCGAGCCTGATCGACGGAGAGCGCCGCGGTACGTGGATCTACTACCGCGCCCGGCCCGACGCGCTGCGTGGCCTGTCCAACGCGCTACTCCCGTCCGAAGCAGCGATCCGGGGATGAGCCAGCAGCCGGCGCTCGGCCGACGGCTGCTCGCAGAGCTGGTCGGAACCGCCATGCTGGTCACCGTCGTCGTCGGTTCCGGCATCGCCGCAGAGCGGCTCTCCCCGAACGACGTCGGGTTGCAACTACTCGGGAACTCCCTCACGACCGTGTTCGGCCTGTCCGTGCTCATCCTGCTGTTCGGCCCGGTCTCGGGCGCCCACTTCAACCCGGTCGTGTCCGCCGCGGACTGGCTACTCGGTCGCCGACCCGGTACCGGGCTGGCCGCACGGGATGTCGCGGCCTACACCACGGCACAGACCGTCGGGGCGGTGCTCGGGGCAGTACTCGCCAACGTGATGTTCGAGCTGGCCGCGATCCAGGTCTCGGACAAGGCGCGAGCGAGCACGGGAATGTGGATCGGCGAGATCGTGGCGACGGCCGGGCTGATCGCGCTCATCTTCGCGTTGGCGCGGACCGGGCGGGCGACACTGTCGGCCGGTGCGGTCGGCGCCTATATCGGCGCGGCGTACTGGTTCACCTCCTCGACCTCGTTCGCCAACCCGGCCGTGACCGTCGGTCGGACTTTCAGCGACACCTTCGCCGGGATCGCACCGGCCTCGGTGCCGCCCTTCGTCGTGGCCCAGCTCATCGGCGCCGCCCTCGGCATCGGCTTGGTGGTTGCGATGTATCCCGATGTCTCCCGCGCCGCCTCCGCCGTCGTGGTTCCGCACGAAGGCCGGGCCGACCGCGGGCCACGGATCTGACGATCACCACCCGCCTCACTCCGACGGAGGAAGCAATGACCAGCACTTGGCACCACGGCACTGTGTCCATCGACCAGCGGTTCGCCCTGAAGACCGCGGCCGGACACGTCGGCCGGCAGTCCGACGGCAAGCCGGTGGTCCTGTTCCTCTGCACCCACAACGCGGGCCGTTCGCAGATGGCGCTCGGCTTCTTCCAGCACCTGGCCAACGGCCGCGCCGTGGCGTGGTCCGGCGGTTCGGAACCGGCGAGCACGATCAACCCAGTTGCGGTTGCCGCAATGGCGGAACGCGGAATCGACATCTCCATCGAGTACCCGAAGCCGTGGACCGATGAGGCCGTGCGCGCCGCCGACATCGTCATCGCCATGGGCTGCGGCGATACCTGCCCCGTCTTTCCCGGCCGCCGCTATGAGGAATGGGTCCTCGACGATCCGGCGGGCAAGAGTATCGACGGCGTCCGGCCCGTCCGCGATGAGATCGAGCGCCGAGTTCGGGCGCTCTTGGCCGAGATCACGACGTCGACGCCCGCGTGACCCGGCTGAACCCCGGCCGCCGCAGCCGATGGTCGAGGCGCTCGGCGTCTGACGTATTCGCTGGGTCGGACAACTCGGCGACGAGGACCTCGACCCGAAACTGCTGCTGTGGGACATGCACCGCGACATCGGCCCTGTTCGTCGGGGTCCGGATCATGCCGCCGGCTTCGTGATCGCCGAACGGGAACACAGAGCCGCATCCCGTGCGGCTCCCCGCACCAAGACGCTGATCTTGGCAGGCCACCGCAGCCAGGTGATGCTGTGATCACCGGTTGGGAACCCGGAATCGCAGTCAGCACGGCTGACGGTTCCTCAACATGGATCAAGCGCTCCGCGCCTTCCGCCACCGGATCCCCGCACCACCTCCACGCAGGCATTGGCCCCAAGATCAGCTCACACGGCCATGAACGACCGGGCTAGATCCCGCGCTCGACAGGCAGCAGGCCCCGACCGACGGCCGCCACCAGAGCAGCATGGTCGGCCTCGGTCCGGTCGGCGTAGGCGCGGGCGAAGCGACTCAGCGCATCGACGACCTTGTCCGAGCGGCCGACGTACCCGGCGATCATGGACGCGCCACTGGTGCGGGCGTGCCCTTTCGCGAGCAGGTGCCCGACCACCCCGGCGTAGTCGACCAGCGCGGCCGCATCGATCCCGTCGAGAGCGATGGTGCCCTTCATGTCGCGGAACTGGCGCACGTAGTACTGCCGCTCGGCGGCCTCGGTCCAGCCGAGCAACGGGTCGCTGACGGTCTGCAGCGCCTGCTGGTACTCCACAACCCGCTGACCCTGGTGGGAATGCCACGCCGACGTGCCGTGCACGTACTTCGCGAGCACCGAGCGGCGCGCCTGCTTGAGTTGCAGAAACACCACGTCATCAGCCGATGAGCCCTCCAGCAGCGCGACGTAGGCGCGCAGCCCGACGCTCCCGACGCCCACCACCTTGTGCGCGATGTCGACGAGCGTGTACCCGCCCAGCATCCGGCGCCAGTGCGGCGCGAGGGTGAGCAGGTACTGGTCGAGCGCGACGGCCAGCAGCTCGGCATCCTCGTCCGACACCCGAGTGATCAGCGGCGGCTCCTCGACGATCCGACGCCTGCCCTGGACCTGGCGGGTAAATCGCGGCAGCGCCCGATCGCCGGTGCGGCGCCGAGCCCGCCGCGCGGCGCGGGAGATCTCAGCGCGCAGCGGCTTCGCGCTGTCCTCCTGCAGACGGCCCACCTCGAGGCGCTGGTAGGAGCGCGAGAGCAGCGGCTGGTCGGCGAGGAACCGAACCTCATCCCGGTAGGCGCCCACGCAGGACCCGACCGCGGAGCCGCACTGCGCCTCCGTCGCCCCGTTCTGTCGCCCGGCCACCCAGATACTCGCGACGAGCCGGCGCAGGTCCCACTCCCAACCACCGGGATGGGCCTCGTCGAAGTCGTTGAGATCGATCACCAGATCGCGCTCGGGCGAGGCGTAGAAGCCGAAGTTGCCCAGGTGGGCGTCGCCACAGACCACCGGGGTGATACCCGTACTCGGCAAGTACGCCACATCCTCGGCCATGACGACGGCCGCTGCGCGCAGGAAGCCGTAGGGCGAGGCGACCATTCGCCCGACGCGGATCGGGACCAGCCCCTCGACCCGGCCCTCGTGGTTCTCCATGATCAGCTGTACCGGGTCCGGCCGGTCCGTAGATGACTCTGACCAGGCCAGCGACGACCGGGGCACCTTCTTGCGAAGTCGCTTCCCCAGCGCGTACCGCTCGGCCCGGTCCACGGGGCGCTGACGTAGGGAGGAGTACGGCGAGCCGTCGGCGTCGGCGAGCACGGTATGACCCGCAACGGCGCGAGCAGCGACGTCACGGGCAGGGACGTCCGGGCTGCTCACGGCGGGCGATGCTACGCGGAATCGGCGGGTGGTGTCGTTTTCCCGGCCGGGTCGCACCTGCGAGGTCCAAGCCGCCGTCCGAGGAGGTGATCACTCGAATGTTCCCGCCATGCCGGTCATGCTTGCCCGACCACCACAGGTCCACCCCGGCGCCGGGCTCGCCCTCGCCCGAGCCGGCCCGACATCCTTCTAGCGGGAGGTGGTGTTCTTCGCCAATCTCACTGAGAGTAACCGAGGCGCAAGACTCTGACCTTAGGGTTTGCACTCTCGGTCGTCCATTTTTCGTTCAGATGGGCTATTGACACCAGCCTCAAAGGATCTCTAGGCGCTCAACGGTAGTCCTCCCGCGGCGGCACCGGCACCACCGAACAGCGCCGAGAACTCGGCCGTCGTGTGTTCGGGTGACGGCGGTGTCCGGGTTGATCTGTGCGCTGGGGCGGATCGCGTAAGTGCGGTGGCCCAACTGAGGGCCAACCAGTCTGCACAAGCCCGAACCTGCGTGGACGACAGCGGACGCCGCCAGGGCGCTGAGCAGCACGAGTGGCCAGGCAGGACTCCGGGAGGTGCTGTCGCGACGTGGTTGGCGCGAAGTGCGCTGGGCAACCGGCGATTCACGCCTCGCCCGGCGCACCGCCCTCCCCCGCCCATCTCGCGTCCCCGGGACGACGCGCTCATTCCGACTCGGCCTTGGCTACGGTCGGGCCGATCAAGCCGAGCGGCAGCAGCTCCGCTCGGATGGGTCGACCCGGGGTGAGCGAGAACAGTGCGTTGCCGCGCTCGAGAACAACCCGCTCGATCTGTGGAAGGTTCGCCGTCACGATCGCGGCCGTCTGCTCGACAGGAACGGTCCGCATCTCTCGCAGGACGAGCACGCTCGGGCAGTCCGCTCCCGAGGACGCAAGGAACTTGGTCAGCTTCTTGTCGGCCGTCACGAGCAGGCGTGCCCGCGTGCAGCACCAAGACATGATCAGCGGATCAGCTGCGGTAGCCCGACCTCCTGCTCGGTGTGCAGAGCATCGTGACCCTCGACCTGGAGCAACGCACCGAGCCGTCGCGGAAGGTTCTGGTCGACGAGCAGCTTCAAGCCGGTTCCTGCAGCGGGACATACACCTCACGATGCGCGAGGGCAGCCGCATAGCCGAGCGTCTGCCGGACATCCTCGTGCTCGATGAAGGGGAAATCCGACTGGATCCGTTCGAGATCCCAACCGCCAGCCAGCAACTCCAGCAGGTGCTCGACCGTGAAACGGTAGCCACGGATGCACACCTGACCACCGAGCTTGTCCGCCTCGACGGTCAACCGATCGAACCGGTGCACGGTCTGGGGCATGAAACGAGTGTAGGCGCCCCTTGCCTACCGCGCGCATTCGTGCAGTAGGCGCTGCATCTCATCGAGAACATCGAACCCCGCGTACGCGGTCGGCGAATGTCCTCCGGTTCGCGGTCCTCCCCCTCGCGCACCTCACCGCAGTTACTCAGGTGCCGGAGGTTCGGCCACAAGAGTGGAGCACGACGCCGGTAGCCAGAGCCGATCCGCCACTCTCCATGAGCAAGGTCCGGCGCCGAACCTCACCGATCATCGATCGGGATCAACGCCCAGAGGGAGGTATCGGACGCGGATGCGGTCGTCGAGTACGACGACGATCGCGCCGGCATCGAGGGGCTCCGCGATCTGCGTCAGGTTCGCCAGCAGGATCAGTGCGAGGGCCTTCGGCTCGACCTCTTGACCGCGGTACAGCACAAGGCTCGGAGCGCGGTCGTTGCTCCGTGCCAGCAGCTCACCGAAGTCCGTGTCAGCCGACACCAGCACGCGGTCCTGTTCCCGCGCAGCTTCCATCACCACGAGGTCGGCGGCACCGGCAAGGCCAAGACCGACAACGGACACCGCATCATGACCAGCAGCGCCCAGCTGTACAGCCAGTGATGGCGACAGACACTCGTCGACGAGGAATCTCACGCGGTGTGCCGCAGCGGCAGCTCACGCTCGGCCACCGCGGCCGCGGCGTAGAGCAGTGCTTCGTGCACGTCCTCGGCGGTGACCTGAGGAAAGTCCGCTCGGATCTCCTCGACGCTCATCCCGGCCGCAACCATCTTCAGTAGTCGCGTGACGGGCATGCGGGTACCTCGGATACACGGGACACCACCCATGATCTCGTGGTCGACCACGATCCGCTCGAAGCTCACCCGGACAGTCTATGACGATCGTCCATCGCCCCGCGCCCAGTCTCCAGCGCCGTCTCCTCGTCGACGCCCTAGCTAGCCGGCCGCGCCGGGCAAAGGCCGGACGCGCGGACGCTACGTCAGCACCAACGGCGCCGCTGGTAGTGCCCGCTTCGTCCGTCGACTAGCCGCGCGAAGGCCACGGCGCGTAGCGATCCGCCGCGGAGCAACGCGATCCGTTCACAGAAGTGACCACTTGACAACGTCGTGGTGCGAAAGATTGGCCTTCTCCGGCACCATGCGAACCACTGAAGATCGTTACGGAGCGCCAGAAACCCAACGTCTCCGCTGGTCAGAGTGGGTGGAGCTGAGGGGATTCGAACCCCTGACCCCTTGACTGCCAGGAAAGCCGTGCGGCGTCTCCAACGCCTCTACCAGCAGCTTTAGCGTCCTCTCCGGCCACATCATGCCTCCGTAGCCGCACCATGCGACGGCCGTTCGCACCACGCGCCGCACCACGATGGCGCCCGGCGACGCGAGACCCGGCTCCCCGCCACGACGGAGGCGGCGAGATGCCCAGGGCGGCGCGCTCGCCGACGTCGCCGAGCACGGGCTACGCTACGAGCTGGCCGAGGTGCGCCGGTTCTCCGCTGAGTGGGAACGCTCGGCGTCGCTGCGGCTGCGCGACGGGGATGCCACCGTGCTCGACGAGTACGCCAAGCACGGCCGGCTGCGCGACGGCGGTACCGCCGAGCAGGCCGAGGCCGCCGCGGCGCGGGCGTGGCTCGCCGACACCCTGTCCGGGCGGGAGTCGCTGCTGATGGTGCGCGACAACTCCACCGCCGCCCGCGTCTCGGCGCACCTGCGCGCCGAGCTGGTCGACCTGGGCAAGGTCGAGGAGGCCGGGGTGACGCTGGGGATGGACGGCTGGGAGGGCGTCACCGCCGGGGTCGGCGACCTGGTCCAGGCCCGCCGCAACGCCTGGCACCTCGCCGGGTACGAGGGCAACGAGCGCGCCCCAATCAACCGCGACACCTTCCGTGTCGTCGCCGTCCGCGCCGACGGCGGGCTGACCGTCGCCCCGATCACCGGTCGCACCGACGACGACACACCCCGCCTGAGCAGGTCAGCGCCTTCGGCGAGGCGCTGGGGACGCCGATGCAGCTGCCCGCCCGGTACGTCTCCGAGCACGTCACCCTGGCCTACGCCGCGACAGCGCACGCCGCCGAGGGACGCACCGTCGACACCGCGCACGGAGTATTCAGCGCCGGTACCGACACCGCCGGCCTGCTCGTTCCGATGACCCGCGGCCGCGACGCAACACCGCTTGGGTCGTCACCACCGCGCTTGCCAAGGATGCCCCGACCGGCGAGGCCACCACGACGATGGCCCGCACCCCGCGCGCCGTCCTGGCCGGTGCGCTCGACAACGACCGCGCCGAGCGCACCGCGACCGCCGACCGCGAGGCCTCCGAACTCGCCACCCACTCGACCATGACCCACCTGGACCGGCTCATCGATCTCTCCGCACAGGTCACCGCCGGCCGCACCGCCGCCACCCTCGACCAGCTCGCCGCGACCGGCGCCCTCTCCCCCGCCGACCGCCGCGCCCTGGCCGCCGACGAGGCACTCGGCAGCCTGGAACGGCTGCTGCGCACCGCCGAGCTGGCCGGCCACAACCCCGCCCAGGTCCTCACCGCCGCTGCCGAGGCCCGCAGCCTCGACGGCGCGACGTCCCCGGCGAAGGTGCTGCACCACCGCATCACCCACGCCCTGCACGGCCAGCTCACCCCGCGCCTCGACAGCGCCAGCGACCTCATCCCCACCCAGGTCGACCCCGGCCGCCGCCGCGACTGGCTCCATGCCCGCGCCGCCGACGCCGAGACCCGCCGCCACGAGCTCGGCGCCCAGGCCGCCACCGATCCCCCCGCGCTGGGCCCTCGACGCGCTCGGCCCGGTCCCCACTCAGGACGAGGACGTCACGGCCCGGCTGGAATGGGAGCGCCGCGCCGGCTGGGCCGCCGCCTGGCGCGAGCTGGCCGGCCACACCGACGAGAACGACCCGCTCGGCCGCGCACCCGCCCGCGGGCTGGTCGAGAAGGCTGCGCTGTTCCGCAAGGCCCACGAAGAGCTACGGCTGCTCGACGTCGGCGCCGAGGAGGCCGACATGTCCGACGGCCGCCTACGCGCCCGCGTCCGGGCGATGCAGCTGGAGGACGAACGCGCCCCCGCCGACGTCGCCGACCAGCTGGCCGTCGCGCACGAACTAGCCGACAAGGCCCGCGTCGACGCCACGGTCTGGGCGGCCCGTGCCGATGCGGCCGCCAGCCCCGACCGCGAGCAACTCCAAGCCGCCGCCGAGGAGGCGTCCCGCACTGCCGTCGAGCTGACCGACCGCATCACCGGACTCGAGGCCGCCGACGAGGCCCGCGGGGAGTGGTACCTGGACTCGGTGGTCACCCGCGACTACGCCCACCGCTCCGCCTCCGAACTCCGCGCCCGCAGCATCGACCCGTACGACACCAGTGACCACGTCACCGGCGACGAGTGGCTCGACGCCCACCGCGACGCCCAGGCCGACGACGATCAGCACCGCGAGATCCACCCCGACGATCTGATCGACGACCACGACGACACCCATACAGACGTCCCCGAGCCCCGGGATCGTGAGCCGATTCGGGAAGTCGACCAGACCGCCGAGATGGTCCCGCAGGCACAGGAGACTCTCCGCATGATCGAGCAGCGCCGCGCCGCCGAAGCCGAACAGGCCGCCCACGAGGCATCCCGTGCGGCCGAAGAAGGTCGGGCAGCTCAGCTCACGCAGTGGGCTCAGGAGGACGAGCAGACCGCCACCGACACCGCCACCGTCGAGGTCGACGACGGCCGGGCCCTCGAACGCTGATCGCACTCAGGAGCGGGCCGCCCACCTCACGAGGTAGCCGGCCCGCTCCAGCATCTCCACGGTGGCCGCCACGTCATCGTCGATGCCGCGCCGCCACATGCTGAGCAGGTCCTCCACGGGGAGCGGCAGAACCGCGCCCGGGAACCGACCAGCGGAGCCCCACTCCACCCTGCCGGACGTGACCCGGAGCGGATGCCACCGCACCGCGTGCTCGATCATGGACGCCTCGACCACAACGAGCCCGTCGGCGCCCGCCCGCCGGATGGCTCCAGCGCAGCGTGCAAGGCCGCGTACTCCCACACGATCACGAGATGCGTCGCCGCCACGACCGCCGGCAATCGGCCCAGCAGGCCGACCGCACTCGCCGCGTCCCTGCCCGCCGCCGACGCTCGACAAGTCAGATAGCCGACGTAGGGATCTTCGAGACCCGCACAGAGCATGTGGACCGACGGCAGTGGCAGTCCTGCACCAGCTCGAAGCAGATCGACGGCACCGGCCACCGCGGATTCTGCGATCCGGTCCACCATCCCGGCGACGCCAGCGACTCCCGCCCTCGTCATCCACTTAGTGTGCCTGCGACCACCGACAAGACCGACAGCAACAACCCGGGCTCCGCCCGGACCTGTCCCTCCCTCCGGCGGAGGCGACCAACGACGTCGGCTCCGGTTCGTGGGTGGCGTAAGTGGTTCCGCCGTCGATCGGCCGCCCTGAAGGGATGCCACACCACCGGTAGGGCCGCAAGCGAAGTACGTGCTTGCACCCCTACCGCCGCTGCGGCCTTGCTACGCACACCCGACCGACGGCGGAGCCCCACGTGATGCAAAGGTGCGTGTCCGGTAGCGTTCCGCGGTCACTGTGGCACCTAGCAGGACGGGAGATGTGCCGTGGCGTCACCCACCCCACCGCATGGGGGGCAAGGGCTCACGCCAGAGATCACCGAGCGCCTCTTTAACGTTCCAGAGTCACACCGTAACCGGGCTCGCTTCATCGTGTCACTCCTGGCGGCAGTCTCAGGGACGCTACTGGCGGGCCTGGGCCTGCAGGTAACTTCACCGCTCCCCGACCTATCGCGCTGGGGATTCTTCGCTGCGACCACGCTCATCCTTGTCTCAACGGGGGTCTGCATAGGCGCGACCATGATAGACAACAAAGAGCCAGTTGTAGACGCCACAATGCTTCACGATCAAGTTAAGACAATCGTCGGTCGAGTGAGAAAGCTGCTTTGCGCAGGCTTTTGCCTTGCGGGAGCAGGAGCGCTTATTCTACTATTAGCGGCCGGTTTTCCCATACTCGAACTCCCCGAGCCGGCAACAGTGATGCTCACCGATCAGGGTTTCCTGAAAGCGCAGAGCATCTGCCCTGACCTACCAAACCCATTGCAAGTGGACAGAGTCGACTCGCCACAGGGAACCGACCCCCTCGTTACTCTCGACCTCGCTGAGGGCACTTGCGGGCCTAACGCGGTTGACGACCTTACAGTTGCTCGCGCCGATATAGCGGCAATTGCGGAAGCCTGACGAACGTCAATGGAGATATACCCAGTATACGTAGAGTGGCGTGATGCCGTGGAACCTCTCACGGACTTCATGCTGGTATATCTCGACACACTTCAAGATCTCCGACCCGCATACGATGCGCGTGGACCGATCGGGCCTGGCGTCACCGCCCACGTGGTTTTCGTTGCGTACCGAGCCTCGATGGCGAGCGATCCACGCGTCCAGCAGGCAATCGCTGACGCCTGCCGGCGCCACGGACCGGCACCTGCCCGGCTCGTTCTCGTGGCATGCGGACTGTCATCGACTCCGGCAACCGTCCCGGATCCCACGGGGTGCACCCAACACGTAACATTCGATGCTGTGCAGGCAGAAGATCTCGCAGACAGAGTAAAAAATGAGGTGACAGCAACTGCGCAGCAGTTGCACGTCATGGGAATTCCTGTCGTGCATGCGGGCAACTCCTATACGCCACCGCCACTTCCTAGCTTGCTGGACCAGAATTGGTCGGGACCCGGATGGATGCTATGAGCAGCGTTGAATGGACGGTTGCAACACTTGCACCGTGGGCCGTCGCTCCACATCCAAACTTCTCAAGCAGTTCAGCAAATGCCCCACAATTGTTGGCTCTAGTTGCCGACTACCGACGCAACGAGCTGGATCGCTACCTGCCACTACTCGTCGACAACACTCCAGACGCCCACCGCACATTCATAACGGACGCTGCGGCAGCAACACGTCTAGAAAGCCAGGGGTCGGCAACACCAAGGATGGCGACGTGGTGCGCCTCAACGGACTTACCAGTTGGCGCCCGCGTTGCGGCCGCACTCTTCGCATCCGCGTGCTTCGCGGAGATAGACAACTTGGCGGCATCCATCTCCGCTATCGAAGCGGCGATGGCTGCCCTATCAGATCTGTCGGCCGATAGCAGCGACGGCTCATTGCGCATCATGCGGTCGTCGCTACTTTTGAACCGAGCAATACGAGCACTTGAATTCGGCGACCGCCGCATGGCACGAAACGACTCTGAAGTTGCCATCGAGATCTCAAGTCTGAGTGAGTCGCCTCGACTGGACGAGTTCCCGGTATCAGAGGCAATCAGCTGGTCCTCCTTCGAGGTCCAGATCGACGTTATTCAATGCGTGAATCTGCGAGCGCAGCGACTGTGGAGCGCTTTGGCCCCTATTCGGGACAACTCGTGGGTTGAGCTGGTTCGCAGCCGACCGAACTGGCTGGACGTCCGTGCTGAACGTCGAGCCTCTCCTGGACTCGAAATGTTCCTATCGGAAACCTTCTCAGGCCGTTTCGATGCACACAGTCGGTCGGTCCGGTTCGCTAGCGAGGATGGCGTCGTCGCACCAATAGAAGCCAGTCTTTTCAATGCGGAAGTTTCGTCTGACTTCTCAGATTTGGCGACACGCCGCAAGCAGCTCGGTATGCTTCGCCTGCTTCGCGCGAGTACAGATCAGGAAGCAACGTCTGTAATCATTGATGGAATCAAGTTGCTTCGGCGCGCACGCGACAAAAAGGCGCTTGAGCCCGCCCTGCGAGACATTCGAGCCAGAGGCCCATTGGCACCGCTTAAGATCTCGGGTCAGGAAGTTCTACAGATCGCGGACCATCGAAACCTGAACCGCTACGAGCTGCTGGTTCTAGCTGCTGGCGCAGAGGTACTCACCGAGGACGAGCTGCGCAATGGAATTGACGCAACATTCCACTTCCTTGACGGTGGCGATGACGAACCGGGCTCCACTCAGGGACTTGCAGGATGGACTCGCCTGGAAGCCGGGTGGCGTGCCGTTACGGCGTTGACGCCGCACGCTGACCGCGATAGCCAAGTTGCAGATGCGGCGCTAAATCTCCTTACATCTGACGAGACGCCCTACCTATTGTCTGGCCTGATTGTCCGCGTGGCCGACGCTATCGATTGGCAACGCGTAGCAACCGAGACCTTAGGAAAATGGAGAGAATGGGCCAGCAAGCAGATCTCTCCAGAGTTCGCCGACCTTGCGTGGCGCCTCTTGGACGTTCTCCCTGAGTCTAGCGACGCACCAGGCCAGCGCACGATTGCTCGACCGAGCGGGCTTGCGCTAGCGGAGCGAATCGTCGTCGAGTCGCAACGCGGCAACGACGCGTCGCCCGCCGAACTTGTGGCTGCGACTAGCGCCATTATGGAGGAACTCGATAAAATTCGGGTCGAGGCGACGCGAGGAAGCCACGCGCTTGGAGGTCGATCGGCACCGCTCATCGCTGCACACATGGCCGCCCGTTTGGGTGTAAGCGAGCTATGGCGACCGCTGATTGATCTACTGAAAAGTCATTCAGTTGCCGCGGTTGATAAGACTCTAAGTCTAGAGTTCTTGGCCGGACACCTTAGCGCGATGCCCGAAAGCGCAAAAGACGAGATCGCCGTCAATTGGCAGGCCGTAGTAAGCGCACCTGAGGACCCGTTCTCTGGTCGCGGGTCTATTGAGTTCGTTAGCGCGACTCTATCGCTCGGAGTCCGGCTAGGCACGATCTCGTCTGTTGACTACATCGCGGGAGTGACCGAGCTATCGTGCGGATCCCCAGCCGAACAGATCGAAGCGCTGCGCTGCATTGCGTACTCAGATTCTGACCCCGTCTTGAATCAATGGATTGCCACACTTGCTGTGCAGCTTTCCTTGAGTTTGGACCCTTCCGTACAGGCTAACGCCGCTTTCGTGCTAGCTCGACGTATCGAACTGCATGGCGAAATGCGCCAAGTTGCAACGCGCCAGTTACTGCGCATGTTGACGTCGGACGCAATCCAAGTGCCGCTTCTTGCGCTACGCGGTGTAGGCGACGCTAGTCCCCCGGTTGATCCGAGCACACGCGATACCTTGTTAGAGGTGGTCGCGCGGCTCGCTGCCGAACACCTCGCAGTATCTGTTCGACGGGCTGCATCCGGGCTGCTCGACTCGTGGGGCGTGGGCTCCTCTTTCCAGCGTGACCCCACGGGTGGCGCCTAATCGTCACGGGGTCGAGGCAGCGAAGCTCATAAGCGCATTCGCGTCCTGCGGATGTCGAATCTCCATCTCGTACTCATCAATTGGGCTGGATCTCCACCACCTCGATGGACTGCGGCGACGAGCAGCCTGCGCAGGTCTGCTCCGTCGGTCAGGTTCGCCTCCGCGGAGAACCGGGCGAAGTCTGCTCCGAGGTGCCTGACGTATAGATCCACGATGCCGCCAGTCGCCACAGGTGCGGCGACGGCTGCTTCTTGTGACACCACCTGGGCCCAATGTCACGTAGCTTAGTTTGATCATGCGTTGATCTGCGGTTTTTGGGTCGGACTCGGTGTGGCGTTGTGGTATTGATCGGGGCGTGTGGCATGGTTGATCATGCTGCTCGGTGTGCCAGGGCGTGGATGTGGATGGTGGGCGGGTCCTCGTGGCGGGTGCTGGCGGGTTCGTCGGGTTTCTTGACGCGGTAGCTGTTGTGGCGGGCGCGTTTGACCGCGCGCGGGCAGCTCCGGTGCCGCCGTTCGGGGTTGATCGTCGCGGTGATCTCGGCCAGGACGTGGGGCAGGGCGTCGTCCCAGTCCTCAGGGGGAAAAACCCGCCGTACCGGTGGCGGTACGGCGGGCGATGCGCAGGACCCGGATGAAGGAGACCCGGTCGGGATCGAGGTCCGCGGCCTCGGCGGCTTGGGTGATCAGGGCGCTGAGGGCATGGTGGACCAGTAACCAGGCCCAGATCTCCTGATGCACCAGCTCGGGCAGCCGCGAGCGTAGGACCTTCCCCGGTCCGCGCAGATGCGTCTTGAGCTGGTCGTTACCGGTCTCCTCCTCCCACCGCTGGTGGTAGGCGGCGGCGAGCTCGTCGGCGCCGGCTTGGGCGGGATCGGTGATGGTGGTCAGCAACACGATCAACTCGTCGGTGCCGTTGCCGGCGCGGTCGGGGACGTCGTACTCCACGACCCGCACCAGGTGCGCCTCGGCGGGGTCGAGCTCGGTGCCCGCACCGTCGGCGATCTCACCGGCGGCGGCCAGGATCGCCGCGCGGCGCCGCACGCCGCGGATCTTCGGGTTGATCAACACCGAGAGGAAGGTGCCGTCGGACAGGACGCGCACGACCGGCAGGCCCAGCCCGGTCGGGGCCCGCCACAACAACGCCGCCCGGGACCGGGTGGCCAGCTCCCAGGCGGTAAAGGAGTAGAAGTTGCGGTCTGCGGTGCACAGCTCATCGGGCCGAAGCCGCTGGTAGAGCTGGTTGGCCAGGGTCTTCTCCCCGACCGCCCACGCCCCGACCTCCGCGGCCAGGAACGCGTGCGTGCCGCACTCGGCCAACGCCACCACCCGCGCCTTGGGGAACGCCGACCTGTTGGCCCCCGACCCGGCACGACCGAACTCGGCGTCGTTGGCCTCGGTGTCGGGCACGTCGACCTCGAACCCGTCGATCGCCACCAACCGCCACCCCCGCAGCCACGCCCCCCGCGTCGAGGGTTTCGCCACCGGACCGGCGACCTGCTCGAACACCTCCGCCAACACCTTCGGACCCAACCGCTTACGGGCCTGGGTGATCCCACCCGAGGTCGGTACCGACCACCCCGCATCCCAACACTTGAACGCCGACAACGACCCCGTGACCTTCGTCGCGACCTCGGTGTAGTCATCATCGGTGAACAGACACAACCCCATCATCAGATAAGCGCTCACATGCGCCGGCAACTTCCCACCCGAACGCTTGTCCCCGACCCCACACGCCGCCACCGCGGCATCCACCGCGTCCCGGGGCACCGCCGAGACCCCCACCCCCACCGACACCTGATCCGGCCGCGCCACCACACCCTCACCCATGATCGGCGACCGTGCCAGCCACACCGGCGAACATGACAACGCCACGCCGAGCCGATCAAGAACTACCAGGTCAACAGCTTGATCAATTTAGGCTAAGTGGCATTGCACCTGAGCCCCGCCGGGCAGGTCCACACCGTTCGCAGGGTGACCGACCACCTCAGGTGCACGCACGCCGAGGACTACTGCGCGATGCCCACGACGGACATCGATCATCCCCCACTCACTAAGCAGTGCGGCCGATCGATGTGCTGTCCCGGCAGCCACCTCGTAGTCACGAGTCAGCTCCTTGTTGCTGGGAAGCAACGAGCCGGCCGGTAGCCGGCGTCCAGGATCTGCGAACGCAGATCCGCAGCAACGACCTCGTACGGACTACGGGGCTCGCGGTCGGCTGAGTTGATCGAGCCTGGCGAGCTCGACGGACGCTGCGGTAGGCGATCCAGGAGCCCGGCAGAGGCCCGCTGGTCCGCCTCCGACACCCACGCCGCGTAGACCCGCAGTGTCGTCGTGCCCCCGCCGCCGTGCCCGAGCCGCCCCGCCACCGTCCGCACGTCGACACCACCCGCGATCAGCTCCGTCGCCGAGTAGTGCCGCAGCTTGTGGATCGTCGTTTTGATACCGATCCGGCGGGCGAGGCGCGAGTACCGTTGCCCCACCGTCGCTGGCTTCAGGTGCGTCGAACCGTCCACGTCGCGCGAGAACATGAACCCGTCGGCCGGCAGCTCGCAGCCCAGGCCGGCGCACAGGTCCATGTACCGCTGCCGGTGCCCGGTCAGCAAGGTCACCGTGTCCGGGTCGAGGGCGATCCGGCGGTGCTGGTGGGTCTTGGTGTCCTTCTCCCACGTCTCCCCGTCGAGCTGGGCGATCGAGCGCGCGACCGTCAGCACCCCGTTCACCACGTCGAGGTCGTTCCAGCGCAAGGCGCACAGCTCTCTGCGGCGGAAGCCCGTCACCATCGTCAGCCACACCAGCACGGCCCAGTCCGGGTCCGACCACGCCTCGTTCGGGATGCGGGCCGCCTCGTCCGCGCTGGGCGGCTGCGGTTTGGCCGCTGGCTGGACCCTGTTGGCTATTTCTGCGACACGGCTGTCGATCTCCATGGCGTTGATCTTCTTTGCTGGCATGATCTTGACTGTGGTTGGTCTTCTCTCGTTCACGGCCGCAGAATGGAACCTGTCATGTCGGGTCAGCCGCGCCCGTTGCCGGAGGTCCCGGCCGACACCGCCA
>JBOHEP010000126.1:0-10042 GCA_050701075.1 Pseudonocardia sp. | reverse complement strand
GGGACCGGTTCCGGCCGCACCACATCGCCGACGACACGCTGCGGGACTGGTTCGCGCACCGGTGGGGCGCCGAGGACCTGCGGGTGGCCATGCTCGCACGCGGCTTCTGGTCGCACGGCGAGTTTCGCGCTCAGGCCACCGAGCTCCTGCCGCTGGCGTCCCTGCAGGGCGTGCCCTCGTTCGGTATCGAGACCGCAGCTCCCGTCCAAGAGGCAGGCCTCAGCTGAGCGGGGCGTGGCAGGCGACGGCGCGGCCGTCGGGACCCAGGGCCAGGGCGGCATCGAGTCCCGGCAGAGCGACAGCTCACGCGGGCAGGTGCCGGCGAAGGGACAGCCCTGCGCAGCCGCCGTGGAGCTGCCCGGCCGGCTGTGGACCGCGAGCGGGTCTGCGGCCGCGACGGCGAGCGCGTGCGTGTAGGGGTGGTTCGGCGTGGCGAGAACCGCGGCGGCGGGACCACGCTCGACGACCTGGCCCGCGAGCAGCACCACGAGCACGTCCGACACCGCAGCGGCCTCCGCGAGGTCATGGGTGATCAGCAGGATGCTGAGACCGAGGTCGGTTCGGAGCTGCTGCAGCGTCCTGGTGATCCCTGCGCGCGCGGACATGTCGAGCATCGACGTGGCCTCGTCCGCCACGAGCAGACGCGGACCGCTCACCAGTGCACGGGCCAGCGCGACCCGCTGGCGCTGACCCCCGGAGAGCTCGCCGGGCAGCCGGCGCAGCAGAGCGGCCGTCGGGTGCAGCGACGCCCTCCCGAGGGCCTCGCGGACCGCGGAACCGCCGGCGTCGCGGCGGCCGGCGATCATCAGTGGTTCCGAGACCAGGTCGGCAACCGACATGGCCGGATGCAACGAGTCGTACGGGTTCTGATGCACCATCGCCACCTGCAACCGATGCCGGCGCAGGCGCCCGCCCCGCAGTCCGAGCACCTCCGTGCCGTCGAGCAGCACGCTGCCACCGTTGGCCGCCACCAGGCCGAGGACGATCCTGGCGATCGTCGACTTCCCCGAGCCACTCTGCCCGATCAGGCCGACGATCTCGCCCCGTCGCACCCTCAGATCCACCCCCCGTAGCGCGGTGGCCGCCTGCCCGTCCCGACCCAGGCGTCTCCTCGACCGGTACGTCTTGTCCAGCCCGGTGATCTCGAGAAGCGGCTCGCGGTCCGGGGTCGCCACCGGTTGCCGGGGCGGCTGCGGGACGTCCGCGGCCGACGCGACCAGGCCGTGACCGCCGTCGAGGTGGCACGCCACCGTCGCGGCGCCGACCACGGCGGGGACCGGGACGTCGGCCGCGCACACCGGCATGGCGTGTGCGCAGCGCGGGTGGAACGCGCACCCCTCCAGCGGCTGCTGCGGGTCGGGCGCACTGCCGGGAATCGAGGTCCACCCGCCGCGGCCCACAGTGGCCGGCGACGGCGCGGCGGCGAGCAACCCGGCAGTGTAGGGGTGTCGAGGGTGCCGCGACAGCACGGCGGATGCGGCGACCTCCACGATCCGGCCGGCGTACATCACCGCCACCCGGTCGCAGAGCGCGAGCACGGCCGGGACGTCGTGGGAGACCAGCAGGAGCCCGAACCCGTGCTCGGCCTGGACGTCGCGCAGGGTGCCGAGCAGCTGCGCCGCCAGGAGCACGTCGACCCCGGTGGTCGGCTCGTCCGCGATCACCAGCTCCGGTGCGGTCGCGAGGGACGTGGCGAGGACGACCCGCTGCCGCATTCCGCCCGACAGCTCGTGCGGGTAGCGACGCGCGTCACTCGCCTCCAGCCCGACCTGCTCGAGCAGCGCGCCCACGCGCTGCCGGGCAACGCGGCGGTCCACGTCGAGGTGCACCGTCATGCCCTCGGCGAGCTGCTCGCCGACCTTCATGACCGGGTTGAGCGAGCCCATCGCCCCCTGCGGAACCAGCGCGATCCGGCTGCCCCGGACCAGCCGGTACCCGCGTTCGTCGCGACCGAGCAGTTCCTCGCCCTGCAGGCGCGCGCGTCCCGTGACCTGCGTCCCCGGGGGCAGCAGGCCGAGCAACGCCAGGACGGCGGTGGTCTTCCCGCAGCCGGACTCCCCGACGAGACCGACCCGCTCGCCGGCTTCGACGGTCAGGTCCAGCCCGTGCACCGCCTCGACCGGCCCCGCTGCGCTCGGGTACCTGACGCGCAGCGCGTCAACCTCGAGCAGCAAGGGTCTCCCTCGCCAGCGCCGGGTTGAGCCGGTCCTCCACGGCGATCCCGATCATCCCGAAGGCGATGACCAGCAACGCGATCGCCAGTCCCGGGGGGAGCACCCACCACGCCCACGCGTCGGAGAGGAAGACGCTACGCACCTGCGCCCAGTAGAGCATCGTGCCCCAGCTGGCCTGCAGCGGGTCACCCAGCCCGAGGAACGCGAGGGTGGCCTGCAGCGTGACCGCCAGCATCGCCGCTCGCACGAACACCGGCACCAGCATCGGGGCCACGTCGTGGGAGAAGTGGCGCAACAGCAGCCGGGTGCGGGAGGCCCCCATGGCCTGGGCCACCTCGACGTAACCGTGCGACAGCGCTGCCAGCGCCTGGGCCCGGACGATGCGCGCCGGACGCGTCCACAGCAGCCCGGCGAGCAGCACGAGCTGCACGAACCCGCTGCGCCCCGCGAACGCCGCGGCGATGATCAGCAACGGCAGGAACGGCAGGACGAGGATCACGTCGACCAGGCGCATCAACGCGGCGCCCGCCCAGCCGCCCAGCAGCGCGGCACCCGCGCCGACCAGTCCGCCGAGCGCGGTGGCGAGCACCGCGACACCCAGCCCGAAGCCCACCGAGGCCCGAGCTCCGTAGACCAGGTTCGACAGGAGGTCCTGGCCGACGTCGTTGGTACCGAGTGGGTTGGCCGGGCTCGGCGGGGCGTACGGAGGCCCGACCGCCGCGGCGGGGTCGAACGGGGCGAGGACCGGTGCGAGCACGACCACGAGACCGAAACCGACGAGCAGGGCGACACCGATCCACCCGGACGGCCCCAGCCGCTGCACCCGTACCCGGAAGACGGTCATGCCACCGCCGCCGTGGATCGCCGCACCCGGGGATCCAGCAGCGGGTAGCTGAGGTCGGCGAGCAGGTTCATGCCGATGACGGCCACGGTGAGCACGAGGAACCCGCCCTGCAGAACCGGGAAGTCGCGCGCCAGCACCGCCTCGTACATCAGCCTGCCGAGCCCTGGGTAGGCGAAGACCGTCTCGACCACGACGGCGCCCTCCACCAGCGTCCCGACCTCCAGCAGGAACAGCGTGGTCACCGGCAGGGCGGCGTTGCGCATCCCGTGCCGGACCAGCACCCGGCCGGGGGGCAGCCCCTTGGCGCGGGCCAGGAACAGGTAGCCGCTGCCGAGCACCGTCATCATCGACGACCGGGTCACCAGGAACATCTGCGCAACACCGGCAAGGACGAGTGTGGTCAGGGGCAGGATCAGGTGTTCGGCGATGTCGAGGACGCCGGCGAGCCCGGGCGCCGCACCGGCCAGCGGCGCGCCGCCGAACGTCGGCAGCCACCCGAGCTGCACCGAGAACGCGAGGATCAGCAACATCCCGGTCCAGAACGCCGGCATCGCGTCGAGCGCGACGAACGTCGCGACGGTCCCGGTGTCACGCCCGCGTTCCCGGCGTGCAGCGCTGAGCACCCCCATCGCCACCCCGAGCAGGGTGGCGAGCGCGAGGGCCGACCCGACCAGGAGCAGCGTCCATCCGACGCGCTCACCGAGCACCGCGGTCACCGGCCGGCCGTCGGCGAAGGACGTCCCGAGGTCCAGCTGCGCGAGCCCGACGACGTAGTCCCGGAACTGGACGGCGAGCGGACGGTCGAGCCCGTACTGGGCCAGCAGCTCGGCGCGGTCGGCCGCCGACAGCAGCCCGACGTCTCCCCCGCCCAGAGCCCGCAGCGGGCTGCCCGGCATCGCGCGGGGCAACGCGAAGTTCACTGTCAGCGCGAGCAGCAACACCAGGACGTACTGGACGGCCTGTCGACTCACATGACCGAGCATCGGCACCGCGGGTCGTGCTCCCGCTCAGCCGTCGGCCACGAAGGAGGAACGGTTCACGATTCCGGCGCCCTTCTG
Organism: Pseudonocardia sp.; assembly: GCA_050701075.1. GTDB lineage: Bacteria > Actinomycetota > Actinomycetes > Mycobacteriales > Pseudonocardiaceae > Pseudonocardia. The sequence continues at coordinate 5,966 of JBOHEP010000126.1, read as the reverse complement.
CACCACCCAGTCGTCGAACGCCTCGGCACGGACCGCGTACTGCTCCAGGGGCCAGAGCAGCGGGACGATCGGGACCTGTTCGGCGATGAGGCGCTGCAGCTCGGCGACTAGCTCGGTGCGCCTGGTCTCGTCGACCGTCGACCCGAGCTCGTCGACGAGCGCGTCGGCGCGGGGTTGGGTGAACCCCCGATGTTGAACCTGCCCACGTCCGGCGAGGAGTGCACCAGCGAGCCGAACCTGCCGCTGGACAGCGATACCGGCGCCGTCCACCGCCACATCGCCATGTCGAAGTTGCGGCCCTGGGAGACGTCGAATACCGGGCCACACCAGATCGTCGACCGCCGCCATCTCCTGGGTCTGCACCGTGACGCCGATGCCGACCTCGCCCAGCATGTCCCGGATCAGCTCGGCCATCCGGACCCGCTGGGGATCGTTGGCGTAGGCGAGCAGCGTGTAGGCCAGTGGTGCACCGTTCAGCACCCGGATCCCGTCGGGACCGGGCACCGCTCCGGCCTGGTCGAGCAGGGTGCGCGCCTCGGCGGGGTCGTACCGGTGCTTGGTCTCGACGGCGCTGAGCGGCGACTCGGGGTGCAGGAACCCCGGATCGCCCGGAATGCCGCTCCCGAGCAGCACCACCTCCACCAGCCGGTCGACGTCGATGGCGCGCGACACCGCTTGGCGAACCGCCACCTGGTCGAGCCCGGCGCGCTCGGTGTTCAGCGCCAGGAGCTGCAGGCTGAAGCTCGGCGACTCCAGGAGGGTCAGCGCCGGGTCGGCCCGGAACTGCTCGACCAGCTGTGGTTCCAACGACTCCGAGGTGGCGTCGACCTCACCGGCCCGCAGGGCCGCGAACGCGGTGGCGGGTTCGGGGATCACCGGCATCACGACCGTGTCCAGTGCGGGTGTGCCGAGCGCGTAGTCCCGGTTGGCCTCGAACCTGTAGAGCTGCGAGGGCTGGTAGTCGACCAGCCGGTAGGGCCCGGTCCCGACCGCGAGCTCCTCCCCTGCGACCTCCGGGTCCGCGACGGTGGCCCACAGGTGTTCGGGGATCATCGGCAGGCGGACCAGCAGGTCGACCGGGAGGTCGGGACTCGGTCTGGCGAGCCGCAGCGTGACGGTGCTCCCGTCGATCCCGACCTCCTGATCTTCTGGATCCCGGAGGAGACGCTGGACGGGTGCTGCTTGTAGTAGTTGACCGAGAACGCCACGTCCTCGGGTCGGAACGGCCTGCCGTCGTGCCAGGTGACGCCCTCGGTCAGCGGCAACGTGTAGGTCAGCCCGTCGGCACTGACCAGCAGGCCGGTGGCGAGCAGCGGCTGCACCTCGTTGTTCCGGTCCAGGGTGAGGAGGTTGTCGTACACCATCGCGAGCATCCCGAACCCAGGGTCCCCGGTCACGTAGGTGAACGGGGTCAACGTGCCCTCGTCACCACCGATGGACATGGTCAGTGTGTCCGGCGCCCCTGACACCCCAGGCGTTCCCTGCGGACTCTCCGCACCACCGCACGCGACCACGAGAAGCAGGCAGCCGAGCGCTGCGGCGAGGAGCCGGCATGTCCGCGTGCCATGACTCATCTGACGGTCCCTCATTCCGGTGGTCGTTATGACGAACAGTACTATCGCCTATATCTTGCAGTAAAGTCCAGCTCGACGTCTCGTGCTATCGACCTGGATGACGCACAGCTGCCCGCGGGTCTGGTCGCCGTCGTCCAATGCTTGCGAACGACGCCGAGCGCGGTCGCGGCGGTGATGGTGAGTCGGAGCTGTCCGCCGAGGTCCCGGCGTCATCGGGTCTCGTCGGGTGTTCCGCGGAACATCGGTGGTGGGCGGTCGGTTCGTCGGTCCGTGTCGTGCGAAAAGTCGTCCGGCTTCGGCCGTGATGCGCTGCGACCGCCTGCGTGAGGTTCCTCGTCGACGAGAATCTGTCGCCGCAGATCTGCGCGATCCTGACTGCCCGCCGGTCACCGAGCTCTCGCCGGCGACGAGCTCTGGGCTGTGGACGAGGCGCTGGTGACCGTGCTCGGGCTGCGGTAGCCCGGGTTCGAGCAGACGGCAACCGACCGACGGTCACCGCTCGACGAGACCGTCGCGTTGGGCAGCGACCAGATGGGTGAACGTGCCCGGGTGCCCGGTCAGCTCGCGACGTACTCCGACGTCAGCTACGAGGCCCCTGGCCGAGGCTCGGCCTCAGGTGGTGCTCTCGACACCCGAGGGACATCTCGCGGTCGAGAACAACGAACTGCTCAAGGGCCTCGGCATGAAAGAGATCCAACTGGATCTAAGCCGGCCCGAACCGCTCAGGCAGTCCATCGCGTTGCTCGGCACGATCTTCGACCGCCAGCAGCGCGCCCTGGAACTGATCGACTTCTACAACCGGTACGAACAGATGGCCCTCGCCCGTAAGCTGCGGGCACACGGCGCGACCTTCGTCCGCGAGGGCGGCAACCACGAAGTGTGGCGCTGCGACTGCGGCGAGCACCAGACTGCGGTCCCCCGCCACGGCGAGGTCTCCTCGTACGTGGTCGACAAGATCGGACGGCAGATGCCCTGCATCGGGAAGGAGTGGTGGCGATGAACGTGCTCACCCAGCACACGGCGCGGGTGTTCCGCGACTCGGGACTGTGGGTCATCGAGGTCGACGACCCGGACGTCGTCGGCCAGTCCCGCACCCTCGCCGCGGCCGAGAAGGAAGCCCGCGACCTCGTCGCCCTCTGGCTCGACGTCCCCGCCGAGTCCGTTGCCGTCACGATGGACTACACCGCCATCGACCCCGAGGCGTCCCGGCTAGTCGCGCAGGCCCGGGCGAAGCAGGCCGCCGCTGACGAACTGGTCCACGACGCCGCCCAGGCACGCCGTCAGGCCGCCCGCCGGCTCGTCCGCGACGAGGGGCTCTCGCTGCGCGACGCCGCGGCCGTGCTCGGGGTGACGTTCGCCCGGGTCCAGCAGCTCGTCAACGGCTGAGACCCGCCACGTCCGGGTGACCCGACGTACTGGCGGGCGGGCGGCAGACGACAACCGGGGCATGCGCTTCGCGTCCCACAGCCGGGGGATGGTCAGCATGAACACCACCACGGCGAGTGTCGAAAGCGCGACCGCGACGTTGCGGGTGAACAGCACCGCGATCACGAACCCGGCGGTGGCCAGGGCGTTGACCACCTGCGGCAGGTAGCGGCCGTAGTAGTACTCCAGCGCCTCGATGCCGTCCACCGTGGTGGTCTGGACCGCGCCGGTCCGGGTGCGGATCAGGTAGCCCGGTCCGAGCGCGAGCAGCTTGGCCAGCACCTGTCCGCCGCGTCGGAGAGCGGCGGCCATGTCGAGCTGCTCTTCCGGGACGGTGCCTACTCCCGTCTCGTGGCCGCCCAGGAGGCGTCGCGATGACCACCGTGACCGTCTCGCGGGCGGCGGCGGGCCCACCGCCGATCGGATCAACACGGTGCGACTGGTCCGGCGGCTGCTCGGCTTCGCGACCCACCGCTGGTCGCTGTTCGCCGCCACGGTGGCCGCGCGGGTCGGCTACCAGGTGCTCGCGATCGTCGCGGCGGTCACCAGCGCGGCGCTGATCGGCGCGGCGCTGCAGGCGAGCGCGGTCAGCGAGCTGACCTGGTTGTTCGTCCTGCTCGGGTTCGCCACGGTGGCGAGCGGGCTGTGCCGGTGGGCGGAGACCTGGGTCACCCACGTCGCGGCCTACCGAATCCTCTCCGACATCCGGGTCGCCTTCTACCACGCCATCGAACGGGTCGCCCCCGCATGGGTCTCCGGCCGCCGCACCGGTGACCTGGCCAGCTCCGCCATAGGCGACATCGAGAAGCTCGAGCTGTTCTACGCCCACATGGTCGCCGCGAGCATCAGCGCGGTGCTCGTCCCGGGAGCGGCCCTGGCCATCCTCGGCGCCGTCGACCCCCGGCTGGCTCTGGTGATGCTGCCGCTGGTCCTGCTGCACGCCAGCGTCCCGGTGTGGCTGTCACGACGGGCCGCGGACCAGGGCGCCGCGGTGCGCGGCTCGCTGGGCACGGTGAACGCCGACGTGGTGGACGGCGTTCAGGGCCTGCGCGAGCTCACCCTCTTCCGGCGCGGCGACGACCAGGCGAGGCGCATCGCGACCGGCAGCCGCGGGCTGCACGCCCTGCAGCTGCGCTACGGGCGCCGCGCCGGTGCCGAGCACGCCGCCAACGACGCGATCATGGCCACCGGAATGCTGGCCGTGCTGACGGTCGCCGCGTCCCTTGTCGCCGGCGGTGCCGTCGACGTGGCCCTGTACCCGGTGGTGGTGTTCCTGGCGCTGTTCTCCTTCCGGCCGATCGCCGACGTCATCCGAACCGCGGGCGACTGGGGGGTGGTCCGGGGCGCGGCCGAGCGGGTCTTCGCGGTGCTCGACGCGGCCGCAACGGTGTGCGACGACGGCGCCCCCGGCGGACCTGCCGATGCGCGTCGAGTTCAGCGGCGTGACCTTCGGGTACCGGCCCGACCGTCCGGTGCTGACCCGACGTGGCGTTCACCGTGGAGCCGGCGGAGACCGTGGCGCTCGTCGGCCACTCCGGTGCCGGCAAGAGCACCTGCGCGAATCTGATGCTCCGGTTCTGGGATCCCGACGACGGTGCCATCGGCATCGGTTGGCTCGACCTGCGGCAGCTGCCGCTCGTCGCCATGCGCGACCTGGTCACGCTGGTGCCGCAGGACGGCTACCTGTTCACCGGCACGGTCCGCGACAACGTGCTGCTCGGCCGACCGGACGCCACCGCCCAGGCGCTGACGGCGGCGCTGGACCAGGCACTGGTGACCGGCTTCCTGCCCGACCTGCCACACGGCCTGGACACCGTGGTGGGAGAGCGCGGCGCGCTGCTCTCGGGCGGGCAACGGCAACGGATCGCGATCGCCAGGGCGTTCCTCAAGGACGCCCCGATCCTGGTGATGGACGAGGCGGTGTCGAACCTGGACGCGGAGAACGAGCAGCTGCTGAACGCCGCGGCCGCACAGGTCCGCGTCGGCCGCACCACCTTGCTGATCGCGCACCGGCTCTCCACGATCCGCACCGCCGACCGCATCGTGTGTCTGAGCGAGGGCCGGGTCGTCGAGGTCGGCACCCACGACGAGCTGGTGGCACGCCGGGGAGTACACGCCCGACTCGTCGGGACTCAGCGCGGCGGTGTGCTGGACCCGCTGGAGGAAAAGGTCTGAGCTTCAGTACCAGTACGACACGGGTAGTGGTATTCCTGGCGCTGCTCTGAGCGGGCCGCTGGCTGACGCGGGCGACCGAGGAGTCACCCCCGCAAGCCGGCCACGGGTACCATTCCGGCATGGGATCGCCACGCGAGGTGGAGTTCGTCTTCGAGCCGCAGGACGTGGGTGGCTATCACGTCTACGCGCCGGAGCTGCCGGGGCTGCACACGCAGGGCGACACCCTCGAGGAGGCCATCGAGAACGCTCGCGAGGCACTGCTCGTCTACGTCGAAGGCATTCGAGAGGACGGCCGTCCCTTGGACATGGGCATCGTCCGGCGCACGCTTCCACTGCCTGCGTGAGCGATCGGCTCCCGATCGTCTCGGGTGAGCAGCTCATCGAGGCGCTCGGCAAGCTCGGCTGGGTTTCGGTCCGCCAACGAGGCCGGCAGCCACGTTCGCCTCAAGCACCCCGACCGGACTCTCGCGCTGGTCGTGCCGCTTCATCGGGAGCTGAAGCGTGGCACGCTCGCCGGTATCCTGCGTGACGCCGCTGTCGACCGCGACGAGCTCCGCCGCCTCCTCTAGCTAGGGCCCAACGGGAGCGGCAAGACCTCGCTGCTGCGCTGCGTCTACCGGCTGAACCGTCCCACCTCCGGCCGGGTGCTGGTCGGCGACGCGGACGTGTGGACCACCACCGCTCGGCAGGTCGCCCGTGACCTCGCGGTGGTCAGCCAGGTCAACAGTGTCGAGTTCGACTTCACCGTGGCGGAGATGGTGCGCATGGGCCGCATCCCGCACCACCGCAGCT
>JBOHEP010000125.1:0-5492 GCA_050701075.1 Pseudonocardia sp. | reverse complement strand
CGGCCGTGTCCAGGCTGCGGCCCAACTTCGCCACATGGCTGCCCATGGTGGCCAGCCTGCTGTGCAGCTCCTTGCCGAGCTGGTGCACCTGGGCGGCGTTGCGGGCCAGGGCCTCCTGCCGCCAGCTGTAGGCGACGGTGCGCAGCAATGCGATCAGTGTGGTGGGTGTGGCGACGACGACGTTGCGGGAGAACGCGTGCTCCAGCAACGCCGGATCGGACCGGCATGCGGCTTCGAGGAACGGGTCGCCGGGCACGAACAGCACCACGAACTCCGGCGACGGCTCGAACGCCGCCCAGTAGCTCTTGGCGCTGAGCGCGTCGACGTGCTGGCGCAGTTGGCGGGCGTGCGCGGCCAGCCGTTCGGTGTGGACGTCCGGGTCGCGGCTCTCGACGGCTTCCAGGTATGCCGCGAACGGCACCTTGGCGTCGACGACGATCTGCTTGCCACCCGCCAGGTGCACCACCATGTCGGGGCGGACCACGTCGCCGTCGGAACCTGGGCCGGTGACCTGCGTGGAGAAGTCGCAGTGCTCGACCATGCCGGCGAGCTGCACGATCCGCTCCAGCTGCAGCTCACCCCAGCGGCCCCGCACCTGCGGCGCGCGCAGCGCGTTGACCAGCTGCTTGGTCTCGCTCTGGAGCTGCTCGGAGCTGTAGCGCATGGCGCTGACCTGCTCGCGCAGCCCGGCATAGGCGGACTCGCGCTCCTTCTCGACGGTGCGCAGCTGGCCCTCCACGCGCTGGAGCGTGGCCGACATCGGGTCGAGCAGTCGGCCGATGGCCTGGGCGCGCGCGGCGTCGTCGCCGTCGGCCTTTGCGACCAGTGCCGACGTGACCTCCTTGATCCGGCCCTCGGCGAGCACGACGAACGACTCGTTGTTGCGGGCCAGCGCGTCGGCGGACAGAGCCTGGAACGCCTGCTTGAGCTCCGCGTCACGCCGGGTGAGCAGCACCTCGCGCTGCCCTGCGGCCTCGCGCTCACTCGACAGGGCCGCTGCCGCTGCCGCCGCCTCGGACTCGGCGCGCCGGCATCGTTCGCGGGACTGCTCACACTGCTCGGACAGGTCGTCGACGCGCTCCAACAGCCCGGCCCGCTCGGCGCGCAGGCCGGCGACATCGGCGCGGAGCATCGCCGACGCCTCGGAGGTGGCCCGGGCGGTCTCGGCGGTGGCCGCGCGGTGCCGGGCGGAGCTGAACATCCACGTGACACCGGCGCCCGCCGCCAGCCCGATCAGTAAGCCGATGAGCAGCACGTTCAGTGCGGTCACGAGATCCACGTGGCACAGCGTGCAACAGGGGTCCGACAGAATCGGAGCAGGCACGCCGATCTGACGGTCGGCATCCGGTCAACGGACGAATCCGATCGGCGGGCGGCCGAACATCTGGTCGACTCAGCCGTTGAGCCGGGCTCCCTGCACGTCAGCAAGGCTGCGGCCCGGACGTCCCTGGCGTTCGGATTCGTGGATCAGCAGCCAGCGCTTGATGTCCACACCCCATCTGAAGCCGCCCATCGAGCCGTCCGAGCGCAGCACCCGGTGGCACGGGACGAACAGGGCGGCGGCGTTGCGGGCGCACGCCGACGCCGCCGCCCGGACCGCGGCCGGGCGGCCGGTCTTCGCCGCGTATTCGGTGTAGCTGAGCGGGCTGCCGGCCGGCACGCCGCGCAGCACGTCCCAGGCATGTTCGAGGAACGCGCCCGATCGCTGCCGCACCGCGACGGCGTCCACGGCAGAGACCTCCCCGGCGTGGTAGCGGTGCACCGCGTCGCCCACCGCCCCCAGGCTGCCATGGCGCAGGGTTGCCGGCCGCAACGTCGGGTGCACGAGCAGTTGCAACTCGTCGAGGTCGGCGGTCCAGCCCGAGGCCAGTACGGCTCCGTCGGGATCGACGACGGCGGTGAAGGGTCCGGCCGGGGTGTCAAAGGTGGACCAGGTCGCTGTGGTCATGCGCTCTTCCTTACCGTCGGGGTGGCGGCGGCGCGCCAGAGGTGGGTGGCGGCGTAGGAACGCCAGGGTCGCCAGCGTTCGGCGCGGGCCGTCAGCTCGTCCATCTCGCAGGGCAGGCCGAGTGCCGCGGCACCGCGGCGTACGGCGAGATCGGTGGCCAGCAGCTCGTCGGGATCGCCGAGCACGCGCATCGCGAGGTAACCGGCCGTCCACGGCCCGATCCCCGGCAGTGCGGTCAGTTCCGCCCGCAGGTCCGCGGGATCGCGCCCGGCATCGAGCACCAGGGATCCGCCGGCCAGCTCGGCAGCGAGCCCGAGCACGGTCGCGATCCGTCGCGCGGGTCCGGTGAGCACCTCGGCGCCGCGTTCGGCGATCGTGGCCGCGGTGGGGAACAGCAGGTCGGGCCCACCGGCGGCCAGTGCCGGAGGCAGTCGCTCGCCGAGCGCGGCAGCCAATCGGGATGCCGCCGTCCGCGCCGCGGCGACCGATACCTGCTGGCCGAGCACCGCGCGCAACGCGGTCTCGACGGCGTCGACCGTGCCGGGCAGTCGGATCCCCGGTGCAGCGGCCACGGCGGCGGCGAGGACGGGATCAGCACCGAGCGTGGCGTCGATGGCCAGCGGGTCGGCGTCGAGGTCGAGCAGCCGGCGCATCCGGTGCACCGCCGGGCCGAGATCGCGTGGTTCGGTGAGCCGCAGCGTCGCCGTGACGTGGTGGCCGGCCGGGAGCAGTGCCACCGTGGCCGCGCCGTGTGGCAGCCGCAGCGTGCGCCGGTAGGTGCCGTTCACGACGGACTCGACCCCGGCGATGGCGCGGGCGGCGAAGAACCCGAGCAGCCCGACAGAGTCCAGCGGCGGACGGAACGGCAGGCGCAGTACGAGGGTCCCCGCGGTCGGCGGGTTGCTCGCGACGCCGCGACGCCGGTCCGACTCCATCCGCAGGGTCGTGGGCGGTACACCGTAGACCTCGCGGATCGTGTCGTTGAACTGGCGCACGCTCGCGAACCCGGCCGCGAACGCCACGTCGGCCATCGCGAGTGGGGTGGCCTCGATGAGCAGCCGCGCGGTGTGTGCACGGTGCGCCCGGGCCAGCGCCAGCGGCCCCGCGCCGAGCTCAACGGTGAGGACGCGGTTCAGGTGCCGCACCGAGTAGCCCAACGTGGCGGCGAGACCGCCGACGCCGGCACGCTCGACGACGCCGTCGGAGATCAGCCGCATCGCCCGTGCGGCCAGGTCAGCGCGACAGTTCCACTCCGGCGACCCGGGCACCGCGTCGGGCAGGCAACGCCGGCACGCTCGGTAGCCGCGCTGTTGGGCCGCACCCGCCGTGCGGAGGAACTCGACGTTGGCCCGCTTGGGCGTGACGGCCGGGCAGGACGGCCGGCAGTAGATGCCGGTGGTGCGGACAGCGGTGATGAACTGCCCGTCGAAGCGGGTGTCGCGGGCGGCGACGGCGCGGTAGCAGCGGTCCTGGTCGAGTGGCACGACGGCGATGCTGCCACCCCGGCCGCTCGCGCTCTCGCGGAAATCGGACGTGACCGGCCCGGGGTGGATGGACGGCTCAGGCGGTCTCGCAGTGGGGGGACTTGAGGAGACCGCTGGCGCACGCGTCCCGGGTCATCTGACGCAGGTTAGCCGGCAACCGCTGCCAGTCGCTCTCGGTCAGGCCGCGACCCGATCCGCTCGGCCCGTCCGACTCGTCTGTCCGGGGAGCGTCCCGAGGTGCGTCCGGGGGGGCGGGGCTGGGCTCGCGGCGGCGCTCCTCGACGAGACTCGTGGCCTGCTCCCCGGCCGGCGCGTCGATCTGCGGCTCGTCGGCGGGCGGCTCGGGGACCGCGGCGGCCGGTGGCGGGACGGGAGCATTCGCGACGGCGGACCCGAGCTGCGGTGCCGGCGCGCTCGCGGTCAGCGTCAACGCGGCGCCGGTGCTCGCCGTGACGGCGCACACGACGGCTCCGGTGAGGAACAGTTGGGAGGAGAACCGCATGGGCACACCACCGATCTGGTTCGTCGTGCTTCGACCATCCGGGCCACCGAACGAGCCCGGCGGGCATGATAGCTGCTTAACCCGATCGGGTGATGAGCTGCTCCGGTCGTGGTATGCATCCGTGGTTCCGCAGGACGACGGCCGCCGCGTGCGCACGGTACTCGCGTACCTGCAAGCCGTCGGGCGACCGACGACTACCCTGGACCTCCGTGTCCCTCACCCTCGGCATCGTCGGCCTGCCCAACGTCGGCAAGTCGACCTTGTTCAACGCGCTGACCCGCAACGACGTGCTCGCCGCGAACTACCCGTTCGCCACGATCGAACCCAACGTCGGCGTCGTGGCGCTGCCCGACCCGCGCCTCGACGTCCTGGCCGGGATCCACGGCTCCGCGAAGATCGTGCCCGCTGTGGTGTCCTTCGTCGACATCGCCGGGATCGTCAAAGGTGCCTCCGAGGGGGCCGGGCTGGGCAACAAGTTCCTGGCCAACATCCGCGAGTCCGACGCGATCTGCCAGGTCGTGCGCGTGTTCGACGATCCGGACGTCGTGCACGTCGACGGGCGGATCGACGCCGCCGAGGATATTGCTGTCATCGAGACCGAACTGATCCTGGCCGATCTCCAGACGCTGGAGAAAGCGGTGCCGCGGCTGGAGAAGGAAGCCCGGATCGGGAAGGACCGGCGTCCGGTGCTGGAAGCGGCTCAGCAGGCGCGCGAGATCCTCGACGGCGGCACGACGCTGTACGCCGCGGGCGTCGACCGGGCGCTTCTTCGCGAGTTGTCCCTGCTGACGACCAAACCGTTCCTCTACGTCTTCAACGCCGACGAGGGCGTGCTCACCGATGAGGCCCGGCGCAAGGAGCTCACCGAACTGGTGGCGCCGGCCGACGCGGTGTTCCTCGACGCGAAGGTCGAGGCGGAGCTGCTGGAGCTGGCCGTCGAGGACCCGGCGTCAGCGGCTGAGCTGCTGGAGTCGGCCGGCCAGGACGAACCCGGCCTGAACGCCCTCGCCCGTGCCGGCTTCCACACCCTCGGATTGCAGACTTATCTGACGGCTGGGCCGAAGGAGTCGCGGGCCTGGACGATCCGGGCGGGTGCGACCGCGCCACAGGCTGCCGGGGTGATCCACACCGATTTCGAGCGTGGGTTCATCAAGGCCGAGGTGGTGTCGTTCGCCGACCTCGTCGCGGCCGGGTCGATGGCGGCGGCGAAGGCAGCGGGGAAGGTGCGGATTGAGGGAAAGGACTACGTGATGGCGGACGGAGATGTGGTGGAGTTCCGTCACGGAGCAACGTCTCAGCCAGCGTCCAAGTAGCCGGGCCTCGCGGTGGTTTGCCTGGTATCGCAGACGACGTCGTCACGCTCACCGAGTGGCGCGTCGCGAGGCGTGGCTACATCGGCTGTTGTTGTCGGTGGGACGTGCGACAGTGTGTAGGTGAGACCCGTCCGCGTGGAAGCGTCGAGAGGAGGCGCGACGGTGACGAACCGAGCTGCGTATGACGTCGAGGTCGGTGAGATGAGCGAACAGGACGCCGCTGAGGTCTTCGATGGCATCGCTCG
>JBOHEP010000124.1:0-1018 GCA_050701075.1 Pseudonocardia sp. | reverse complement strand
GCGCGGGCCACGTCAGGCCGAGCAGGGCGTTGTGGTTCATGATCGCGCATTCACGATCAGGGACGGAGGGATCACGGAAAAGGTCAGCTGGTTTCTTCTCTTTCCGAACTCCGCGTGAGAAGCGCTGCGAAGAAATGGTCAAATTCTCCGTTCTTAACACCTGAGAACATGGCCCTGACCTCTTGTTCATTGAATTGAAGGATCGATCCGTCGGCGACTTTGGAATCACGTATCGCGACGATGTTGCCCACCTTGGCGAACTCTACACAGCTGCCATCTGGATCGCTGACCGTCGATTTCTGCCATCGCGCGCCCTCGAACGCTTCGGCTGGCAGGTACTCGTCCGCGTGCATGTGTGATCGCTCCTTCCTCGGTAATCTTCAGGTGTACTCCGACGCTACTCCGGCGATGAAGTCCGTCGACTCAACCACGTTCAGTGCGGCAGCTTGGAGGTGGCTCCAGAGTCGTTCGTAGGCGTCGACCCGTTCGCGTTCGTCGATGTAACGGGCATCGTCGAACTGCTCGACGTACGCGAAGTTCAGGGGTGAGGCTAATCCGGGTCCGGGCACGTGCAGCAACGCGAAGCTCAGCCACGCGTAGGTCACCGGGCTGGTGTTGGCGAAGGGCAACGCCTGGAGTTGCACGTTGGAAAGCTGGGCGATATCGAGAAGTCGCTGCATCTGTTCGCGCATGACGTCACGGCCGCCGTACTCGCGTCGCAGGGCGGACTCGGACAGGATGAAGCTCAGCATGGGCGGATCGTCGTCGCGGGTGATGATCTTCCGGCGTTCGTGTCGCGTCCTTGCCACGTCATCGGCGTTGAGGCTGGTGCCGAAGGGGCTGGGTGCCTCGGTCAGGGCTCGAACGTAGTTCTCGGTCTGGAGGAGTCCTGGGACGATCTCGGACTGGACCAGGTGGATGCGGCTGCTGGCTTGTTCCAGGTCGACCAGCATCCGGACCGACTCGCGGTAGACCCCTCGGTAGCCGGTCCAGTCACCCTTCTGTCCAAGGTTGCGAG
>JBOHEP010000123.1:0-3238 GCA_050701075.1 Pseudonocardia sp. | reverse complement strand
CGCGGCATCGACTTCTCCTACCTGCTGGCGATGCTGCACGACTCGTTCATGTCGCGCGCGAACACCATCGTCTGTCCGGGTGGCAAGATGGACCTCGCCATGCAGCTCATCTTCACGCCGATGATCGAGCGGCTGATCGAGCGGCGTACCCAGGCGCTCGGGCACCGGTGAGCTATCGAGCCCGGAGTGCATGTCAGACCGAATCTGAGGACTATAGATGACGAACACCTGCAGGAACGTCGCGAAGCAGATGGTGGCGCCGGGTAAGGGCATTCTGGCCGCCGACGAGAGCATCGGCACGATGTCCTCGCGGCTGACGAAGGCCGGGGTCGAGCCCACCGCGGAGAACCGGCGTGTCTACCGCGAACTGCTGTCCACGGCTCCCGGCCTGGCCGACGGCGTGTCCGGGATCATCTTCTGCGACGAGACGCTGAGGCAGAGCTTCTCGGACGGGCGGCCCTTCGCCGACGCGGTGCACGCGCTGGGGATCCTGCCCGGGATCAAGGTCGACACCGGGGCGCACCCGTGTCCCGGGCTTCCCGGGGAGAAGATCACCGAAGGCCTGGACGGCCTGGCGGCAAGGATGGCCGAGTACGCCGAGATGGGGGCGGTGTTCGCCAAGTGGCGGGCCGCCATCGCGATCACCGACGAGCTGCCGAGTGAGACCGGGATCCGGGCCCACGCCCACGCACTGGCCCGGTACGCCGCGGCCTGCCAGGAGGCGGGGATCGCGCCGATCGTCGAGCCCGAGGTGTTGATGGACGGCGCCCACTCGCTGGACCGCTGCGCGGAGGTCACCGCCCGGGTGCAGGCTGCCGTGCTGGCCGAGTTGGCGGCGTTCTCGGTCGACCCCGCCGGGATGGTGCTCAAGCCGAACATGGTGATCGAGGGCGCCGAGCACCCGGACCGCTCGACGCCCGCCCAGGTGGCGCAGGCGACGGTGCAGGTGCTGCGCGTGGCACCCGACGAGCTGGCCGGCGTCGCGTTCCTCTCCGGCGGGCAGCCGCCGGAGCGGGCGACGGCCAACCTGGCCGCGATGCAGGAGCACCGCACGCCATGGCCGTTGACGTTCTCGTTCGGCCGCGCGCTCGTCGATCCGGCACTGGCCGCATGGGCCGGTGACCCTGGGCGGATCACCGACGGGCAGGCCGCGCTCGCCGAGCGGGTGCAGGCGAACGCCGGCGCGGTGCGCGGCAGGCCGGAGATGCAGCCGGCCTGACCGTACGGAGGAAGGTCAGCTCGTCGGGCCCTCGCCCCACCAGCTCTGGCCGCTGCGCCTGCCACGAACCGCCGAGGCCGGCGCATCCCGCGCGCCTCCCTGCACCGAGACGCTGATCTTGGCAGGTCACCGAGACTCCGTCTTGGCAGGTCACCGAGACTGCCGTCTTGGCAGGTCACCGAGACTCTGTCTTGGCAGGTCACCGCGGCTCCGTCTGTGCAGGTCGCCGCGACTCCGATGGTGCCGCAGATCATCGGTTGGAAACCCGGAACCGCACTCGGCACGGCTGACGGTTCCCCACCAGCGATCAAGCGCTCGGCACCGTCCGCCCACCGGGTCCCCGCACCCCCTCCACGCGTGCCCTCGCCCGACCGCCCCCGAAGCATCTGCGGCGCTTCACGACATCGTCGACGCTGTAGCGAGTTGCGCATGAGGAGTCCACTGCGACGATGTACAGCATCCCGACGGTGAGGAGTCTGCGGATGAAGACCAAGGCGGCGGTTCTCTGGGGTCTCGGCCAGAAGTGGGAGGTCGAGGAGATCGACCTCGACCCGCCCGGCCCCGGCGAGGTCATGGTCAGACTGACCGCGAGCGGGCTGTGCCACTCCGACGAGCACCTCGTCACCGGCGACCTGCCGTTCCCGCTCCCCGTCGTGGGCGGCCACGAGGGCGCCGGGACGATCGTCGAGGTGGGTGCGGGCGTCGCGGACCTCGCCGAGGACGACCCCGTCGTGCTCACATTCCTCCCGGCCTGCGGACGTTGCTCGTACTGCGCGCGCGGCATGGGCAACCTGTGTGACCTCGGCGCCGCGCTGATGATGGGTCCGCAGCTCGACGGGAGCTACCGCTTCCACGCCCGCGGTGCGGACATCGGCCAGATGTGCCTGCTCGGCACGTTCTCGGAGTACACCGTCGTGCCGGTCGCCTCGGTGGTGGCGGTCGACCAGGGCACCGCCCTGGACAAGGCGGCCCTGATCGGGTGCGGGGTGCTGACCGGTTACGGCAGCGCCGTGCGGTCGGCCGAGGTGCGGGCCGGTGAATCGGTCGTCGTGCTCGGCGCCGGTGGGGTCGGGATGAACGCCATCCAGGGCGCGCGCATCGCTGGGGCCCGCCATATCGTCGCGGTGGACCCGGTGGAGTACAAGCGCGAGCGTGCCCGCGAGTTCGGCGCCACCCACGTCGCCGAGTCGGCGGACGCGGCCTGGGAGGTCATCAGCGAGCTGACCCGCGGGCGGCTCGCGGACGCCTGCATCATGACCACCGGTGTCGCCGAGGGCTCCTACGTCGTTCCGGCGCTGAGCCTGGTGGGCAAGGGTGGTCGCGTGGTGATCACCGCGATCGGTCACCCGGAGGAGAACACCGTCTCCTGTTCGTTGCTCGAGTTGACGCTGTACGAGAAGCAGATCCGCGGTGCGTTGTACGGCTCGTCCAACGCGCGGCACGACATCCCGCGGCTGCTGGAGCTCTACAACACCGGCCGGCTCAAGCTCGACGAGCTGATCACGCGCGAGTACCGCCTCGAGGAGGTCAACGAGGGCTACGCCGACATGCGCGCGGGCCGCAACATCCGTGGCCTCATCCGCTACTGACTCGCCCACCACCCGACGGCTGAGGAGGCGTCGGCATGGCGATCGATGTTCACACTCGCCTGGATGCCGGCGAGCATGGGCCGGCCGTGTGGTGAGCTGGCGCCGGACGTCGCGGCCGAGTCGCTTCTGTACTGATCGATGATCTAGTGCAGCACCGTAGAAGTTCTTTCGGGTTCGGTCGGGCAACGGCACGCGTGGAGGTGGTGCGGGGATCCGGTGGCGGAAGGTGCCGAGCGCTTGATCGATGTTGAGGAACCGTCAGCCGTGCCGAGTACTGATCCGGGTTCCCCACCGATGATCACGGCATCATCGGAGTCGCGGTGACCTGCCGAGATCAGCGTCTCGGTACGGGGAGCCGCACGGGATGCGGCTCTGTGTCCCCGTTCGGCGATCATGAAGCCGCATTGATCGCACGCTGAACGCGAGCGGG
>JBOHEP010000122.1:0-5827 GCA_050701075.1 Pseudonocardia sp. | reverse complement strand
TACTACAACCGCCACCGCCGACACTCCACGCTTTGCTACTTGACACCCACCGAATTCGAGCTAGGATATAGGAAACTCACTGACCTGGCAGCCTAAATCGGTGTCAACAAAATCGGGAACACTCCAGACTGTGCGGGTGAGCTTCGAGCGGATCGTGGTCGACCACGAGATCATGGGTGGTGTCCCGTGTATCCGAGGTACTCGCATGCCCGTCACGCGACTGCTGAAGATGGTTGCGGCCGGGATGAGCGTCGAGGAGATCCGAGCGGCCTTCCCTCAGGTCACCGCCGAGGACGTGCACGAGGCGCTGCTCTACGCCGCGGCCGCGGTGGCCGAGCGTGTGCTGCCGCTGCGGCACACCGCGTGAGATTCCTCGTCGACGAGTGTCTGTCGCCATCGCTGGCCGCACAGCTGGGCGCCGCCGGTCATGATGCCGTGTCCGTCGTCGGCCTTGGACTTGCCGGTGCGGCCGACTTCATCGTGATGGAAGCCGCGCGGGAACAGGACCGCGTGCTGGTGTCGGCTGACACGGACTTCGGTGAGCTGCTGGCGCGGAGCAACGACCGCCGTCCGAGCCTTGTGCTGTACCGCGGTGAAGAGGTCAGCCGAAGGCCCTCGCGCTGATCCTGCTGGCGAACCTGACGCAGATCGCGGGGCCCATTGATGCCGGCGCGATCGTCGTCGTACTCGACGACCGCATCCGCGTCCGATACCTCCCTCTGGGCGTTGATCCCGATCGATGATCGGTGAGGCTCGCCGCCGGACCTTGCTGGTGGAGGATGGCGGATCGAGTCTCCGGCTACCGACGGTCGTGGTGCCGGTCGTGGTGCGAACTCGGGTGCCGTGGTGCAAGTCGCGGCGGCTGGTGCAAGCAGATCGGTAGCGTAGTGCCTGGTAGCAGCGCCGGACGAGTGATGTCGGTTTCCTGGCAGTCAAGGGGTCAGGGGTTCGAATCCCCTCAGCTCTACCCACCCTCACCAGGCAAAACGTGGTTATCATGATCGCCACGCGGTCCTCTCTCCCTTGATGTTGAGCGCGCGGAGGCCGTCGGGAGGGCGAGGGTTGAGGGCGGGACGGCTGCGATCGACGCGGGCTCACGCGCTCCCGTCAAACGGCGGTATAACCCTGCCCGTCTGGATAACCCTGCCCGTCTGGGGGACTTACGCCTGCTGCCGTCGGCGACGCCGGTCGTTAGAGTGCTTTCCGCAGCTCAGGGTCGGTGTCGCTGATGTCGGGGTTGTCCCGGTCGATGGCCTCGAAGTCCTCGAAGCTCAGCTCGGCGTCGAGATCGGGGAATACAGCATGGATCTCCAGACGACCGCCGATGGCCTCGACGTACTGGCGCAGCATCGACACGTAGAGGTCAGCCTGGCGTTCGAGTCGGGACACCGAGGGCTGGAGTATGTGGAGCCGTTCGGCGAGGGCATCCTGGGTCATGCGGCGAGCGCGGCGTAGTTCGCCGAGACGACGGAAGTAGGCGTTGTCCTGAGCAGCGAGGGCTGCCTTGGCCGTTGCGGCACGCTCAGTGTGGTCAGGACGAGCTTCTAGCTCCCCCCGCAGCGCTCGGTAGTTCTTGGTCATCTCACCGGCCCTCCTGAGGCTCGATCTCTTTCAGGTGACGTGTGTAGAGGCGCTCCGCGGCCGGGATGGCTTCTAGGTACCAGCGAGTCCACTGCCCTCGCTTGTCGCCACCGAGCAACAAGATCGCTACCCGGCGAGGGTCGAAGACGAACAGGACCCGGATCGTTCCTGCCCGCAGCTCCTTCATGTTGGCGACCTTCGAGCCGGTCAGCGTGTCGACCGCAGGCCGACCCAGGCCGGGGCCCTGGTTTCCAAGCAGGTGAAGCCGCTGGTCGAGAATCTCTTGTTGATCGTCGGTCAGCTCCCTCCACCACGCCTCGAACTCGCTGCTGAACTCGATCTCCCACATTGAGCCCGTACCGTAGCGTATCGGCTACATGTCGTTTATGCTATGGCGCGCAGTCTGGAGCTGTGGTCAGCTACCAGTAAGTAGCTGAGATCGGACGTTCAGGGTGTAAGCGCGTAGGCGTCAGACCCGCGCCTTCCCCACCGACATCGACCACCCGGCGCTGATCCGCAAGCAGGTGCCGCTGGAGCGACCTGGCCGCACCACCCGAGCCACTGCCCGCTCCGGCTCGGCCAGCGGCGCCGACTACCTGCGCGATGGCGCTGGTATGCGGCGGTCAGGGGCCGGCGTGGAGGCAGCTGGCCCACGGGGAGAGTGTCAGCAGCTGCTCGTCTCGCAGGCCGCGGACGACCGCGTGCAGGGCGTCGGCCGGGGGAGGTACCGTCGGGCAACCGACCGTAGAATCCCAAGGCCACATCGGCCGCCGTGTTGTCCGCTACCTCCCACCGCGCATCGGCCGGCGTCACGCTCGTGTTGGTGAAGAATGCGCCGACCCTCGTGTAGAGCAGCCCGCGGAGCTGCTTCGCGGGCTCGTCCGCGATCATCTGCCAGCGGCCACCGCGAACAGCGCGTTGATCTCGGCGGGCCTGTTGGTGATGCTCTCCACGATCGACATGGTCTCGGCGAGGCTGCCCGCGACGTACACGCCGGGCCGACCGATCAGCTCGGCGGGCCACTTGTTCGCCTTGACCACCAGGTCGGTGAGGATGACCGGGCGGCCGTGAGCGACCGCGCGTCGAGCCTGGATGCGGGCGCCGCTGTGCTTGCCGGCCTCCACGACGATCGTCGCTGCGCCGTAGCCGGACATGACCGTGTTGCGCATCGGGAAGGGGTGCTTGGTCGGCGGAGCGTCGGGCCAGAACTGCGAGAGCAGCAGGCCCTCGGTGGCCATCCGGTCCTGGAGGTGCCGGTTCTCGGTGGGATAGTAGCGGTTGAGCCCGGTGCCGATCACCGCGACGGTGCGCCCGCCGGCCTCCAGCGCTGCGACGTGGGCGGCGGTGTCGATCCCGGCGGCGAGACCCGTGATGACCGTGATCCGCGGTCCACCAGCCCGGTCGCGATCGAGCGTGCGATGTGTGCTTGACACGCTATCGTCGTGATCGCTGCGTGGGGACTTGGGAAGGCTGGCCCGGACCAGCTTCCGCGGCAGCCGCTTGACGCTGTTCACCGAGCATCTGCGTGGCGGGTCAGCGGGGGTTGATCGACTGGGCCAGTGGGTCAAGCGGTGGACAAGAGCAGTGACGTCGGCCTCGCTGAGCCCGTAGGGGGTGAACTCGGCGACCGGAAGCCGCCGGACGAGGTTCGCTGGGGTATGACGCTGTAACCGCTGCTGGTACTGCGGTGCAGACTGCTGGCGGTCACCACGAGCCAGGCGCGTCGCGGCTGACCACACAGCAGTGGGTGCGAGGGTTGCTCACCCGTTCTTGGCGGCGGGGCTAATCCGAGAGTGCCCAGCAGCAGATCCTCGACCTGCTACGTGGCCGCCAGCAGGGGGACACGACCACGGAATGAGTTGGGTGCGGCTCTGTCGGAGGGATGTGTTACTGAGGGTTCGCCGGGCCGGATGATGTTGGGGGCTCCTTCTCGCTACGTTCGAGGTGCAGGGTCGACCGCGCGCCAGACGCGAATCGCACGTAGCCGCTGCCTGATGCTCGAGCTGATGTCCTCGTCCACGTCCGACCTTCCCGTCGACGTACCGCGAGACGAGGTCAGGCCGCCCGCCGCCGGTGACCGTCAGGGTCAGATCGTCGCCGTCCTGCCGGGAGTAGCAGCGCGATCCGTCGTCGGCGACCCACTCCAGCCGCTCCGACGTGGCGGCGGCCGATGAGACCTCCGCAGGGTGCGTGAGCGCCTGTCCGAGCGCCTCACGAGGATCACCATCGGACACCGGCCCAACGGGCGTAGCCGGCCAGCGTGTTGTTGCGGTGCCGATGCGCGTGCATCAGGGCACGGATCGTCTCGTGCACCTGGGGGTGGTAGCGGGTCAGCTCGGGTGCGACTCGCCGAGCCTGTTGCAGGTCGGCGAAGGCGCGGTCGCGGTCACCGTGCAGAAGCCAGGCGCGGGACACGTCGATGTGGTGGTGCCCGACCCGTGACGGTGCGATGCCCGGTGTCAAGTGCAGCTCGACGGCGCGGGTCACGGCCGTGGTGCCGTCGGAGAGCTCGACCGGCACCGACACCGAATGGATGTCCACATTGGACGACCGCAAACCGGTGCCGTAGTGGTCGAACCGGGCGTCGCCGAGCGCGGAGGCGATCTCCCGCGCCCCGGACAGGTGCGCCTGGGCGGTCTGGACATCGGCCGCGCGCGCGGACAGGATCGAACCGCGCAGGTGCAGCGCTCCGCGCACGGCCAGCATGTTGGACCCGGTGGGCAGGTGTTCGGTGTCGACGTAGGCGCGGTCGATGACCCGCAGCCCGGCGCTGTAGGCGCCCGCGTAGAGCAGGATCAGAGCCCGGTTGTACTCGGCGGCCACCGACCACAGCGGGTCACCGGACCGCGCAGCGGCCCAGCAGCAACGCTCGGCGGCGAGTCCGGCCAGGTCGAGGTAGCCGAAGTAGTAGGCCGACAGCATGGCCTTGCTGTACGTGTAGGCCAGCGCGGTCATTACGCGCTCACGTCGCGCACCCGTCGGGCTCAATGCCGGCAACGTGGTGCAGGCCGCGCAGCAGGTCCGGCAGCGCCCCTGTGGCCTCGACGATCCGGGCCCGGCGGTGGGCCGCCCGCACCCGGTCCAGGCGGGTCAGCAGCTCATCCAGGGTCGGCGCCGGCTCGGGGAGGTCGTCGTCGTCGAAGGCCACCAGGGCGCGGCGCAGCTCCGGGATAGCGGCCTGCTCGGCCGCCTCGGCGCGGCTGGTGGCCTCGTAGGGCTGCCCGTACAGCGCGTCCGGACCCAGCCCGAGCACCCCGGCCACCGCCGCGGTGAACGCCGGGGACGCCGACCGGTCGCCCTGCTCGACCTTCCGCAGCAACGACAGCGACAAGTTGGCCCGCTCGGCGAGCTGCCACTGGGTGAGACCCGCCAGCTTGCGTGCTCGCGCCGTCCGCACACCGACGCCCGCGGTGTCGTCCACCGCCCCAGAGTGCCACAGACGGTGACACTCGCCGCCGTCGCGACCGTGTGAGGTTCGCCGACATGTTCTCGTTCCGTCCGGGCCGGAGCGCGTCGAGCACGGGCCGAGTGCGAATGCGTCGGCTGATCTGTGCGCGTTGCGGACGGCGCGCGTGGCTCGACGACGAGCCCCACGGCCGGTGGTGGCGGCCCGCGCCGCCGGTGTGCGCGCGCTGCCCGGTGTCACCATCGGGCATGGTCTCGGCGACTCGGGCCGCGCAGCGGCGATCACCGATGTGGACTGTCTCACCGAAGTGAAACGGGGCTCTGACCTCAACTGATACCGTCGGGACGACAGGTCCGAACCCGCGACCCTTGACCTCAGGCGCGGCCGATGTGTTCGCCGTTGTCTCTACCGGCCGATGACCGGTGAGGACACTTGCAGGCAGGTCGGCACCGCGTGGGACCATCCAGGTCCGTTGCCTATCACGGTGCGCGGTCCGGTCCCGTCCTGGCCGTACCTCCGGCTTGATCTGCGATGGGTGCGGCTCTTTTGAAGGGAGTTTGATCATGCTGCGAGGGGGTGGTGGTGTGTGGGGTGGACGCGGTGGTGTTCTTGTTGGAGGTGGTAGGTCCAGTAGGTGTCGAAGTCGCCGTTGCTGTGTAGGGCGCGGAGCTTGAGGACGGCTTCGGCTCCGGACAGTCCCCAGCGGGCTCCGGTGATGTCCATGCGGTCTTTGACCAGGTGGCGGCAGGCGCCTTCGATGATGCCGGTGGCGATGGGCCAGCCCGCGGCGAGGGCCTCGTGGTAGGCCAGGTAGGGCTTCTTGGCGAGTAGGTAGTTCGC
>JBOHEP010000121.1:0-2031 GCA_050701075.1 Pseudonocardia sp. | reverse complement strand
GAGCACGCCGTCCTGTCGCGGATCCGGGACCTCTGTCCCGGCGTCCTCCCCGTCCAGGCGGACTTCGACGCGATCGCCGGAGGGAAACGCGGTGCCACACGGTGCGCGGACGGCCTTGCTCCGTCTGTCGAGTCTCGGACGCCCTTCGCTCGTAGCGGCCCCATGGGCGCTCACTTGCAACGGCCACGACGGCACCCTACAAGCCGGACTCGACAGTTCGGCCCAGTCACGGCGGACGGGTCTCCTCACCCGGCTACAGTTCGGCGCGGTCGACCGGAAGAGGAGCAGGGGAGGTGTGCGTGCCCCGCCCTGTTCCCACGCGGCTCTACCACTTCACCTCGATCGACCACCTCGAGATGATCGTGCAGCACGGCCTGCTCGCCGACACGGACGCCGCTGCCGCCGGTCTCCTCACGGTTGCAGTGGGCAATCGGGGCATCAAGGGGCGCCGCCGTAGTCGCACGGTGCCGATCGGGCCGGGAGGTGTGGTGGCCGACTACGCCCCCTTCTACTTCGCGCCGCGAAGCCCGATGATGTACGCCATCAGCAGGGGCAACGTCCCCGAGTACCAGGACGGAACGGAGTCGCTGCTGTACCTGGGGACGACGATCGATGGACTGGCCCAGCTCGGGCTGTCGGTGGTGTTCACCGATCGCAACGCCGTGCTGGAGACCGCGCGGTACAGCCAGCGCGTCGACGACCTCGACAGCATGATCGACTGGAAGCTCATGGAGGCGAGGTACTGGGCGAACACCGACGAGGAGCCCGATCGCAGGGAACGGCGGATGGCGGAGACCCTCGTCCACCGATGCGTGCCGTGGCAGGCCGTCCAGTACGTCGCGGCGTACTCGCCGGCTCGGGCCGGGGAAGCGCAGGCCACGATGACTCGTTTCGGTCAGAGTGTTCCGGTAGGAATCGAACCAGACTGGTACTTCACGTGAGGGAGGCAGTGTGATCCACGAGGCGCACGGCAACCTCCTCGACGCGGACGTGGAGGCGCTGGTCAACACGGTCAACACCGTTGGGGTGATGGGCAAGGGCATCGCGTTGCAGTTCCGCCGACGCTTTCCGGAGATGTTCAAGGCCTACGAACGCGCCGCCAAGCGGCAGGAGTTACGCCTCGGGCACATGCACGTATGGGAGACAGGGGCGCTGAGCGGTCCCCGGTTCGTCATCAACTTTCCGACGAAGGGACACTGGCGGGCTCGGTCTCGACTTGGCGACATCGAATCCGGGCTAGACGACCTCGTCCGGATGGTGGGCGAACACGGCATCAGCTCGATCGCTGTTCCGCCGCTGGGCTGCGGAAACGGCGGGCTCGGCTGGGAGCAGGTCCGGCCGTTGATCGCCGCGGCCTTCGGGTCGTTGCCCGACGTCGAGGTTCAGCTCTTTCCACCGGAAGGCGCACCGGCAGCTGCGGAGATGACGACGCGGACGCCGCGACCGGCGATCACCGTGGCGAAGGCGGCGTTTATCGCGACGGCCCGCCGGTACGCCGATATCGCGCTGGATGTCTCGCTCGTCGAAGCTCAGAAGCTCATGTACTTCCTGCAGGTCGGGGGCGAGGACCTGAGCCTGACCTTTACGAAGGGGCGCTACGGCCCGTACGCCGACAACCTGCGCAAGGCGCTGCGCTCGATGGAGGGTCATTTCATCACCGGTTTCGGCGACGGGAGCAAGCCGGTGCGCTCCGCCGAGCCTATCGAGCTGCTTCCCGGCGCCGCGGAGGAAGCCGACACCGTCCTCGCCTCCGCCCCGGACACACGCGCCCGAATCGAGCGCGTGATCCGATTGAGCGAGGGCTTCGAGTCCGCCTACGGCATGGAGCTGCTCGCCAGTGTCCACTGGGTTGCCACCGCCGAATCTCCCGACGCTGATGCCGCTGTCGTCGCCGATCTCGTCAGCAGGTGGAACGCACGCAAGCAGCGCATGATGGGTCCGAAGCACGTCGAGAGAGCGTGGACACACCTGCGGAACGAACACTGGTTGCCCGTAGCCGAGGTCGTCGCTACCGGCTGACAACGGCGGCTA
>JBOHEP010000120.1:0-6367 GCA_050701075.1 Pseudonocardia sp. | reverse complement strand
ACACCCCGCGACGCTGGGGACTCCCCTTGAGCGCGGCGGTCTTGGTCTTGGAGACCTTGTCCTGACGGCCCTTGCGGACCAGCTGCTGGATCGTGGGCATGGACCGTTTGCTTCTTCCCGTCGGCGTTCTGGTGCTTCTTGTGCGTTGCTGGTGTTGTGCGGTGCTGGTCTTCTGGTCTGGCCACCCGTCCCCGAGGTCGGGCGTGTCGCGCACGTACTGGCACCGCGGCACCGTGCGAGCGAGATCGGGGAACCTCACCGGAACGATCACGGGGCCCGCCCTACCCGAAGGCCCGGACCCGGAACTGCGGTCACGACCCCTGGGCGCGCGGATCGGCCCGACCGTGATCGGGCGCAAGACCGTAGAGTACCCGTCCCGCCACAAAGGGGTCAAAACGGGTCCACGTCACGCCGGTCAATGAGGACACCGTGCCTGACGAGCGCGCTCACCGCAAGGAGGCGCGCCCGCTCACCGTTCGAGCGACCCCGCTCGGCGCAGACGGGGCCGCTGGTCGCGGCGACACGGCGTCGGCCCGGACCGCCGGGCTCGCCGTCCACAACGCCGTCGCGCCGGCTCCTATTCCGGGTACGCCACGGTCAGCGCGGCCGCGATGGAGCCGGCTCGCGCGGTGCTGCCCGCGCTCGTGTAGTGGATGCCGTCCCCGGTGAACCACTCGTCGCGGGCCACGGACGCCCAGTCGAAGACGCGGATGTTCGGGTAGCGCTGCGTGGCCGCGAGCAGGTCGGCGTTCCAGAGCTGCATGTTGGCGTCGGACCACGCACCGCGGGCGACGAGCGTGTGGGTCGTGAGCCAGAGCACGGGGTCGTCGCCGATCACCTCCATCATCCGGTCGATCCGGGCGCTGCGCCCGACCCGCGACCCGACAGCGACGTTCGCGGTGTCGGTGACGCCCAGCGCGAGGACCCAGCAGGCGCCCACGAACCCCGCCGCGCGCGCCCGCGCAGCCGCGTCGTGGGCATTGACCTGGCGCGGCAACGTCTCGACGATCGACCGCGCGCCGTCGATCTCCATGCGCGACGACGCAACGCCCACCTGTTCGTACCGGGCCGGCATCCGCTGGGCGGGGTCGCGGATGAAGCTCGCCGAGACCAGTCCCACCGACGTCGAGTCGCCGAGGTGCACGACCCTGCGACACGACGTCCGGCCGGACGCGGTGTCCGGACCGGCCGTCACGACCACCGGCACGGGCGGCGGTGGCGGCACGACCGGCTCCGGGGCCGCCACAGGTGCGGGGCGGCGGGCCCGGCCCCGGCTCACTGGCGGAAGCAACGACCGCCAGCGACACGAGGACCGCGACCGTCCACCTGGCCATCATCAGACCTGGGCCGCCATCAGACCTGGGCCGCCGCACGCATGGTGTCGATCATCAGGCACGCTCCGTCGGAGGTCAGGTGGACGGCATCGTAGGTCAGGCCCGGCCGGTTCGACACGGCCGTCCAGTCGGCGACAGCACCTCGGGCCTGCGCTCGTGCAGCGCCCGCAACCGCTCGTTCGTATAGGGGAAGGTCCATGCGAACAGCCGAAGCTGGGCGCGGCCCTTCGGTGGCACGACCTCGGGCGACGGCTCCCGCAGCGTCACCCACACGACCCGCTTCGCGCCAAGCTCGGTGAGGACGGCGACCAGCTCCTCCGCCTCGCGGTCCCACGTGGCGGCCCACCGGTCGTAGTGTGCCCGGTCACGCTCCCAGAGCGAGTTGTAGCCCAGCCCGACGACCACGAGGCTGCCGACCCTGGCACCGGACTCCGCGAGCTGCGCGCGGGACTGCTTGACCATCAGTGCGGGCCGGCCGCGGTACTCGACCGTCCAGCCGTCGGCGGCCAGCTCGGCGACGAGGGCGTTCTCGATGCCGAGCAGCACCGAGTCCGCGAGCACCGTGACGGTGTGCGGCTCCAGCTCGCCCAGCCCCGACGTCACAGGCGTGGCCGACGACGCCGCCGTCGCCACCGTGGCGCCTGCGACCACGCGCTGCTCGACGACGTCGGGCCGCGGGGCCGCGGCGGCGATCCCCGTCACGACCGGCGCGGCCACGAGCAGGCTCGCGGCCACCGCTCCCGCCGTCACCCAGCGGCGACGCGGGCCGGCCAGCTCGCGCAGCCACCGACCGGCCCTTCCGTCGCGGATCGGCAGCTCGACGAGGCGGTAGGACAGCTCGGCGGCGAGAACCGTCAGCGCGATACGCACCGCGGCGGTCGGGACCGGGCCCCACGGCACCTCGATCTCGGGGCGGGTGTAGACGTAGATCGGCCAGTGCCAGAGGTAGAGGCCGTACGAGCGGGTGCCCATCCAGACCATCGGCCGCGTGCCCAGGAAGCCGCGGCTCAGCAGGCCCCCGGGCCGCAGGGCGGCGCCATCTATCCACCCGTGCACCTCTCGGGCCAGCGCGAGGTCGTCCGTGGCATGACTGACGAAGATTCTGGCCACACCACCCCCCTGCCGCTTCCCCGAACGAGTGTCGCAGGATAGCCGATGGGGGTCCTGGTGGGTGGATCGTGACGCAGGGTCGACAAGTCCGTACGTGATGGACCAGCACGGTTCTCGGACGTGGCTCCCTCGACGACGCCGTCGAGGTCGGTCCTGGCGAGCTGCTCACCAGCCCGCTGCTGCCCGGTTTCGCGTTCCCGATCCACGAGCTGTTCGCGGCATGACGGCGGGCGGTTCAGGCGATCATGAGGCGACCGCGTTACCCGTCCACGGGCCGCGAGCGATGCTGGGGAGTCTGGTCATCGGCGGGTGACAGCAGGGCAGTGACCCCAGCGTCGTCGGGGAACACCACGGGGAGGCCGGGAACCTTCGCGAATGCCCGGTCTGCGGTGACGATCGCCCGGCAGTCGGCCCGCAGCGACGCGCCGGCGAGGACTGCGTCGAACGCGCCGAGCGCGGCGTGATCTTCCAGTAGGGCCAGGGCGTCGTCGACGGCGGCGTCGGGAACCTCGAGCAGCGGCCGGAGCAGGGTGAGGTAGGAACGACCGACGCCGACGGCGTCCGATCGGGCCCGTCGTCGGCCCCTGACGTGGACGAACTCCTGGATGACGCCGGCAGTGGTCGTCAGCATCAGCTGTTTCGGCGCCGAGAGCAGGCGACGGCACGGCTCGCGCAGCTCGTGCTTGGCGCCGACGGCGTAGAGCAGCACAGTCGTGTCCAGCACGATCATCGTGGCTCGCTGCGCAACTCGTGCAGCTCGGCGGCCAGGTCGCTCGGGTCGTCGGGGACGGGCTGCGGCTCGGCTGACAGGATGCGGCGCAGGGCTGCGCTGCGCTCGTCGTCGTCGGCGGGCAAGCCCCGGTCGATGACGTCCCGTATCACGGTTGCCACCGAGCTGCCTCGGGCTCTCGCTGCGGCGGCGAGCCGCTGGTACCGGTCCTCGTCGAGTAGGATCTGCAGCCGACGCGTCATCATGCGCCTACAGTAGCATGTGTAGGTCTGCAGCCTCGTCGGCCGCCGGGCCGTCGACCAGTCGATGATCAACGTTCGGAACGCGGAACCGCGTCCGGAACAACAGCGCCTCGTGGCGCACTCATCGAGTGGGAACCGTGCGCCGCGCGCGGCTCCGTGTTCCCGGTCGTCGATCATGGTCTGCGGTCGCGCTCGGTCTGTGGCCAACCTCTGTCGACACGCACCGTCAGGCGGGGGCAGGTGTCCTGGTAGGGCAGGCCCGGGATGTAGCTGGCCCATTGAGCACGGTCGAGCCCGCCGTGGGCGGCTGCGCAGGCGTGCTCCACCACGTGGTTCCGGACCTGGTAGAGGGGGGCGAGATCCCACGAGATCACACCGCCTGTTTCCACGTTGATGCTGGTGGGCACGTCGGTCCCTACGACACCATCGACGCGACCTACCGGCTGCTGGGGGCGTGGGTCGCCCAGCACGCCGTCACCGCACCCGGACACCGGGTCCGCGAGGTGTACGCCGTCAGCTACGGCGACACCGCCGACTCCGCCCGCTTCCGCACAGAGATCCACTGGCCGATCGAGGAGACCCGACCATGACGCTCCGGCTCGCCAACGTCACCTTCGACTGCACCCACCCGCCCGCGCTCGTGGCGTTCTGGTCGGGAGCGCTCGACCGAAAGATCGACCCCGATCCGAGCCCGTACTTCGCGTCCATCGGAGCGGGCGACGACGGCGCGCCGAGCTGGTTCTTCATCAAGGTCCCCGAGACCAAGACGGTCAAGAACCGGGTGCATGTCGACCTCGCCGCGGAGGACCGACCCGCCGAGATCGCGCGGCTGGTCGTCCTCGGCGCGACGCACGTCACAGACAAGGACGAGTGGGGACACAGCTGGTCGGTGCTGCACGACCCGGAGGGCAACGAGTTCTGCATCTCCTAACTCCCCATCTACAGGTGTCTGGCTGCCCTGCTCCCAGGAGCGGCCCTCATTGAGGTAGACGCTCCACTCCGGCGGATCCGAGTCGCGCAGCCGAGTCGTCTCGGCGGCGACCTGCGCCATCAGCGCCTCGTCGGCCGGCACCGGAACCTTGCCGAGGTCAGCCCAGGCATAACTGAGGAGGTTACCTTCACGGATCGTCTGGACGGCGGACGCCACGTCGGGGCAGACGACGGACGAGGCCGGACACCGCCACGGGAGAGCGGTATCCGGCCCCGTCCGGGACCGATCTTCGGGATCAGCGGTAGTCGCGCCCGAAGTCGTAGTCGTCCAGCGGCACCGCCGCACCGGTGCCCGCGCCGAAGACGTCGGGGCTGTAGTAGCCGTCGTCGTAGCTCGGCAGGGCGTAGGCGGCCGCGCGGGCCTCCTCGGTGGGCTGCACCTGGATGTTGCGGTACCGGCCGATGCCGGTACCCGCCGGGATCAGCTTTCCGATGATCACGTTCTCCTTCAGCCCGACGAGCTTGTCGCGCTTTCCGTTGATCGCGGCATCGGTGAGGATCCGGGTGGTCTCCTGGAACGACGCCGCGGACAACCACGACTCCGTGGCCAGCGAGGCCTTCGTGATCCCCATCAGCACCGGACGTCCCGCGGCCGGCTCGTTGCCCTCGGCCACCACGCGGCGGTTCTGCGTCTCGAAGTCCGACCGCTCGGCGAGTGCACCCGGCAGGAACTCCGTGGCACCCGAGTCGATGATCGTGACCCGGCGCAACATCTGCCGGATGATCACCTCGATGTGCTTGTCGTGGATGTCCACGCTCTGCGTGCGGTACACCTTCTGCACCTCACGCACCAGGTGCAGCTGCACCTCGCGCGGACCCATGACGCGCAGCACCTCGTGCGGGTCGGCCGTGCCCTCGAGCAGCAGCTGGCCCACGTGCACGTGGTCGCCGTCGGCCAGCGGCCGCTCCTGACCGTCATCGACGGTCATCGCCAGCCACTGCCGCTTCGAGAGCTTCTCGTAGACGATCTCCTCGCCACCGTCGTCCGGGGTGAGGGTGATCTTCCAGAAGCGCTCGCCGTCGTCGATCGCGATGCGACCGTCGACGTCGGCGATCGGTGCCTTGCCCTTCGGGACCCGCGCCTCGAACAGCTCCTGCACCCGGGGCAGGCCCGTGGTGATGTCGTCCCCGGCCACCCCGCCGGTGTGGAAGGTACGCATCGTGAGCTGGGTGCCCGGCTCACCGATGGACTGCGCCGCGACGATTCCCACCGCCTCGCCGACGTCCACCAGCTGGCCGGTGGCCATCGAGCGGCCGTAGCACATGCCGCAGTTGCCGGTGGCCGACGTGCAGGTGAGCGCGCTGCGCACCTTGATCGTCTTGACTCCTGCCGCGACGAGGGCGTCGAGCGCGGGATCGCCGTGGTCGTCGCCGCGACGGACGACGGACTCACCGTCCGGGCCGACCACGTCCTCGGCGGAGCTGCGCGCGTAGACGCTGGTCCGGAGGTAGCGGTGCGGGATCCGGGCGCCGTCGGCCCCCTCTTCCGTGACGGCCATGGTGATGCTGCGTTCGGTGCCGCAGTCGACCTCGCGCACGATGACGTCCTGCGACACGTCCACCAGGCGCCGGGTGAGGTACCCGGAGTCGGCGGTGCGCAGCGCCGTGTCGGCCAGACCCTTGCGGGTGCCGTGGGTGGAGATGAAGTACTCCAGCACCGACAGGCCCTCACGGAAGTTGGCCTTGATCGGACGGGGAATGTACTCGCCCTTCGGGTTGGCCACCAGACCCCGCATCCCGGCGAGCTGCCGGACCTGGGTCAT
This sequence comes from Pseudonocardia sp., assembly GCA_050701075.1. Lineage (GTDB taxonomy): Bacteria > Actinomycetota > Actinomycetes > Mycobacteriales > Pseudonocardiaceae > Pseudonocardia. The sequence goes on along the minus strand of JBOHEP010000120.1, from coordinate 198 downwards.
GTTGCCCGCCGCACCCGACTTGACGATCGTCGGGATCGGGTTGTCCTCGGGGAAGTTCTCCTCCATCGCCCTGGCGACCTCTTCGGACGCCTGGCTCCAGATCTTGACCATCTCGTCGTTGCGCTCCTGGTAGGACAGGGCGCCGCGCTGGTAGCGCTTGTTGACCAGGTCGGCCTTCGTCTCGTAGCCGTCGAGGAT
>JBOHEP010000119.1:0-21788 GCA_050701075.1 Pseudonocardia sp. | reverse complement strand
GCCGGCGGTACCGCCGGCGGCGCCGGAGAACGGACCCCCGGGCCCGAAGGCGGCGGCTCTCCAGGACGGCGAGCTGGTCAGCGCGCCCAAGGCCGTCGCTTTCATCAAGGCGATGCGGGCGGCCGGCGTTCCGACGAGTCGCACCGGTGTCGCCGAGGTCGTGGTCGCCCGGCAGGCGTGCACCGAGCTCGCCTCGGGCACCAGCGAGCAAGAACTGGCCGGCCGCATCCCGCGTGGGCTGCCGACCCTCACCCGGGCGCAGGCCGGCGAGCTGGTGGACCTGGCGCAGGAGCACTACTGCTGATCGTGGTCAGGTGCTGATCGTGGTCAGGGCGGGTAGCGTGGTCAGGGCGGGCAGAGCAGCCCCGGCTCCGGTACATCGCCGTCCACCAGCAGCCGGTCGACCACGTCGGTGACGCACGGGGTGCGCGGGTAGGCCCCGGTGCCGGTGCCCTGCCAGGACAGGAACCGGCTCGACGGCAGCGCTTCGGCCGCTCGCCTGGACCCTTCGAGCGGGCCGCGAGGGTTGCGGGCGGTGCCGATCACCAGCACCGGCGGTACACCGTCGACCGGGCCGCTCTCGGTCGGGCGCACGGTGGCCGGCCATGGGGTGCAGGCCAGCAGGCGCAGCGCGAGCGTTGCACCGAAGAGCGGGTACGTCGTCCGCCACCGGGTGGCCAGCTCCCCGACCTCGCCCGGGCTCAGTCGCCGCCCGGAGTCGTTGCAGGCCGTGGCCAGCATGGCGTCGAAGCGCCCGCCCGGCCCGATCACCGGGTCCGCCACGTCCAGCATCGCGACCGGATCACCGCTGCTGGCCGCGGCGAGGGCGGTGGCCAGCGCCGGCCAACCGCGGGGGTCGGCGAGCGCGGCGATCACCGCGGTGACGGTGGCGCCCGCGGTGAGCTGCCGCCCGTCCCCGGCCACCAGGGGTTGGATGCTCAGCCGTTCCAGCAGGCCGCTCACCGATGCCCGCGGATCGGGGGCCAGGGGGCAGTCGGCCCGCGCGAGGCACGCCACCGAGAACCCGTCGAACGCCGCCTCGAGGGCACCGGCCGTGGCTTCGCTGCGGTCGGGCTCATCCCGGGTCGGGTCGAGTGGACCGTCGAGCACCACCCTGCCGACCGACGTCGGGAACACCACCGCCCAGCCGGCCAGTGCGGTCGCCCCGTCCCCGACACCGACGGCGGAGAGCCGGCTGACGCCGAGCGTGGTGCGCAGCCGCTCGATGTCGGTGACGGTGCTCCCGGTGCGGTGACCACCGAGGCCGCCGGCGAGCAGGCGGTAGCACAGCTGCGCGGCCTCACGCGCCTGTTCCAGCAGGGCAGCGAGACCGGCCTCGTCGGCAGTGCCGGGATCGGCGTCGATGAGCGCGGCACGGACGTCGGCGGGTGCGCATTCCAGGGCGTCGTCACCGGCGCCGCGGCGGTCCAACCCGACCAGGGTGAACCGCTGGAGCACGGCGAGCGGGACCTGACCGGCCAACGCCACGGCGTGCCGGGTCGAGGGTTCGGTGGCGCTGTCGCCGACAGCGAGCAGCGGGGGCCGGTTCGCCGGGGCGTCGGCCAGCCCCACCCGGAGCACCCCGACCCGGGTGCGGCCCACGGTGGGCTGGTCGGGGTCGGCCGGCACGGCGATGTGCCCGCAGTCGACGCGCAGCGCCCGGTCGGGGGGCAGCGGGAACCGCAGCGTGGCCAGGGTGTCGTCGGTGCAGTCGAAGAACCTCATGGACGGGCTCTGGGCGTCGGGCTCGGGCAGTTCCGGCGGCGGCGGTGCCGGCGCCGCGGTGGGGGAGGGCGGGGCGAGGACGCCGTCGCCGCGGACGGCGACCGGGGGGCGCTGCGAAGGACCGACCGTGCATCCCCCGAGGCAGAGCAGGGCCACCAGCGCAACGAGCAGTGCGCGGCGGAAGGCTGCTGCCACGCCTGCACTCCTCTCCCCGCGCGGTGATCGTCGAGGTCACCCTGCCGGAGGACCGGTGTGAGGAGAGTGAGCGGCAGGCCGCATCACGATGGCCGGTCCGGCGACTATGGGGATCCGGTGGGCGGATGGTGCCGAGCACTTGATCGATGTTTGGGAACCGTCAGCCGTGTGGCGTGCGGTTCCGGGTTCCCAACCGCTGATCACGACGTCACCGGCGCCACGGTGGACGCCCGCGGCAGCCTGCCAAGATCAGCGTTTCGGTACGGCGAGCCGCACGGGATGCGGCTCTGGCTTCCCGTTCGGTGATCATGATGCTGGCGGCGTGATCCAGACTCGATGAACTTACGTGGTGCTGTACTTGATCGGCTGCGTGAGGTTGAGGGCGTTGCCGTCCGGGTCCTCGATGTGCGCAACCCGCTGTCCCCATGGCATGTCGTTCGGCTGGCCGAGAGCACGTCCACCATGGACTTCCACGAGCTCGAGGAGACCCTCGACGTCCTCGACGTCCACGCTGAGCAGGATCCGTTGCGCCACGCCGGTCTCGATATCCGCGGCAGCCACAAGGCCGAGCTCGGAGTCACCGACCCGGAGGCCGACGTAGAACGTCGGGCCCTCCTGCGGCACGCGGGAGGTCTCCACGGCCCCGAGCAGCGCCGTGTAGAAACCCAGGAGCCGGTCCAGGTCAGGAGTGTTGATGATCGGTTGGATGGTGGCTACTACGGCACGTGCCCGCCGACGCCACCACATGAGCGGGTGCCGGTGGGAGGCGGGACTCGGTCAGCGATATTCCCGAGACAGAATGGAACGCAGGTGTTTCAATCAGAGCTGTGCAGGTGCAAAATGATCGGGAGACGAAACGCGACCGGACACGCCGGGCTGTCCTGGAAACGGCTGCCCGGCTGCTGGTGAAGGACGCCGGGACGTCGCTGGCGGAGATCGCGGCTGCGGCCGGCGTGAGCAGGACCACGGTGCACCGCCACTTCCCGACCCAGCAGGCGTTGCTGCATGCGCTGGCGCTCAAGGCCGTGGGAGGGCTGTCCACGGCACTGGCCGAGTGCCGGCTGGAGGACGGGTCCGCCTCCCAGGTGCTGCAACGGGTGGCCGATGCGCTGGTGCCGATGGCCGACGAGCTGCGGTTCCTCGACGTCGGCGCCGCCGGGTGGGAACTGCCGGACCTGCTCGAGCGGTGGTACTCGGTGACGGCGGTGCTCGAGGTGCTCATCGAGCGGGGCAAGGCGGAGGGTGATCTGCGTCCTGAGTTGCCCACCGCGTGGATCGCCGACGTGTTCGCCGCCGCGATGTGGGCCGCTGGGGACTCCGTCGCCGACGGACGTCTGGCAGCGCGGGACGCGCCCCGGCTCGTCATCGATGTGCTGCTGCGTGGCGCCGGTACAGCACCGGCCGGCCAACGGCCAACGGCAGGTACCGGCGAGGGCTTCGGATCTGTGTCCGGGGTCGATGGGCCGTTGTGACCGCCCTCGTGCGCAGGCTGCGGCAGGTCGCGTTCCCGCGCGCCCGGCCCAGGTGGCCGGCGGCGTTTCGCCGCAACCGATGGCGCGTCGGGCTGACCTACGCCCTGGTCGTGCTAGAGCAAGGGTTCACCATCGGTTACCCGTGGGCCACCGGGGTCGCTGTCGACGGGCTGCTGGACGCCCGGCCCGGTGCCCTGGTCCCGCTCGTGGGGATCTGGTTGGCGCACACGGTGGTGGGGCTGGTGCGACAGGCCTACGACACCCGCCTGTTCACCCGCGTCTACGCCGAGACCGTCACCGAGATGCTCATCGCCCAGGACAAGGCCACCGGTGGTAGGCGCGGCCTCGCGCAACTGGCCGGGCGCGCGGGGCTGGCTCGCGAGCTCGTCGACTTCCTCGAGGACGACGTTCCCGCAGCGCTGACCGCCGTCCTGGGCTGCTTCGGCGCGCTGGCGTTGCTGATCGTGTACGAGCCGCGCGCCGGTGGGCTCGCGGCGGTCCTGCTGGTGCCGGTGGCCTGGCTGAACTGGCGTTACGCGCGTCGGGCCGCCGAGCTCAACGCCGACCTGAACGACGCGGCCGAACGTGAGGTCGACGTGGTCGCCGCCCGCGACCGGTCACGAGCCGAGGCCCACTTCAGCGCTGTGGCCCGGCTGCGGGTGCGCCTGTCCGATGCCGAGGCCCACACCTGGGGAGTCGCCGAGCTGTTCGTCGTCGGGGTCGCCGTTGGCGTGCTCATCCTGCTCACCCACCCGGCACCGGCCACCGCGGGAACGATCTACGCCGCCCTGGCCTACCTCTTCAGGTTCGTCGAGGGCCTCGACGTCGCTCCCCATGCCATCGAGCGGACCGTGCAGGCCTGCGACGTCAGCCGCAGGCTGGGCGACGCGGCGACTGCGAGGTCCGATTGATCGACATCCAGATCTCGTGCAGTGCGCCGCCGTCGACCGGGTACTCGGAACCGGTGATCTGCGCGCTGGCCGGGGAGAGCAGGAACACGATCACTCGTGCGACGTCTCCCGGTGTTCCGAGCCGTCCGAGCGATAGATTGCGCACCTCGGTGACGAAGTGCTGGATCGCTGCCTCGCAGGAGGGGGTTGAATGAAGATCTTGGTTACCGGCGCCACGGGCAACATCGGCCGGATGCTCGTCGATCACCTGCTGGCCAGGGGAGCGTCCGATGTTCGTGCCTTGACCAACGACCGGAACCGGGCGGCACTGCCGGCCGAGGTGGAGGTCTTCACGGGATACCTTCGGAAGATCGAGACGGTACCCGCCGCGCTTGAGGGCGTCGATCGGATGTACCTGGCACCGACGCCGGACACGGTCGGCGAGGTCGTGGCGCTGGCCCGGCAGGCGGGTGTTCGACACATCGTCGACCTCTCCGGTGAACCGGAGAGCTGGTGGGGCAGCGTCGCCGAGGCGGTCGAGGCAAGCGGAATCGAGTGGACGCACCTGTGCCCATGGGACTTCATGGAGAACGCCACATCGTGGGCGCCGCAGATCCGCGCCACCGGCGCGGTGCGCGAGCCCTATCCCAAGTCGGCGAGCGCACCCATCGCGATGGACGACATCGCCGCGGTGGCCGCGACCGTGCTCCTCGAGGACACACATGCCAGCCATGCCTACACCCTGACCGGGCCCGAGACGCTGACCCGGGTCGAGCTGGTGCGGCAGCTCGGCGACGCGCTCGGTCGGCACCTCCCCTTCATCGAAGTTTCCCGGGACGAGGCTGTCGATGTGCTCGCGGCCAGCATGGGCGAGAACGCCGGCTGGTATGTGGACAACGTCCTGGCCGGGTTCGATGAGCAACCCGTGACGGCGACACGGATCGTCGAGGAGATCACCGGGCGGCCCGCAACGACGTTCGCGCAGTGGGCCCGCGACCACGCGCATCAGTTCCTCGGTTCGGCGACCCGGTAGGACTCGTGGCCTTTGGGCATTCCTGGCGGGGCTCCGGGTCAGGGCCCGGGAGCAGAGGGTGGCCGCTGAAGCTCGATCACCGTGGCGAACGCCTCCATCGAGCCCTCCAGCATGGCGATGTCGCGGGGCACGACGTCGTCCAGGCCCGTCAGCCGCGGTCGCCGACACCCGAGCGTGGTTCCGCACCACGTCCCCCGGTTACGCCGCGCGATGCTGCCGTTGCGTCAGCAGGCGATGGGAAGGGGTGGGCTGAGCGTTCAGCCAACGTGAGTCCCGCCGCCACGCAACGCGGCCTGGGATGTTCAGAAGGACCCGATCGACGAGGGCACTGGTGCCGCCCAGGACACCGCCGGGGTGACCTGCTGGAGTCGAGGCGACCCTGCTGGAGTCGAGGCGACCCTGCCGGAGTCGAGGCGACCCTGCCGGAGCCGCGGCTGACCTGCCGGAGCCGCGGCTGACTTGCCGAGATCAGCGTCTCGGTACGGGGAGCCGCACGGGACGCGGCTCTGTGTTCCCCTACGGTGATCATGGAACTAGCGGCGTGATCCAGACTCCGATGAACCTATGCGGTACGGCACTACCGCGGCGCGGCGAGCGTGGCGCCCCACTCGTGCGGCGGGACGTGGCGCAGGAACTGCGAGAACTCCCAGCGGTGGCCCTCCGGGTCCTCGGCGGTGTACTGGCGCACCCCCCACGGTCGGTTCTCGGGCTCGGACACGATGGCGACGCCCCGGGAGCGGGCTTGCGCAAGGTGGACGTCGACGTCGTCGACCAGGACAACCAGCAGCCCGCTTGACCCGCCGAGCGCCTTCGGTGTCGGATGGTCCGCCGACCCGTTCGAGAGCTCGACGAACGCATCACCAACCCGCATCTCGGCGTGCCGGACGACGCCGCTGTCGTCGGTCCAACGCAGGTGCTCCTCGAGCCCGAAGGTGTCGGCCAGCCACGCGAGGGCCGCCCCGACGTCCTCGTAGCGCAGCGAGGGCATGATCCGCGGGAAGCCGTCGGCCGGGTCATAAGAATGCTGGACCTTCATGAACGGTCATGATCCCAGCACCTGGGCGTCGACGCGAGCCGGCGGGCGGGCACCCGGCTGGCCCGGAGCACGATGATCACCGCGGTGTGGCACCAGGGCTGCGGCACCGCAGTAGTTCTTCGGGTTCGGTCGGGTCGAGGAAACGCCCCGAGGTGGTGCGGGGATCCGGTGGGCGGAAGGTGTCGAGCGCTTGATCGATGCTTGGGTACCGACAGCCGTGCTGAGTGCGGTTCCGGGTTCCCAACCGCCGATCACAGCACCACCCGAGCCGCAGTGATCTGCCTAGATCAGCGTCTCGGCACGGAGAGCCGCACGGAATGCGGCTCCGTGTTCCCGTTCGGCGATCATGAAGCTGGCGGCGTGACCCGCACCCCGATGAACTGATGCGGTACTGGACGAGTACGCCGGTGAGGGGTGAACCCGCCGAAGCCGACGTCGACGATGTGCGGACCTTCCGACAGGTCGACGCGCAACAGCATGTGGTCACGCGCCGGCTTCGGCGCCTCCGGTGGCCGGCCGCACAAGACCCGCCGCGAGCCCGGTGGAGCGTAGGCCAGCGCGTCGAGCGCGTGGTGGAGCAGCAGGTTCTGACCCTGCACCCTGGACGGAACCGGTCAGGCGGATGGATCAGGTTCGACGGAAGAGGGGACGAGGGGTCACTCGACGCGGCGCTCACGTCGCTGCCGTGCGGTTCGGATCAGCGCGATGGCCACCCGCATCGGCAACGGCAGCGACGCCACCTCGGCCGGGGCCTTGTGGCGGGCGGTTTCGTCAGCCGCCCCGTCCGACGGGTTCGCTCCCGGCGACGACTCCCCGGTCCGGAAGCGGGCCAGGCCTGTGACGAAGAACTCCGGGTCACCGCCACGGTCCGGGTGGTGCTCGCGGACAAAGGCGCGGTACGCGGCCCGCTCCTGCTCGTCCACCTCGATCACACCCCGATCTCGACCGATATGTCGGTGACCGCGGGATGCGCGGTCACCGTGGCCGCGTCGACCAGGCCGGCCGGCACCGTTGCGGAAATCGGGCTGGTACTGCTCAGGGGCATGTCGTGCTCCTCGTCACTGCTCATCATGCATTCGTGCGGGGTCAGTTCAGCTTCCGGTGGTGAACGGTCGCCACAACCGCCCGCCGCGTCACCCGATCGGGGACGGTTCACTGCCGGCGCCGGTACAGCAGCAGCAGCTCGTCGTCCTCGTGCAGGGCTCCGACCAGCAGCATCGGGCGTGCGTGGGTCCCGCCCTGACTGCCGGAGATCCGCTGTGCGGAGCCGCCCACCAGCAGCGGTCCGACGGTCAGGCACAGCTCGTCGACGGCGTCGGCGGCCAGCAGTTCGCCGTGCAGCATCGGGCCGCCCTCGCACAGCACCCGGTGCAACCCGCGTCGGGCCAGCTCGCCGAGCACGAGGTCGGGGGTGAGCCGCTCCAGCGCGACGACGTCGGCGCCGGCGGCGGTGAGCTCGTCGCGGCGGTCCGCCGGTGTCGAGTCGAGCGTCAGAACCAGCGGCGGGACGCGGGTATCGGTGAACAGCCGACTCCCGGGGTTCAGCTGTGCCGATCCGGTGACGATCGCGATCGATGGCGGGGTGTCGCGTCCACGGGTGGGTTTGCGCGCACCGCGGTAGTCCTCGGCGCGCACCGTCCCGGCACCGACGAGGACGACGTCCGCCAGCTCCCGGAGCATCCCGAAGACCCGGCGGTCGGCTCCGGTGCCGAGTCCCCCTGCCTTCCCGTCCAGGGTCGCCGCGCCGTCGATGCTGGTGACGAAGTTGACCCGGACGTACGGGGCCCTCAGGTGCTCGGGGTAGGCGTAGTGCGCGGCGAGGGCGTCGTCGTCGAGATCGGGGAGGGGGCCGGGGGTCGGCCAGAGACTGTGCACAGGGCAATCCCAGCATGTCCGAAACTGTCGGTGTACGCCGCCACAGTGTCACCATGGAACTGACCCCGATGACGAAAGAGGTTGCGCCGTGGCAATGCCCATCGAAACGCGCCCGCATCCGGTGTTCGACCACGACGGCCCGTGGACCGAGGAGGACTACCTCGCGCTCCCGGAGGACAAGCGGATCGAGCTGCTCGACGGGAGCCTGCTCGTGAGCCCCTACGCGAACAGTCGCCATCAGCGGTTCTCACGGAGGTTCTCGGCCGCGATGGACGCCGTCCTGCGCGCCGGGCTGGAGATCCTCGAGACCGTCAACGTCCGGCTCGCCTCGGGCCGGATGTTCATCCCGGACATCGTGGTGCTGACCAACCCGGGCGCCGAGGTGGTCGTGTACGACGCCGCCGACCTGCTGATGGTCGTCGAGATCGTCAGCCGCGGCAACAAGCTGGTCGACCGCGTACTCAAACCCCAGGCCTACGCCGAGGCCACCATCCCCTACTACCTGCGGATCGAGCAGGAGGGCCCGTCAGCCGTCGCATACCGGCTCGTCGACGGGCGCTACGCCGAGTACGCCGCGGTGGCGGCGGGGGAGCGGCTGGTACTCACCGAGCCGTTCGCCCTGGACGTCGACCTGGCCGCCCTCGCCACCGCCACCCGCCCGGGCTGAGCGCCGCCGCAGCTACCCTGCAGATCATGGCCATGCACGTACACCAGACCTTCCGGGTGCCCGCCGCCCTCGATCTGGCCGCGATCGACCCGCGGGGCCGTCCGATCGGGCCGACCGACAAGGCCGCCGCCGCCGAGGAGATGGCCGAGCTGCGCACCCGGCTCGAAGATCTACAGGAAGCCCTGTACGCCGAGGCCACCGGCGTCGCTTCCCATCCACCCGGGCGCGCAGTGCTGCTCGTGCTCCAGGCGGCCTACACCGACGCCCTGCGCCACTGCGACAGCGACGCCGCGCCCTGGTGCATCATCCCGTCCGACCGCAGGTGGTACCGCAACTGGGCCATCGCCGCCCTGCTCGCGGAGACGCTCACCGCGATGGACCCGCAGTTCCCACCCGCCCACTTCGATGTCGACGCCGAGCGGGCCCGCATCCGGGCGAGCGTGCTCGGATGAGGCGCGTCTTCGGTGGTTTCCTCGGGCTCGTCATGGCCGCGGTGCTGCTGGTGGGTTGTGGCGACGCGCCCGCTCCGGCGCCGCCCCCGCCGGCACCGGTCGTGCCCACCTTCGCGCCGACAGCCCCGGCCGATCCGGATACCACGGTCTGCCTGCGGCACGCCGCCACCGTCGAGGTGGTCCGCAACGAGATCCAGGCCTACGAGGCCGGACCGGTTGCGGTGATCCGTCCGGCGCTGGTCCTGCTGGCCGCGCGCCAGGCCTATGCGGTGCTGGGCGTGCAGGACCGCGAGCGCGCCCTGGCGGTGGCCGAGGTGATCAACGCCATCGACGATCTGGACGCGCAGGGCAAGGCGCTGGTGCCCCCGGGGGGCTCGGAGCTGGATCTGGTGCAGCTCGATCCCACGCGCATACGCGCCGCGCTGGACGCCCTCGACCGGATCTGCCCGGGCGGCTGAGCCGGGTTCCCGCCGGACCGATCAGCCCAACAGGCTGCGCCCGATGATCTCCTTCATGATCTCGTTGGTGCCGCCGTAGATCGCCTGCACGCGGGAGTCGACGAACGCTTTGGCGATCGGGTACTCCAGCATGTAGCCGTAACCCCCATGCAGCTGTACGCATCGGTCGACCACCCGCTTGATCAGGTCGCTGGCCCACCATTTGGCCTTGGCCGCGTCGGGGATGGAGAGCCGGCCCGCCACGTGCTCGGTGAGGCAGCGGTCGACGAACACCTGGGTGATGGTCACCTCGGTGTCCATCTCGGCGAGCTCGAACCGGGTGTTCTGGAAGTCGGCGATCGGCCGGCCGAAGGCCTTGCGGTCCACCGTGTAGTCGATGGTGATCCGTAGCGCCTCGGCGGCCCCGGCGACGCTGCCCAGGGCGATCGACAGCCGCTCCTGGGCCAGGTTCTGCATGAGGTGGACGAAGCCCTGGCCCGGCTCGCCGAGCACGTTGGCGGCCGGCACCCGGACATCGGTGAACGACAGCTCGGCGGTGTCCTGCGCCTTCATGCCGATCTTGGCCAGCCGCCGCCCGCGCTCGAAGCCCGCCATCCCGCGCTCGACGACGAGCAGGCTGAACCCGCGGCTGCCGGCGTCCGGGTCGGTCTTCGCGACCACGATGACGAGGTCGGCGAGGATGCCGTTGGTGATGAACGTCTTGGACCCGTCGAGGATCCAGTCCGCGTCGGGCTCGGGGCCGTCGCGGCGTGCGGTGGTCTGGATGCCCTGCAGGTCGCTGCCGGTGCCCGGCTCGGTCATCGCGATTGCGGTGATGATCTCCCCGGAGCAGAGTCCCGGTAGCCAGCGGGCTTTCTGCTCGTCGGTGGCCAGCCGCAGCAGGTAGGGCGCGACGACGTCGTTCTGCAGCGGGAACCCGATCCCACTGGCTCCACCCGCCACGAGCTCCTCGATCAGCACCGCGTTGTAGCGGAAGTCCGCGACGCCGCCCCCGCCGTACTCCTCGGGAACATCGGTGCCGAGCAACCCGGCCCTGCCCGCCGCCAGCCACACCTCGCGGCTGACCTGACCGTCGATCTCCCACTGGGGGTGGAAGGGCACGATCTCCTTGGTGACGAAGGTGCGCGCGAGGTCGCGGAAGGCGTCGTGCTCGGCGTCGAAGATGTCCCGCTGCATGGGAGCAGTGTCACATACTGGCCGGTAACTTCGAAACGTCCGACTCCCGGCACAGGAGCTGGGACTGTCTTCGCCCGATCATCTTCGGCTATCGTCGCGCTGCGTGGACCTGTTGGCGGCGCTGGCGAACCTGCGGGACAAGGTCGGCGGCGGTGTCGCGGATCTGCGCCGGATGCCCCGTGAGGCGGTGGCCGACGTGCCGACCGGTACGTTGCACCGGTACCGCCCGCTGCCCGGGGTGTCGCCGGTCGCCGGTCCGCCGGTGCTGCTCGTCCCCCCGTTGGGGGCCCCGGACTTCGCCTACGATCTGCGCCGCGGTTGCTCGCTCGTGCAGCACCTGCTGCAGGATGGCCGGCGGGTCTACCTCGTGGACTACGGGCCGATCTCCTTCGCCGACCGCCGGCTCGGCATGGAGCACTGGGTGGACGACGTCGTGCCGGTGTCGGTGCGGACGACCCGCGTTGATGCCCAGGCCGACGAGGTCCACCTGGTCGGGTGGTCGCTCGCCGGGATCTTCTGCCTGCTCGCCGTCGCGGCGGGCGTCGAGTCCGCCGACCCGCTGCCGGTGCGCACACTCACCGCGATCGGCAGCCCGATCGACATCGCCGTGGTGCCGCTGGTCGCCCCGCTGCGCCCGCTCGCGGCGGCGATCGGGGGGCGCGGAGTGTCGGCGATCTACCAGATGATCGGCAGCTTCCCGGCACCGCTGGTGAGCGCGGCATTCCAGCTCACCGCGGTGGACAAGCTCGTCACCAAGCCGCTCACCCTGCTCTCCCGCCTCGACGACCGCGACTGTCTCGCCCAGATCGAGGCCGTCGATCACCTCATGCGCAACATGCACGGTTACCCGGGACGGGTCTTCGGCCAGATCTACCACCTCCTGCTGCGCAGCAACGACCTCGCAGACGGGAAGCTCGCGCTGGCCGGGCGGACGATCCCACTCGCCGCGGTGAACGTGCCGGTGCTGGTGGTGGCGGGGCGGAGCGACGTGATCGCACCGCTCGCCGCCGTGCAGCGGATGGTCGAGCTGCTCACCGGTGCACCCGAGGTCCACTTCGAGACCGCACCGGGCGGGCATCTGGGCGTGCTCACCGGCCGACAGGCGCGTGAGACGACATGGAGGTACCTGGACGCCATGCTCGACGTCCACTCGTAGTCGGCGGGCGAGGCGCGAGTTCATGATCGGCAGCCCGGGACGTAGAGCCGGGCTGGATGCGGCTCGTGGTTCCGCAACGGTGATCAGCGGGCCGGGTGACGCAACGGTGATCAGCGGGCCGGGTGACGCGCCGTGCCGAGGCCTGGACAGGCCCAGCGACGCGGACCGACGGGGACTAGCGTCGGCCACATGAGCGTGCGCGCGCCTGCCGTCTCCCCGGCCATTCACGCCGAGGCGGTTGCCGATCTGGTGCGCCGATACCGGACGCTACCTCCCGGCGCCCGGGTGCGTCTGGGCAAACGCACGTCGAACCTGTTCCGTTTCGGACAGACGCCTGGCGTCACCAGGCTGGACGCGGCGGCGCTCGCAGGCGTCATCTCCGTCGATCCGACCACCCGCACCGCCGAGGTGCAGGGCATGACCACCTACGGCGATCTGGTGGACGCCACGCTCGCGCACGGTCTCATGCCCCTCGTCGTGCCGCAGCTCAAGACCATCACCCTCGGTGGCGCGGTCACGGGCCTCGGTGTCGAGTCCAGCTCGTTCCGGCACGGCCTGCCGCACGAGTCGGTGCGCGAGATGGACGTGCTCACCCCGGACGGCGAGGTGGTCACGGTCACCCCGGACGGCGAGCACGCCGATCTCTTCCATGGCTTCCCCAACTCCTACGGCACCCTCGGGTACGCGCTGCGGTTCGTGATCGATCTGCAGCCGGTCGCGCCGTACGTGCGGCTGACCCACCGTCGCTACCCGGACGCGACGACGTGCGCGGCGGCGATCCGGGAGCTCGGCGACCCGACCGTCGGGCCCGACTTCCTGGACGGCACCGTCTTCCATACCCGGGAGCAGTACCTCACGCTCGGCGAGTTCGTCGACGAGCTCCCACCGGGGGTCACGCCGAGCGACTACACCGGCCAGGAGGTGTTCTACCGGTCCACCCGGGAGCGCGCCGTCGACCATCTCACCACCCGGGACTACCTCTGGCGCTGGGACACCGACTGGTTCTGGTGCTCGGGGGCGTTCGGCCTGCACAACAGGACAGTGCGCCGGCTGTGGCCGCGCCGGTTGCGCCGCTCGGACGTGTACCGGCGCCTGGTCGCGTTGGACCGCCGCTACCGCGTCAGCGACCGGGTGCGCCGCCTCGCCGGTGCCCCACCTGAGGAACTGGTGATCCAGGACGTCGAGATCCCGGTCGATCGGCTGGCGGAGTTCCTCGCCGCGTTCCACCACGACATCGGCATCACCCCGGTGTGGCTTTGCCCACTGCGGCTGCGGGGTGAGCGGAGCTGGCCGCTGTACCCGATGCGCCCGGGTGAGCTGTATGTGAATGTCGGTTTCTGGTCGGCGGTGCCGCAGGTGCGAGGGAATCCCCATGCGCACAACCGTCGGGTGGAGGAGCTGGTGGCCCAGCTGGGTGGGCACAAGTCCCTGTACTCCACGGTGCACTACAACGAAGCTGAGTTCTGGCAGCACTACAACGGGTCCGCCTACCGTGCGCTCAAGGGTCGGTACGACCCGGACGGTCGGTTGCCCGATCTATACTCGAAGGTCATCGGTTCAGAAGGTCGGTGAGCGGATGCGGGTCGCGGAGATCATCGCAAGCGTGGTCGGGCCGGACGTGCCGGTGCGGCTGCTCGGTTACGACGGGAGCAAGGCCGGCCCGGACACCGCCGAGGTCGTCGTGCGGATCGTCTCGCCGCGGGCGCTGGCCCGCCTCGCCACCGCACCCGGCTCGCTGGGCCTGGCACGCGCGTACATCGAGGGTGAGATCGAGATCGAGGGTGACCTGCACGCCCTCCTCGACGCGATCGTCGACCTGACGCGCAACGGGCTCAGCCGGGCCGACCAGCTGCGGATCGCCCGGCAGGTGCTGCCGGCGTGGCTGCGTCACCGGCGTCCGCCGCCGGCGTTGGAGTGCCGCCCACCGGGCCTGTTGCACTCCAGGGGCCGTGACCGGCGCGCCATCGCCCACCACTATGACGTCTCCAACACCTTCTACGCGTGGGTGCTGGGGCCGTCGATGGCCTACACGTGCGCGGTCTACACCACCGAGGCCCTGCCGCCTGAGGACGCACAGGCGGAGCTGGAGGACGCGCAGGAGGCCAAGCACGAACTGGTGGCGGGCAAACTCGGGTTGACGAGCGGGATGCGGCTGCTCGACGTCGGCTGTGGCTGGGGTGGCATGGTCATGCACGCCGCAGCCGAGCACGGCGTACGGGCTCTCGGGGCCACGCTCTCGCGCAACCAGGCCGAGTGGGCGCAGGCCGAGATCGTCCGCCGGGGCCTGCACGGGCTCGCCGAGGTGCGGCACCTCGACTACCGTGACGCCCCCGACGAGCGGTTCGACGCGATCAGCTCGATCGGGCTCACCGAGCACATCGGAGCAGCCCGGCTTCGGTCCTACTTCGCCTCGTTGGCGTCCCGGCTGCGCCCCGGGGGGCGGCTGCTCAACCACTGCATCACCCAACCCCACACCCCGACCGCCCGGCGACTCGACCCGTTCGTCGACCGCTACGTCTTCCCCGACGGGGAGCTGCACCCCATCGGCCCCCTGGTCACCGTGATGAATGACGCGGGGTTCGAGGTGCGGCACGACGAGAACCTGCGCGAGCACTACGCGCTCACGCTGGCCGGCTGGGGCGCGAACCTCGACAAGCACTGGGACTGCGCGGTCGCCGAGGTGGGCCTGGGCCGGGCCCGGGTGTGGCGGCTGTACATGGCGGCGTCCCGGGTGGCCTTCGAGCGCAACAACCTTCAGCTGCACCAGGTGCTCGGGGTGCGGACGGATGTGCGCGGGAACGCGGGTTTCCCACTGCGGGGATGGTGACGCCGGGGCCGGCTGTCGTTCGAGGACGGTGATGTACTTCGCCGGTGATCGATGAGCTGCTCACAGCGCACCTGCGGTCCTGGCTCGGCCGCTGGCCCGGTGACGGCCCGGGTCTGACGGTCGTCGGGTCGCGTGGCCGCGTGGAGCCGGGCTGGGACGGTGCCGTGCACCCGGTGATCGGAGTGAGCACTCCCGATTCGGGTGTGCTGTCGGTGCCCCCGGCCGCGGCGGCGCGGGTGTCGGTGCTGCTCGCGAACGGGGGGGACCCGGATGGTGGGCCGGACGCCGCCGGCCTGCCCGGGACGTGGTTCTCCGGGGTGTTCCGGTGGAGTACGAACCCCGTGTCGGCCCTGTCCGACGCCGGGCACTGGCTGCCCGCCGCGGACCCCTCGGTGCCGAAGTGGCTGCGCCCGTTCGGCGGCGAGGTGCTCGTCGCGGTCGACGCGGACACCGGCGAGCACCTGGCCGGGGTGGGGATCAAACGCCACGACGCGTACGGCCACGAGCTTGCCGTCGTCACCGCGGAGGCGGCCCGCGGGCGTGGCCTGGCCCGGCGGCTCGTCGCGCAGGCCGCGCGGCGCGTGCTCGACGAGGGCGCGATACCCACCTACCTGCACATGCGGGACAACCACGGCTCGGCGCGCGTGGCGGAAGCGGCCGGGTTCCCGGACCGGGGCTGGTCGATCATGGGCATCTCCGAAGGCTGACCTCTCGCGATGCGGCTGACCTCCGGTCGCCATGGGCCTGGGCGTCGACTTCGCCTGATGGGCTGATCAGCGCCTCGTGCGCGTCCCGCACCCGACATCCTGTGCGGATGAACATCGAGGTGCGCCCGCTCACCGAGACCGATCTGGACGATGCCGACCGGATCTTGCGGGACGCGTTCGGGACGTTCGTCGGGACCGACATCTTCGGGGACACCGACCTGCTCCGCACCCGCTTCCGCGCCAGGCATGTCGCGGCGCTCGGGGCGTGGGCCGACGGTGAGCTCGTCGGCTCGAACCTGGCGGTCCGGTGGGGCAGCGTGGCCTACTTCGGCCCGCTGTCGATCACCCCCAGGCTGTGGGACGCCGGGATCGGCGGGCGGCTCGTCGAGGCGACGGTAGCGATCCTGGACGGGTGGGGAGCCGCGCACCAGGGCCTGTTCACCTTCGCGCACAGCCCCAAGCACCACGGGCTGTACCAGAAGTTCGGGTTCTGGCCCCGGTTCATCACCGCGATCATGTCGCGCCCGGTGACCGGTGCCGAACCGGCGTCCGGCCGGCTTCTCTCGGCAGCCGATCCGGCCGGGCGGCCGGCGTCGGCCCGGGCGTGTGCCGAGGTGACGGGGGCGATCCTGCCCGGCCTGGACGTCGGTGGAGAGATCGACGCGGTGCTGGACCAGGGGCTCGGCGACGTCGTGCTGGTCGGGGAGGCGGACGCGCCGCGCGCGTTCGCGGTCTGCCACACGGGCGCGGGCACCGAGGCGGGCAGCGGTGTCGCCTACGTCAAGTTCGCCGCCGTCGCGCCCGGGCCCGGTGCCGGCGACACCCTCGGCGCCCTGCTCGACGCGTGCCAGGGCTTCGCCGCGGCGTCCGGCGCACAGCGGCTGATCCTGGGCGTGAACACCGCCCGTCACGACGCCCACCGCCACCTGATCGGCGCCGGCTTCCGCGCCGACTTCCCCGGCGTGACGATGCACCGCCCCAACGCCCCTGCCCACAACCGCGAGGACATCTACCTGCTGGACGACTGGCGCTGAGGCCTCGCCCGCGCTGCCTCGCCCGCGCTGCCCGCCCGCGCTGATCAAGGGGAAACCGTTGCTAGTTGATCTCTCGGAGCAACGCTCTGCCCTTGATCAGCGGATCGCCCCGGGGGTCAGGCCAGCCGCAGGGTCGCGTGGGCGGCTGCGACTGTCTGTGCCGTGTAGCCGCGGCCGAACAGCACCACGTGCACCAGCAGCGGGAAGAGCTGGTGCAGCGGCACCCGCTCACGCCAGCTGTCCGCGCCGAACGCCGGGGCCCCGGCGGCGTGCAGTGTCGCCAGGCCGCGCCCGAGTGCCGCGGCGGCCACCTTCGTGGGCGGGCCCGTGGGGATCAACTTCGTGATCAGGTGACCACGCTCCGTGGCGAGCAGATCCGGCACGGGTGCCCCGTCCGGAACCTGGATCCAGCGCAGACCGGCCGCCTCGGCGGCGACCGCGCTCGGCTGCCCGGTCTTGACCACCACGGTGCGCCCGTCGGCGATCTGTACCCGCACCGCGCCACCCCCGAGCTGGGAGGCATCGCATACCGGGACGCCGAACACGGGCCGGGGCGTCACAGGAATCGGGAACCCCGGCCCCCCGGCGGCGCGTCCGGATCGAACGATCGCAGCAACCGCACCCGGTCGGGCTCGGGCACCAGCAGCTGAAGGACGCGGCGGTGGCTGTCGTCCAGGGCGACGAGCAGATCAGCGGACAGCAGCTCCGCATCGACGTGCCGCGCAACGTGCTCGTGGTCGTAGCCGCGTCCGCGCAGCAGCAGTAACGATCATCTACGAGAACGAGGTCGGGGATGATCACGAACGGCGCGGAGATGGCGACGGTCGACGGGGCGGGCGCGCTCGCCGGACACGACCACGGCCTGCTCGTGCTCAACAGAGCCAAGCAAGACCGACCAGGACGTTCACGGCGTCGAGGTCGCCATCCCGCACGGCCAGCACACCGACACCGACCCAGTGCGCCTCGCTGCGCGCGCGGCGGTTGCTGCTCGCCGAGACGGGCACGCCGCCGGGGCGGCTGCTGGGATGACCCGGCACGGTCGGATCGGGGCGAGCCTGCCCGCCGATGGGCTGGGCGGGGCAACGGCCGCCGGGGCATCGGTGTCAGTGATCGCCGCACACGGCCGGTGGTCGCCGGGTTCGCCGGTAGTGTTGTCCTACGTGCGCGGTCGACCAGTGGTGGGAGAACGCGCTCACTAGTGTCGGGCTGCGACGGGGCCGGGCAGCTTGGTGACGATCGCGAAGCGGTGAGCTTCTGCGTACCGCGAATGACGGGGCATTGGGGTACAAACGGACCTTGACCTGCTGCGGCTACGCGGCTCACCACCGATCGGCTCAGGAAGGGAGACGGGCGTGGCCAAGTCGATACCGGCGCTCGTCGAGCCGTCGGTGCTGCGCTGGGCACGTGAGAGCGTTGGCCTGATCTCGGTCGCTGCCGCGCGGAAGATCGGGGTTGCTGATGACCGGGTGGAGCAGTGGGAGAGAGGCGAGGTGTCGCCCTCGATCCCGCAGCTCCGTAAGGCGGCCGAGGTGTACAAGCGCCCGCTCGCGGTCTTCTTCCTCACCGAACCGCCTGAGGACTTCGACACGTTGCGCGACTTCCGGCGGCACGTCGGTGGTGGGGCCGGGGATTGGACGCCGGAGCTGCATGGCGAGTACCGGCGCGCGATCGCCCAGCGGGAGGCCGCTCTGGAGCTGGCGGAGATCGAGGAGACTCTGCCGCCGACGACGTGGCGTATCGAACCGATGCCCGCCGACGACGAGCAACTCGCCGCCGCCGCGCGGGCGCTGCTGCTCGGACAGACGCCGCTGCCCTTGCCGAAGACGACCGGCACGAAGTACGAGCACCTGAACACCTGGACCGCTGCTCTTGAGGAAGCGGGCGTTCTGGTGATGGCTACGTCAGGCGGCCGGGTCGAGACCAGCGAGATGCGGGCGTTCTCCCTGTACCACGAGGACCTGCCGGTGATCATGGTTAACGGTAGTGACGCTGCGCGTGGCCGGTTGTTCTCCCTGCTGCACGAGTACGCCCACCTGCTGCTGCACACCAGCGGGCTGTGCGACACGATCACCGACACGAGCGCGACGGACCCGAACCGCGCTCTGGAAGCCCGCTGCAACGCGGTCGCGGCGGCGATCCTCATGCCGCGCGATCTCGTGCTCGGAAGCCCGGAGGTGGACGGGCGGCGGGCACTGCGCGACTCGTGGGACTACGCCGCGCTTCGCGACGCCGCAGCGCCGTTCGGTGTCAGCGCTGAGGCGTTCGCGCGTCGGCTGCTGACACTCGGCCGGATCGATCACGAGTTCTACCAGACTCACCGCGGGCGGTTCCTCACCGCGTACCAGAGCGAGGAGGACCAGGCGCCGTCCGGGGGTGGCAACTGGTACCGCAACAAGGCTCGCGACCTGGGTAAGGGCTTCGTCCGTCGCATCGCCGACGCGCACCGCCGCAGGGTCATCGACAGCTACACGGCGGCGTCGTTCCTCAGCGTGAAGGTCGATCAGATCGACCGGCTCGCTGAGATGGCCGCACTCGCGGAGTCCGCGTGACCGACCTGCTGTACTCGTTCGACACGAGCGTGATGATCAACGGTCGCCGTGACCTGTTGCCGCCCGACCTGTTCCCGACGCTCTGGACCAAGATCGAGGGCATGATCGCGGCCGGGGCCATCAGAGCGATCGACGTGGTGCGCGACGAGCTGGGCCGCAAAGACGACGCGACGAAGGACTGGGCGACCAGCCAGGTCGACCTGTTCCTGCCCCTCGACCAGGACATCCAGGTGGCGACCCGAGAGGCGCTGGCCGAGCACCCCAAGCTCGTTGGCAAGGGCGGACAGCGCAACCTCGCCGACTCCTTCGTGATCGGACTCGCCCGCGCACATAGCGGCATCGTGGTCACCCAGGAGACGCGAACCAACAACCTGGAGAAACCGCACATCCCCGACGTGTGTGGGGCGATGGGAGTGCGCTGTGTCGACCTCGTGGGGTTCATCCGCGACCAGGGCTGGACCTTCTGACCCGTCCCGACCTTACGGTTGTCCCCACGCACGCCGGGCGTCCCGACCCCTCGCCCGCCCGCGCCGCTCGTCGTCCTCGGCGCGGACGAGCGTGCCGTCGCCCTCCAGGTGCCACCGGACCTCCGCGCCGAGCGCCTGCTCGAACTCCTGCTCCGCGGTCAGCTCGTTGAGCTGGTCGAGCGCATCGAGACCGGCCGGGTCGAGACGCCCGGCGTCGACGCCGATCTGGTCGACTTCGGCCAAGCACTGGGCACAGATCAGCTTGGACCCGCTGGACAGGGTCGCACCGACCCCGACGGCCGGGCGACCGCACCACAAGCAGGACACGGTGTCGAACAGCCGCCGCCGGGGCGGAGGTGGTCGCCTTCGTCTCGACCACCGCGCTGCCCGTGGCCTTCACCGCGACCTGCGTGGCGTACCGGTTGGCGTCGTGCAGCACCGGCGAGAACTCGTAGGCGTCCAGGTCGTAGATGTGGCGGACGCCGCCGCGCTCGCGCGCCTTGTTGACCTTGTAGCTGATCGAGAAGTCCTGAGTGGCGCCGAACGCCTGCACCACCTCGTAGGCTTCCCGGCCGTCGACCGTGCCGAGGATGAACCGTGCCTTGACCCGCAGCGCCCCGGCTGCCCGCGGCCACGGGCTGCCGTCGGGCACGGTGCGCGGCAGCCGCGGGTACCGGGCAGCAGCTCGATCGCGGACACGAGGCGGCCGACGGGGCGGTTCCAATCGTGGCCGAGCACCATCCGCGGGTCGCGGGTGCGCAGGGTCGGGTGCTCGGCGCGCCGGTCGGATCGGGCCGCTGACCAGCACGGACAGTCCAACCGGCTGCGGCCCGGTGGTGCAACGGGAGCGGGCGTGGCGGCGCGGCGCAACGGTGAGCGGCCCAGCTGGTGTCACGATCACGGGGTCCGGTGCGGGCCGTCTCGCGTCCACCCCAGGGTGCATCGCCCGCGCCGGGCACCTTCTCGCGGGCGGTCGGCCGGTGGGACGGCCCGGCGGTGCGCGACCGTGGAGCGGACCTCGCGCCGTCGGGCCTGCCGGGTGTCGCGGCCACCCGCGATCAGTCGCCACCAGAGCTGGCGCAGCAGACCCACCGGTGGCGGTCCGCCGATCAGCTCGTGCTGGCGCTGCCCGCGCGCTCGCCGATGTCGCCCGCACCGAAGCCGTTGCTGGATGACCCTCCCCAGGACACGCACCCGCCCTACGCTGGAGCTTCCGCAAGTGCGGGGCAGGGCAGACGGCGGGGCAGGCACGGGCAGACCTGATCCGCCCGACGCCGGGAAGGGGCGGTGTGGAGCGCAACGATGACCTGCGTGCAGCGCGTCTGGCCCGCCCGTCCCCGCGTGACCCGTCCGCGCCGCTGAGCCGGGTGGAGCTGGCCGAACTGGTTGCCGGGCAGGCACCGGACGCACCGGCCGCGTCGTTCCGCTGGACGCGCATTACGTGGCCCGGCTGGAGCGGGGCGCGGTGCGCTGGCCGGGCCGCGACTACCGGGCCGCGTTCGCCGCCGTACTCGGCGCTGCGGAGCACGAGCTGGGGTTCCGGCCGCCCCGCCGCAGCGACGACGCCGCCCCGGCGGCCGGGGCCGTGCCGGAGCACTACCCGGATGACGGCCTGCTCGCCCTCGCGGCGCGGGCCGAGGTCACCGAGGTGGGTGCGGCGGTGGTCGAGGCCGCGGAGGAGGTAGCCGAGTTGCTGGCGCGCGCGTACGCGACGACCCTGCCCGCGCTGCTGCTGACCGAGGTGCGACGCCGCGCCTTCGAGGTGGCCGCGCTGCTGGACCGGCGCTCGACCTTGGCGCAGCGGCGGCGCCTGCTCGTCGTGGGCGGGGTGGCTGGCGCTGCTCGGCGCGACCGTGCACGTCGACCTCGGGGACCGGGCGAGCGCGGCGAGCGCGCGTGCGGCGGCGGCATCGCTGGGCCGCGAGACCGAGCACACCGAGTTGTCCGCGTGGGCGGTGGAGATCGCGTGCTGGACGGCACTGATCGACCAGCGGTGGGAGCGGGCGGCGCGGCTGGCCGCCGACGGGGAGGCGCTGGCCCCGGTGCGCAGCGCGGCGGCGGTGCAGCTC
>JBOHEP010000118.1:0-3051 GCA_050701075.1 Pseudonocardia sp. | reverse complement strand
CACCAAGATCGCCGCAACCATCCGGAAGATCAAAACCGACCCACACCTACTGCTGACCATCCTCGGGCTGCGCCTCACAACCGAAAACAGCTCATGACCAGCAAGAACGACTTTGCGGGTCACCCTGTATGCGCTGCCCGGGCGACGCGTCGCCTTCAGTGTTCCCGCAGCATCTCAGCGACGGAGTGTGGCAGGCGATACGCCGACGTAGCGGGCAGCTTGTGCCACGGTTAGATAGTCTTCCCCCTCGTTCTGTACTATATTAGCCAACCTTATGCAAGCCTGTCATGATTTTGCGCGGCTGAATCTTGTCGCAGTCGACTGCTGCATCAGGAGGAGTCCTGGCGGGAGCACCGCACCACCCCCTCCCCAGTCACCACCCAGTCCACTGCGTAGTCATGCCCCTCCTCCGGCAACACCTCGTCCACCACCTGCAGCTCGTGCACGGTGGTGACGATCTTGGTCTCTGAGGTGACGAGCCCAGCCTCCGCTAGCATCCCTATCTCCCGATCCGAATACCCAGCTCCCTTCCCAATCCGCACCCCCTCATAGTTCACCGCCACACTGCCGCAGACGATGAGATCAATTAGTGGCATGTCGGTGACACTGACGGTTGGTGCGAGACGAGCGGCAACGTGGCGATCAGCTGCGCGGGCAACGTCCGCACCGAGTGTCGCTGGATCCAGCCGGTAGAATGGATCAGGCCCGGCGAGACCCGGTACCGCCATGAACAGGAGCTTGCCGTCTAGCAGGGCTCGGCGTCGGACTGGCTCTTGCGCCCAGTCGGGATTGGCCATGACGGTGCGGGCGGTCTGCCACTCGGGGAGGGGAGCGAGCCGGTCGGCTGCGGCATCGCTGCCAACGAAGTTCGGGATGGAACCAACGACCGAACCGAGTCCGACGCCGTGATCGATGAGGCGCCGCCAGACGCGGCGGCGGATCTCGGCTTTGGCGGCGGCTACGGGTGTTGGTGGTGTTGCTGGTACTGCTGCTCGTGACGATGACTGCTCGTTCTCCACGCACCTATGGTTCTGGACAGGAAGGGGCGTGTCGTACCCGTGCGGCTCGGCTGCGGCTGCGTGTACCCCTTGTCCGTCGTCGCTGGGGTGCACCGTCCGGTTCCGGGTTTCGGTGGAGTTCCTTCTCCTACGCTCCGTCAACCCCGCGCCATCAGGCTGAGCAGACGGTCGGTGACGTCCTGGACAATCTGTTCGCCGCGCCACGGGTAGAGCTCGCGCGTGGCAGCGAAGACCACCGACAGGCCGCCGCCACCCCGGCTCTCCTCGATCAGGTCGATTGCCTCGTGCAGCCGGCCGCAGGCGGCATCGACCTGCCGTTGCCGAAGATGACTCAGGGCAACGTTGCCGAGGACGAGCGAGCGGGTCTTCGGCCGGTCGGTCAGCAGGCTAGCGGTCTGGGTGAGCAGCGGCTCAGCTCGCTCTGGTGCGCCGAGGAACAGATAGCACGATCCGGCCATACGGCCGAGCTGGGTAGGTGCGTAGGACTCGATGGCGGGGTCGTCGTCGCGTTGCTGACCGAAGCTGGTCTCGGCCCGGCCGAGCGCTTGCTCGCAACGCCGGTACTCCTGCCCGAGTGCCAGCGCTTCGGCGACGTGCAGCTCGGCAACGCCGCACAGCGCCTTGCTGAGCGGCTGGCTCTTGTCGCGTGCCGTCTCGGCTGTGACCAGGGCAACAGCCGGATCGGGCCGCCTGCCGACGCTGTAGAGTGCGATGAACGTCCGGCGGAGTTCGATCTGCGCGTCAGCCAGAGCATCACCGCAGGCTTCAGCGTGGGCGGCGGCCGCTGCGCAGTACTGCAAGGACGTGCCGTGGTCGCGCCGGCCTGAGGCGTCCCACACCAGTTGGCTGAGCAAGATCGCTGAGCGGGTGGCGAGCTGATGCAGTCTTCGGCGATGACCGGTCGTACCGCCGGCGTCAAGCAGCATCGAAACGGCCGCGTGGCAGCGGCCCGCCTCGGCAAGTAGCGCTGCTGACAGCGCGGTCTCGTACTGCGCGTCGATCGCATCGAGGGCGGATCGCACATGGTCAGGCTCGAGCATCCGGCCGTTGATGGACGCAGGCTGCGTCCTGAGCGGGAGCTGCGCTTCCGGTTGGTGCGGCTGCGACTGAACATCCCCGTCGAGGAGTGTTGCCAGCTCGTCGATCGACACCGCAAGCAGCCGCACGAGCGTGCGCCGGAGCCATGGTTGCGGCTCGGTGTCGCCGGCTTCCCAGCGGGCGACAGTCGAGCGGTCGACACCGAGGGCGTAGGCCAGATCCTCTTGCGTGTAGCCGCGGCTTCGCCTGCGGGCAGCGAGGCGGCGACGGGGACCGGGCATTGGAGG
The DNA here is from genome assembly GCA_050701075.1 of Pseudonocardia sp. Taxonomy (GTDB): domain Bacteria; phylum Actinomycetota; class Actinomycetes; order Mycobacteriales; family Pseudonocardiaceae; genus Pseudonocardia. The sequence goes on along the minus strand of JBOHEP010000118.1, from coordinate 707 downwards.
AGGGCAGCCTTTCCGTCGTTGACAGTGCGTTCCAGCGGATGCGCAGCGTATCCGGACGTCACGCCTCACGATAGATGACGCGCGCCGATGCAACATCGATGCGACGTTCCCGCGCTGGTGTCACGAGCGCCCGCACGATTGAGTTGTTGCCGTGTGCATTGGGGTGGTCGCGGTATTCATAGCAAGCCAGCCGGGCGGAGCGGAGCGGCTACTTGCGATTCATACGTCGGACGAGCTGGGACGGTGCCGGGGATGCACGATGCCGGGAACGGGGACGCCGCGGGATCGGTGGCCGTGTGTGGTGCATTATTGGGCGGTGGAGGCGGAGAGGTATGCGCACATGGCCGGCAACAGTTAAGCACCAGAATGGCGATCACAACGGATGATCTCCTATCGCCGAAGGGTGCGGCTCTTTTGAAGGGACTTTGATCATGCTGCGAGGGGGTGGTGGTGTGTGGGTGGACGCGGTGGTGTTCTTGTTGGAGGTGGTAGGTCCAGTAGGTGTCGAAGTCGCCGTTGCTGTGTAGGGCGCGGAGCTTGAGGACGGCTTCGGCTCCGGACAGTCCCCAGCGGGCTCCGATGATGTCCATGCGGTCTTTGACCAGGTGGCGGCAGGCGCCTTCGATGATGCCGGTGGCGATGGGCCAGCCCGCGGCGAGGGCCTCGTGGTAGGCCAGGTAGGGCTTCTTGGCGAGTAGGTAGTTCGC
>JBOHEP010000117.1:0-2587 GCA_050701075.1 Pseudonocardia sp. | reverse complement strand
CGCGGGCGCGCTCACATCAGGTGGAGTCCCGCGTTGGGTCCCGGGTCGCGCCGGCCGGTGTGCCTGGTCGGTCATCATGGGCCGGGTGTAGGCCTTCGAGGCGGGGAGATGGGGAGACAGGCCTTCGCGAGCACGCGCGGCGCACCCTCCGGTCCGGGGCGGTGCTAGGTGCTGCGAGGCCGCCGCAACGAGACCGACGCGCTCGATCGGCAGCTGGCGCGCATCCGAGCCGGGCACAGCGCGGTGCAGGTGCTGCGCGGCGAGGCGGGGGTCGGCAAGACCGCCCTGCTCGACTACGTCGCCGAGCGGGCGTCAGGGTGTCGCGTCGCGCGAGCTGCCGGCGTGCAGTCCGAGATGGAGCTCGCCTTCGCCGGGCTGCATCAACTGTGCGCGCCGATGCTCGATGGGCTGGAGGGGCTCCCGGGTCCCCAACGGGACGCGCTGCGGGTGGCGTTCGGGTTACAGGATGGCGCCGCCCCGGATCAGTTCTTGGTGGCGCTTGCGGTCCTGAGCCTGCTGGCCGAGGCGGCCGAGGCGCGTCCGCTGGTGTGCCTGGTCGATGATGCGCAGTGGCTCGATCGGGCTTCCGGGCAGGCGCTGGCGTTCGTGGCGCGGCGCTTGCAGGCGGAGAGACTCGCCATGGTCTTCGCGGTCCGCGAGCACAGCGAGGACGACGGGTTCGCCGGCCTGCCGCAGTTGGTTGTCGAGGGTCTTGCGGACAGCGACGCACGTCTGTTGCTGGCGTCCGGGATCCGGGGGCGCCTGGACGAGCGGGTCTGCGACCGCATCGTCGCCGAGACCCGCGGGAACCCGCTTGCGCTGCTGGAGCTGCCCCGTGGGTTCACGCCGGCTGAGCTAGCGGGCGGGTTCGGTGTCTCCCACGCAGGAGCGCTGGCAGGCCGCATCGAGCAGAGCTTCCTGCAGCGGGTTGAGTCGCTGCCGCTCGAGACACAACAACTGCTGCTCACGGCGGCGGCCGAGCCGGTCGGCGACGTGCCGCTGCTCTGGCGCGCGGCTGAGCGACTCGGCATCGGAGCCGACGCGATCGCCCCGGCCGAGGCCGCCGGCCTGATCGAGCTCGGTGCTCGCGTGCGATTCCGCCATCCGCTGGTGCGCTCGGCGGTCTACCGGGCGGCACCCCAGCCCGACCGCCGCGTGGCGCATCGCGCGCTGGCCGAGGCGACCGATCCCGGCGTGGATCCCGATCGGCGGGCATGGCATCGCGCGCACGCGACGGCGGGCCTCGATGGGGCGGTCGCCGTGGAGTTGGAGCACTCGGCCGGTCGGGCGCAGGGCCGCGGCGGCGTTGCGGCGGCGGCTGCGTTCCTGGAGCGCGCGGCCGAGCTGAGTCCCGATCCCGCGCTTCGCGCAGCGCGAGCGCTCGCCGCCGCCGAGGCCAAGCTGGAGGCGGGCGCGCCCGACGTCGCGGGCGCGCTGCTGGCCACCGCGGAGCTCGGCCCCCTCGACGAGCTCCAGCGCGCCCGGCTGCAGCGGCTGCGTGCGCAGATCGCGTTCGCTCGCCAGCGCGGCAACGAGGCCCTGCCGCTGCTGCTCGACGCCGCCAAGCGCTTGGTTCCGCTGGACTCCGGGCTGGCACGCGAGACCTACCTCGAAGCGCTCGCAGCGGCGATCTACGCCGGGCGCCTCAGCAAAGCCCGAGACGTACGGGAGCTCGCCGCGGCTGCCCGGGCCATGCCGGCAGCGTCGCAGCCACCCGGGCCCATCGACCTGCTCGTGACCGGTCTGGCGACGGTGTTCACGCACGGCTACATCCATGCCGTGCCGGCGCTACAAGCAGCGCTGGAGGCCTTCCGCCAAGACGACGGGAGCACCGCGGAGGTGAACCGATGGCTCTGGCTGGCGTGCCGCATCGCATCGGATCTGTGGGACGACGAGCTGTGGTATGAGCTGGCCACCCGCGGCGAGCGGCTCGCGCGCGAGGCCGGCGCGCTGAGCGTCCTTCCCCTCGCGGCCCTCCACCGCGCCGGCGTGCACGTGCACGCTGGTGAGTTGGCCGCCGCGTCAGCGCTGATGGAGGACTCCTCCGCGATCACGCAGGCGACGGGCAACGCGCCGTTGATCTACACCGCGCCGATGCTCGCCGCCTATCGCGGCGAGGAGAGCCGCGCGGTTCGCCTGATCGACGCCGCCCGCCGGGACGCGACGGCCCGGGGCCAAGGCCTGGCGCTGAGCATGATCGAGTGCTCGAGCGCGGTGCTCTTCAATGGCCTCGGCCGCTATGAGGAAGCGCTTGTCGCAGCGGAGCGGGGCTCCGCGCACGAGGGACTCGGCCTGTACGCCTTGGCCTTGGTGGAGCTCGTCGAGGCGGCCGTCCGCAGTGAGCGCCCGCAGCTCGCCGCCTCGGCCCTCGAGCGGCTGAGCGAGCGAACACAAGCAAGCGGCACCGGATGGGCCCTCGGCATGGAAGCCCGCTCGCGCGCGTTGCTCACCACCGGCCCCTCGGCCGGAGCGCTCTACGAGGAGGCGATCACCCGGCTGGCCCCCCACCGCGTCGCGCTTCACCTAGCCCGCGCTCAGCTCGTGTACGGCGAATGGCTGCGTCGCGAGAACCGGCGCGCGGACGCGC
>JBOHEP010000116.1:0-8777 GCA_050701075.1 Pseudonocardia sp. | reverse complement strand
TCGAGGTCGATCCCTCGCACGGCCTCGAACTCACCGAAGCGCTTGCGCAGACCCCGCGCCTGGACCAGTGCATCTGACACAAGCCGACGGTAACCCGGGGCACCGACAAGAAGCGTGCACAACCGGGGACGGCCGCGCCGTAGCCCGGCGGCGACACCGGCCTGCGGCGGCCGACCCGCCACGGCACCCCATGGGTTCGATGATCCACCGGAATCCCCGTATGAAGGGGACGGCCGGGAGATCGTCGCCTTGGAACGGCGAGTCGCACCTGTCACGGGTAGCGGTTCCCGGATGCCGATCATGGCAAGACATCTTGTGACGCGGTGACCCCCCCCCATACGGAGATCAGCTTCTGGGAACCCGCGGCCGCGTTCGATGCGGCTCCCGGTTCCAGATCGCCGATCATTAGGCCCGGCCGGCGCCGAGTCGGCTCAGCCCTCGAAGACCTGTTTCCACCCCTCGCGACCGATCAGCTCCGGCGGGGCCTCCCGTAAGGCTGCGGGGCGGCCGAGGCTATCGAGCGGGGACAGTGGCTCCTGGGCGGATTCGTGGTCTGCCCGGCCTGCCCGCAGCCGCGCACCGCAGCGGGACCACGCGATGGCGGCCACCCCACCAGGTGTAGATGTCCGTCACGGGGCGCACCTCATGCACGAGGCACGGACCGCTGACGAACGCTCAGCCACCGTCACAGGTGCGGGAACCAGAGCTTGATCTCCCGCTCCGCCGACTCCACGGAGTCCGAGCCGTGCACCAGGTTCGACTGGGTCTCCAGACCGAAGTCGCCGCGGATGCTCCCGGGCGTGGCCTTCTCCACCGGGTCGGTGCCACCGGCGAGCTGGCGCCACGCGGCGATGGCCCGCGGACCCTGGACGGCGGCGGCGAGCAGCGGACCGGAGGTGATGAACTCGAGCAGCTCGCCGAAGAACGACTTGCCGTCGTGCTCGGCGTAGTGCTGGGCGGCCAGCTCACGGTCGACGGTGCGCAGCTCGAGAGCCACCACGTCGAGCCCCTTGCGTTCGATGCGGGCGAGGACCTCGCCGATCAGCTTGCGCTCGACGCCGTCGGGCTTGACCAGGACCAGGGTGCGTTCAATCACACGCGAGAGCGTATCGCGCCGAGGCCGAACACCATCGGGGTGACAGGCCGATGGAGCACGGCGCGGTGGGGCGAGGTCGGTGCGTCCATGCTCAGATGTCCTCCCCGGGCCCGGCTCGCTACGGGTCCGGCCGCATCACCCGTCCCGAGACGGTCACTGTTGCCGGCCGGGTAGCTCGCCGCGCGCCATCCGGCCCGCAACGTCGCGGCGCAGCAGCAGCAAGCCGCCCCACACCAGCGCGAACACCACACCGGTGATGGCGAGCGCCGGTACGATCAGCCCGCACGCGATCATCACCACCTGCAGCGCGAGCGCGAGGCCCAGGCCCCACGGCCGGCGCTGCAGCCCGGCGGCGACGATCATCGCGACGGCCAGCGCCACGATCACCCCGACGCCCAACGGGGTGGCACCGGTGCCCGCTGTCCCTGCGCTACTCGGGGGCGCGAACTTCGCGAGCACGAGCAGCGCGAGCAGGACGACGATCGCCTCCAGCGCCAGTGTGGCGGCGAACACCCCGCGCACGCCCCTCATCGGATCCGGCGCGCTCATGGCGGTTCCTTGTCGAACAGCGTGCGCGTCTCCCCGGCCGTCACCACCGAACCAGTGACGATCACTCCGACGCCGGACTCCCCACCCTCCTCGGCCAGCTCCCCGGCCTGCTCGACGGCGTCGGCGAGCACCGGTTCGACGCCGACCCGGTCGGCACCGAAGATCTCCACGGCGAGCGCACCGAGCTCGTCGGGATCCATCGCGCGCGGCGAGGAGCTAGCCGTGACCACGACCTCGTGCAACACCGGCTCCAGCTCGACGAGCAACCCGCGGGCGTCCTTGTCGCGCATCACGGCGACCACCCCGATCAGCCGCGCGAACCGGAACTCGGTGAGCAGAGCCGCGGCGAGCGCCCGGGCACCGTGTGGATTGTGAGCCGCGTCGACCATCATGGTCGGCACCCCCGCTCCGGCGGCGAGCCGCTCCAGCCGCCCAGGTGCGGTCACGGCGGCGAACGCGGCGCGCACCGCGTCGGGATCCAACGGCTGCGCCGGCCCGGCTCCGATCAGCGCCTCGACGGCGGCCAGGGCGAGCGCGGCGTTGCCGGCCTGATGCTCACCGTGCAGCGGCAGGAAGATGTCGTCGAAGGTGCCGGAGAGCCCCCGAAGGGCGATCCGCTGCCCGCCCACGGCGATCTCACGGCTGTGCACACCGAACTCTTCGCCCTCCCGGGCCACCTGCGCCCCGACCTCGACGCAGCGTTCGAGCAGCACCTGTGCCACAGCCGGGTCCTGCGCCGCGAACACCGCCACCGCGCCGGGCTTGATGATCCCGGCCTTCTCCCGGGCGACACCGAGCATGTCGGCCCCGAGGAACTCCACGTGGTCCGCCCCGATCGGGGTGATCACCGCGACGTCACCGTCGACGACGTTGGTCGCGTCCCAGCGCCCGCCCAGCCCGACCTCCACGATCCCGGCCTCCACCGGTGCGTCCGCGAACGCGGCGAAGGCCATTGCGGTGAGCACCTCGAACTTCGACAACGCCGTCGCCTGCTTCGCGTCGACCAGGTCGACGAACGGGGCGACGTCCCGGTAGATCTCGACGTACCGCTCGGGGGTGACCGGGCGGTTGTCGAGGTTGATCCGCTCGGTGGCCCGCTGCAAATGCGGGCTGATGTATCGCCCGGTGCGCAGCCCGATCTCGACGAGCAGCGTGTCGACCATCCTGGCCGTCGAGGTCTTGCCGTTGGTGCCGGTCAGGTGCACGACGGGGTAGCCGCGATGCGGGTCGCCCAGCACGTCGACCAGGGCCGCGATCCGGTCGAGCGAGGGCTCCATGATCGTCTCGGGCCACCGCTTGTCGAGCTGGGCTTCGACGGTGAGGAACTCGGCGAACCCGACCACCGAGGACGACGCGGGCACGACGTCGGGCGAGTCGGTACCGCGGATCGCGTCGAGGACGTGCGAGAGCACCGCGTCCTCGGGTGCGGGCACGTCGCCTTCGCCCTCGAAACCGTCGCCCTCGGGACCATCGCCCTCGAAACCATCGCTCCCGGGACCATCGCCCTCGAAACCATCGCCCCCGGGACCGTCACCCCCGGGACCATCGCCCCCGGGACCATCGCCCCCGAAACCGTCACCTCCGGGACCGTCGCCCCCGGGACCGTCGCCCGCGGGTCCCCCGCCCCGGCGCGTCACGAGTCGGGCAGCGCCGCGAGCCGTCCCATGATTCTCTCGGTGTCCGCCGCCGCCACGTCCCGTCGGAACCGGATGCCGTCCACCACCTCGACCGGCGCGCGCTCGGTGAACTTCGGGTTGCCCAGCTTCTTGTCCGTCTGCTCCAGCTCCTTCTGTGCGGCGACGAGGTCGCGGCCCAACCGCGCGCGCTCGGCGGGCACGTCGATCGCACCTGAGGTGTCGACGTCAATGTGCACTGTGCCGGTGGGGAGCGCGACCTCCACCGTTGCCGTGGGCGTGAACCCGGCACCCGGCTCGTCCAGCCGGGCCAGCGTGCGCAACGCGACGGTGGCCCCGCCCGGCCCGGACGCCGACAGACCCACGGCATCGAGGCCGCGGACCGTGGCCGCGACGCGGCGACGATCGGGCAGGCCCTGCTCGGTGCGGAACCCGCGGATCTCGGTGATCAGCTTCTGGACGTCGGCGACGCGCCATGCCGCACCCGGATCCGACGGTGCCCCGGCATCGACCGGCCACGGCGCGATGACCACCGACTCGCCGCCGGTCAGCGCCGTCCACAGCGCCTCGGTGACGAACGGGATGATCGGGTGCAGCAACCGCAGCAGCACATCGAGCACGTGGCCGAGGACCGCCCGCGTGCCGTCGGCGGTGCTGTCGTCGCCGAGCTGGGCCTTGGACAGCTCCACGTACCAGTCGCAGAACTCGTCGCGGGTGAAGTGGTAGAGCACCTCGGTGGCCTTGGCGAACTGGAAGTCCTCCAGCAGCACGTCGGTCTCCTCGCGCACCTCACGCAGCCGGCCAAGGACCCAGGCGTCGGCGTCGGTGCGCTCGTGTCCCGGGGCCAGCGGCAGCGCCGGCGATGCCCCGTTGACCAGCGCGAACCGGGTGGCGTTCCACAGCTTGGTGGTGAAGTTGCGCGCGGCCTGCACCGCGTCCTCACCGATCGGCGTGTCGGTGCCGGGGTTTGCGCCCCGCGCCATGGCGAACCGCAGCGCGTCGGTACCGTAGCGATCCATCCACTCCACCGGGTCGACGGTGTTGCCTGCCGACTTCGACATCTTCTTGCCGTGCTCGTCGCGCAGCATTCCGTGCAAGGCGATGGTGTGAAACGGTGCCTCGCCGTCCATCGCGTAGATCCCGAACATCATCATCCGGGCGATCCAGAAGAACAGGATGTCGTAGCCGGTGAACAGGACCGACGTGGGATAGAAACGCGCCAGATCGGCCGTGCGCTCCGGCCAGCCGAGTGTGGAGAACGGCCACAGGCCCGAGGAGAACCACGTGTCGAGGACGTCCTCGTCCTGGGCCCAGCCCGCGGGCGGTTCCTCGTCCGGGCCGAGGCAGATCACCTCGCCGCCGGGGCCGTACCAGACGGGGATCCGGTGGCCCCACCAGAGCTGGCGTGAGATACACCAGTCATGCATGTTGTCGACCCAGGCGAACCAGCGCGGTTCCATCTCCGGCGGGTGCACCGCGACCCGACCGTCGCGCACCGCGTCGCCCGCCGCCCGGGCCAGCGGCCCGACGTTCACGAACCACTGCAAGGACAGCCGCGGCTCGATCGGTTCCTTGGGTCCGCGCGACGAGTGGCCCACGCTGTGCAGGTAGGGCCGCTTCTCCTCGACGATCCGGCCCTGCGCGCGCAGTGCCTCACGAACGGCGACGCGAGCGGCGAACCGGTCCATCCCGTCGAACTCGGTGCCGGTACCGGTGATCGCCCCGGTCTCGTCCATGATCGAAGGCATCGACAGGCCATGCCGACGGGCGATCTCGAAGTCGTTGGGGTCGTGCGCCGGGGTGACCTTGACCGCGCCCGTGCCGAATGCCGCGTCGACGTGGGAGTCCGCCACGACCGGGATGCGCCGGCCGACCAGCGGCAACTCGATCTCCCGGCCAACCAGGTGTGCGTACCGCTCGTCGTCGGGATGCACGGCGACGGCGGTGTCGCCGAGCATCGTCTCGACGCGGGTGGTGGCCACCACGATCGAGTCCGCGGCCCCCTCCTCGGGGGAGCCGTAACGCATCGAGACGAGCTCGCCCTCGACCTCACGGTGCTCGACCTCGATGTCGGACAGCACGCTGCGCAGGGCCGGTGACCAGTTGACCATCCGCTCGGCACGGTAGATCAGGCCGTCGTCGAAGAGCCGCTTGAAGATCGCGACGACGGCCCTGTTGAGGCCCTCGTCCATGGTGAACCGCTCGCGGGACCAGTCGACGCTCTCGCCGAGGCGCCGCATCTGGGCCAGGATCGCTCCGCCGTGCTCGGCCTTCCACTCCCAGGTGCGCTCGATGAACGCCTCGCGGCCCAGCTCCCGACGACTCGTACCCTCCACGGCCAGCGCCTTTTCGACGAGCGCGTGCACCGCGATACTGGCGTGGTCCATCCCTGGCAGCCACAGCGTCTCGTAGCCCTGCATGCGGCGGCGCCGGATCAGGACGTCGATCAGCGTGTGCTCGAACGCATGCCCGATGTGCAGGCTGCCGGTGACGTTCGGGGGCGGGATGACGATGCAGAACGGCGGCTTGTCGCTGCTCGGGTCGGCCTCGAAGTAGCCCGCGTCCACCCACCGGCGGTACATACCGGCCTCTACCTCGCCCGGGTTCCACTGGGCGGGGAGGTCGGTTCGCGGCGGAAGAGTCTCGGTCACCCACGTGATTCTACGAGCCGCCTGCGACCGACCTCCCTCCCCCCAGCCCCACCCACCCTCGCGGATCAGGTGGGGAGGAGTGCGGCGTGTAGGCGATCGAAGCCCAGGACCGGAGCCAGTGTGCGCGCGCCTGTTCGAGCTGGGTCCAGTACCCGCACGGAGCCGCTGGACGGCTCGTAGACCCGCCAGCCACCCTCGTGGCCGCCAAGGGCCAACACGTAGTGCCGCGGCACGAACTGCCCGACCAGCAACGGCACCGGGCGCCCACTCACCAGCGCGGCGTCGACGGCGGCGACCACGTGCGCGACGTCGTCGAAGGAGACGTCGTCGACAAGCCGGACGCGGTAGAGCCCCGCCGCCGCCACGTTGCGGCGCATCCACTGCGCCATCGCCCACGGGGTGGTTCCCATCGCCTGGGGCCAGAGCCGGTTCGTCTCGCCGTGCACCTGCTTCTGCCGCGCGTCGTAGCGGGCACCGAACCCGGAGCCGTCGAGCCGGGCCAGCTCGTTCGGATCGGCCCACGCGGCCAGGGCGACGAGCACCGCACTCCCGCACGTCGTGCCGTCGACCTGGTCGAGCCGGGCACCGGCGCGGCGCTGCTCGCCGATCCGATCGGTCACCAACGGCGTGCGACCCCCGGGCGGCGGCCTGACCTCGGCGACGGGAACCACCGGCAGCCCACCGCTCCCGAAGAGCCGCTGGACCTGTCGGGCCACGCCACAGACCGTTCGCATCGCCCGATCCTGCTCCACCGCGCGGTCCGGTGCCATGAACCTAGGCTGGCCGTCATGACCATCCTGCGCCCCGAGATCCGCGCCTTTCTCTCCCAGGGCACGCGCACCGGCAAGCTCGGCTACGTCGCTGCCGACGGCCGGCCCCTGGTCGCACCGATCTGGTTCGTACTCGACGGCCACGACCTGCTGTTCACCACCGGCCGCGACACCGCCAAGGAACGGGCCATCGCCCGTGACCCACGCCTGGTGCTGTGCGTCGATCTGGAGGAACCGCCGTACGCGTTCGTGCAGGTCCAGGGCAGAGCTGAGGTCTCAGAGGACCCCGACGAGCTGATGCGATCGGCAACCGCGATCGGCGCCCGCTACATGGGCGCCGACCGCGCCGAGGAGTTCGGCCGCCGCAACGGGGCACCCGGCGAGCTGCTGGTTCGGGTGCGACCGACGAAGGTCGTCGCAGACCTGGATGTCGCCGGTTGACGCCCGGATCAGACACCTCCGACTGCGAGGGCTTGCGTTCGACCGCGCTCGAAGCCGCAGCGTCGGTTCACGACGAACAACGGCGCCGACCTCACGGCACCGGGACGCACGGAAGGAGGCGGCATGACTGCGGCAACCGAACAACGACGGGATCTGGTGGACTCTGCCGCCCCACCGGATCCGCCGCCGTTGTCGCAGGAGCTGGTGTGCCTCCTCGATCTACCGGCGGAGCTGCCAGCCGAGCTGACCATCGCCCAGGTCGCCGCGTCGGCCGGGGTCAGTGCTCACGAGCTGCACCTCGCCTCCGCCGACTCCGGTGGTTGGCCCCGGCATGCCCGGGATCCGAACCACGAAATGGGAGCGACATCATGGTGAACACGATCAACCGCACCATCGGCCGGAGCGGGCCGGCCCTGTTCCCGCTCGGTCTTGGATGCATGGGGATGAGCTACGCCTACGGTCCGCCCGACCGGGTCGAGGCCATCGCCACCATCCGCACCGCACTCGACCACGGTGCCCGCTCGGTCGCTGACTGCTCACCGGCGCGGCCGCCACGGTCCAGAGCCTCGCAGACGACGACTTCCGCCGCACCTGCTGCACCGCGTAGGGCACCTGGTGGAGCTTCTCGTGCACGGGCTTGCCTGCCGACTCTGGCGGATCGGACCCGGCTAGGCGGACCGCTCCCGACGCTCTCGGCGGGCGGGAACCCGCGGGACGATCGTGGGGTTGACGTTCTCCCGCACCGTCTGCTCGGTGACGACCACCTTGGCCACGTCGTCGCGGCTGGGAATGTCGTACATGACCGGCAGCAGCACCTCTTCCATGATCGCCCGCAGGCCCCGGGCACCCGTGCCACGCAAGATGGCCTGGTCGGCCACCGCCTCCAGCGCGTCGCCGGTGAACTCCAGCTCCACACCGTCCATCTCGAACAGCTTGTGATACTGCTTCACCAGGGCGTTGCGGGGCTCAGTGAGGATCTTGACCAGGGCTTCCTTGTCCAATGACGTCACCGACGCGACCACCGGCAGACGGCCGATGAACTCGGGGATCAACCCAAACTTGATGAGGTCCTCCGGCATGGTGTCGCCGAAGCTCTCAGCCGCGTCAACGTCCTTCTTGGAACGGATGTCGGCGCCGAAGCCCAACCCGCGCCGGCCGACCCGATCGCCGATGATCTTCTCCAGCCCGGCGAACGCGCCGGCCACGATGAACAGCACGTTCGTCGTGTCGATCTGGATGAACTCCTGGTGCGGGTGCTTGCGACCGCCCTGCGGCGGCACGCTCGCCGTGGTGCCCTCCAGGATCTTCAACAGGGCCTGCTGCACACCCTCGCCGGAGACGTCGCGGGTGATCGACGGGTTCTCCGACTTCCGGGCGATCTTGTCGACCTCGTCGATGTAGATGATGCCGGTCTCGGCCCGCTTGACGTCGTAGTCGGCGGCCTGGATGAGCTTGAGCAGGATGTTCTCGACGTCCTCGCCCACATAGCCGGCCTCGGTGAGCGCCGTGGCGTCGGCGATCGCGAACGGGACGTTGAGGAGCTTGGCCAACGTCTGCGCGAGATAGGTCTTGCCGCAACCCGTGGGACCGAGCATGAGGATGTTGGACTTGGCCAGCTCGATGCCGTCGCCGTCGG
>JBOHEP010000115.1:0-3862 GCA_050701075.1 Pseudonocardia sp. | reverse complement strand
CCGGAAGGTGCGGCTGGATCACCTCCTTTCTAAGGAGTTGGGACGAGTGTGCTTGCGAAATGCGCAAGCCGGGACTCCTTCGTTATTCCATTCCGGGGCCGAGCCCCGGACCCCACGGTGCGGTTTCTGATCGTTTCGTGTGGTGGCCTGTAGTGGGCTGGTTTCGTTGGGTGTCTTTTTTCTATGTGTCCCGCTCATTGTTTTATCATTGCGGTGCGCAACGTTATGACACAAACTTTCCTCACCGGGCTTTGCCTGGTGGGGGCACTGTTGGGTCCTGAAACAACACCTTCCTGGGGTTTTGGTCTTGGGTTGTGTTGGTTTCTCAGGTTTCACATGGCAGATACCACATCCGATCAACGTTGTGTTGGTGGTTGGGTGGTGTTGGTGCCTGTGGGGCGTGGTGTTTGTGGTGTGTGAATAGTGGGTGTGTAGCGAGTTTGAGTGTTGTGTTGGTTAAGTTTTTAAGGGCACATGGTGGATGCCTTGGTACCAGGAGCCGATGAAGGACGTGAGAGGCTGCGTTATACCTCGGGGAGTTGCCAGCTAAGCGTTGATCCGAGGGTGTCCGAATGGGGAAACCTGACAAGAGTTATGTCTTGTTACCGTTATCTGAATTCATAGGGTGGCGGGGGGAACGCGGGGAAGTGAAACATCTCAGTACCCGTAGGAGAAGAAAACAAAAGTGATTCCGTTAGTAGTGGTGAGCGAAAACGGATCAGGCTAAACCACGCGCGTGTATGAAACGGGCAGGTGTTGTGTGTGTGGGGTTGTGGGATACTGTTGATCATTCTGCCTGGGTGGTCGGGGATACTCCTTGCGTTAGGTGAACACTCTGGGAAGGGTGACCGTAGAGCGTGAGAGTCGTGTAACTGAAAACGTGTGGGGTGTTTCTTTCGGTGTGTCCCAAGTAGCAGCGGGCTCGTGGAATCTGCTGTGAATCTGCCAGGACCATCTGGTAAGCCTAAATACTTCCTGGTGACCGATAGTGAATTAGTACCGTGAGGGAATGGTGAAAAGTACCCCGGGAGGGGAGTGAAATAGTACCTGAAACCATGTGCCTACAAGCCATCAGAGCTTTCATGCGCTTTTGTGTGTGGGGTGATGGTGTGCCTTTTGAAGAATGAGCCTGCGAGTTATGGTGTGTGGCGAGGTTAACCCGTGTGGGGTAGCCGTAGCGAAAGCGAGTCCCAATAGGGCGTTGGTGCTGTTAAAGGTGCTGTTGAGTCGCATGTTGTAGACCCGAAGCGAAGTGATCTACCCATGTCCAGGGTGAAGTACCGGTAAGACGGTGTGGAGGCCCGAACCCACCTCGGTTGAAAACGGGGGGGATGAGGTGTGGGTAGGGGTGAAAGGCTAATCAAACTTCGTGATAGCTGGTTCTCCCCGAAATGCATTTAGGTGCAGCGTCATGTGGTGGTTGCTGGTGGTAGAGCACTGGTTGGCTACGGGGCCTGAGTGGGTTACTTAGGTCAGCTAAACTCCGAATGCCGGTAACTTCAGTGTGGCAGTGAGACTGCGGGCGAGAAGGTTCGCTAGTCGAGAGGGAAACAGCCCAGATCGTCAGCTAAGGCCCCTAAGAGTGTGTTTAGTGGGAAAGGATGTTCGGTCGCGTAGACAACCAGGAGGTTGGCTTAGAAGCAGCTATCCTTGAAAGAGTGCGTAATAGCTCACTGGTCAAGTGGTCGGGCGCCGATAATGTAGCGGGGCTTAAGTACACCGCCGAAGCTGCGGCAATACCACAATTTTAAGCCTCGCATGAGGAGTTCGCTTTTGGTGTGTGGGTGTGGTGTTGGGTAGGGGAGCGTTCATCGGACGGTGAAGCAGCGGAGTGATCTAGTTGTGGAGTCCGGTGGAGTGAGAATGCAGGCATGAGTAGCGAAAGCACAGTGGGAATCTGTGCCGCCGATTGACTAAGGGTTCCTGGGCCAGGTTCGTCCGCCCAGGGTTAGTCGGGGCCTAAGGCGAGGCCGGCAGGCGTAGTCGATGGATAACGGGTTGATATTCCCGTACCCGCACGAAACCGACCCATAGCATCATATGTCATAACGTACCGGCCCTGCCGGGTGGTGATCACTTTCGGGTGGTTGTTGTCTGGAAGGTTTCGGTGTGGTGGGTGTGTGGTGTTCAGTGATGGGGTGACGCAGGTAGGTAGCCAGACCCGGCCGGTGGTTGTGCCGGGACAAGCGTGTGGCCTGAACTATAGGTAAATCCGTGGTTCGTGATGGGTGAGGCGTGATGTGGAGCCGTTGAGGTGAAGTTGGTGATCCTAAGCTGTCAAGAAAAGCCTCTAGCGATGGTGTTGTGCGGCCCGTACCCTAAACCGACACAGGTAGTCAGGTACAAATGTACTGAGGCGTTCGAGCGAACTATGGTTAAGGAACTCGGCAAAATGCCCCCGTAACTTCGGGATAAGGGGGGCCATTGCTGGTGAAAGAATTTACTTCTGGAGCTGGTGGTGGTCGCAGTGAGTAGGGGAAAGCGACTGTTTACTAAAAACACAGGTCCATGCTAAGCCGTGAGGCGCTGTATATGGACTGACGCCTGCCCGGTGCCGGAACGTTAACAGGAACGGTGAGTTGCCCCTTTTGGGGTGGCGGGGCTGTGAATGTAAGCGCCGGTAAACGGCGGTGGTAACTATGACCATCCTAAGGTAGCGAAATTCCTTGTCGGGTAAGTTCCGACCTGCACGAATGGCGTAACGACTTTCCTACTGTCTCAACCATAGGCTCGGTGAAATTGCACTACGAGTAAAGATGCTCGTTACGCGCGGCAGGACGGAAAGACCCCGGGACCTTCACTACAGCTTGGTATTGGTGTCTGGTTCGGTTTGTGTAGTATAGGTGGGAGACTGGGAAACCCGGACGCTAGTTCGGGTGGAGTCGTATGGTGAAATACCACTCTGATCGTGTTGGTTGCCTCACCCACGCCCATGATCTGGGCGGGGGACAGTGCCTGGTGGGTAGTTTAACTGGGGCGGTTGCCTCCCAAAAAGTAACGGAGGCGCCCAAAGGTCCGCTCAGCCTGGTTGGTAATCAGGTGGTGAGTGTAAGTGTATAAGCGGGCTTGACTGTGACACGCACATGTGGAACAGGAACGAAAGTTGGGACTAGTGATCTGGCACCACCGTATGGAAGGGGTGTCACTCAACGGATAAAAGGTACCCCGGGGATAACAGGCTGATCTTCCCCAAGAGTCCATATCGACGGGATGGTTTGGCACCTCGATGTCGGCTCGTCGCATCCTGGGGCTGGAGTAGGTCCCAAGGGTTGGGCTGTTCGCCCATTAAAGCGGTACGCGAGCTGGGTTTAGAACGTCGTGAGACAGTTCGGTCCCTATCCGCCGCGCGCGCAGGAGACTTGAGGAAAGCTGTCCCTAGTACGAGAGGACCGGGACGGACGAACCTCTGGTGTGCCAGTTGTCCCGCCAGGGGCATGGCTGGTTGGCTATGTTCGGAAGGGATAACCGCTGAAGGCATCTAAGCGGGAAGCTCGTTCCAAGATGAGGTCTCCCACCACCTTGCGTGGTTAAGGCTCCCCACAGACCATGGGGTTGATAGGCCAGAGATGGAAGCCCTGTGAGGGGTGGAGTTGACTGGTACTAATAGGCCGAGGGCTTGTTCACAACATTTTGTTCGCATCCACTGTGTGACCCTGAGCGCACAACCAGTTCGTTGGTGGTGGTTCAGATTCGTGAATAGTGTTGTCGGTGGTTGTGGCGGAGGGGGAACGCCCGGTCCCATCCCGAACCCGGAAGCTAAGCCCTCCAGCGCCGATGGTACTGCACCCGCCAGGGTGTGGGAGAGTAGGTCGCCGCCGACATCAAACATTTCTCATAGTGGGCCCCCGCCACCAGGCGGGGG